>DHFX01000030.1 GCA_002402455.1 Candidatus Dojkabacteria bacterium UBA4813
CTGGTTCAAATCCAGTCCTCTGCATACCGAAATTGCTTATATTTTGGGCTGGATTAGCTCAGTTGGCTAGAGCACATTCATGGTAAGAATGAGGTCCTGAGTTCGATTCTCAGATCCAGCTCCACCCTATTTGACCTAAAAGGCTTTTATTCCTATCTAAACCTGTTTGACCTTCTTTATTATTTCCAATATAATACGGAGTATTTTCCCAATATTGTTAATTTGATCCCGAAATACAATGGCAAAAGTAAAAAGAAATATAATCGCTTTTAAGTGTGAGGTTTGCGGCATGAAGAACTACACTTCTTTTAAGAGCAAGTCTATAAACGACAAGATCGAAAAAAAGAAGTATTGTGCTACATGTCAGAAGCACACGGTTCATAAGGAGACAAAGGTCAAACAGTAGCTCTTTACCGATATAGGGGCCCATAGTTTCAATTGGTAAAACATCGGTCTCCAAAACCGTAGTTCTCCGTTCGAGTCGGAGTGGGCCTGCCATAGTATATTAAATAGGAGAGTTATGAAATTAAAAAACATTTGGTTAGAACTTAAGAAAACCAATTGGCCAAGCAAGAAACAGCTTGTTCAATTGACGGCATATACCCTAGTCCTTTGTGGTATAATCGCCATGCTTATGGTAGGACTAGACCTTTTGTTCTTTAATCTCAGAGACTGGTTTCTTAACCTTTAATTAAATAAATATGACAAAAGAGAATACAAAAAAAGAAGTTAAAGAGAAGAAGACTTCAAAAAAGAGCTCTTCCAAAGCTGCTTCCAAGAAAAAAACTTCCAAAAAGAAGAAGAAGGCCAACCCTAACGCTAAGTGGTATGTCTTAAATATTAGAACTGGGTACGAAAACAGTATACAGAAAGAGTTAAGACAGAGAGCAGAAGCTACGGGTATGGAAGACAAAATAGACGAAATCCTTGTTCCTGTTCAGAAGAAAATAACAGTAAAGAAAGGAAAACAAGAAGTAAAAGAAGAAAAGATATTCCCAGGATACATATTGGTTAAAATGGAATTAGACAACAAGACTTGGGATATTGTTACTAACACTGACGGAGTAAGAGGTTTTGTTAAAACAGATAAATATCCTAAGCCTTTAGCAGAATCTGAAGTTCTGGCTATTACCAAATTCATGGAAGTAGAACAGCCTTCATTTAAGACATCGTTCAGTGTGGGAGAAGCAGTAAAAATCACAGAAGGTGCATTTGCAGACTTTATTGGTAGTGTTGAAGAGATAGATACAACTAAGGGAAAGATAAAAGTCCTCATCTCCTTCCTTGGTAGAGAAGCACCAGTAGATTTAGATCTTTCTCAAGTAGAAAAACTTTAAATATTAGATAATTACTATTATGGCAAAAGAAATAAACAAAGTGATAAAAATAACAATACCTGCAGGTCAGGCTACAATGGCTCCTCCTATAGGACCAACCCTGGCCCCCTATGGTATTAATACACAAGACTTCTGTGCTCAATTTAATGAGAAGACAAAAGAAGCTCAGGGTATTTTAACCCCTGTGGTTTTGACAATATATAAAGACAGATCCTTTGACTTTATCCTTAAGACTCCTCCTACTTCAGAATTAATAAGGAGAGAGTTGAAGATAAAGAGAGGTTCTGGACAACCAAATGTTAAAAAGGTTGGGAAATTGTCCAAAGAGCAGATGAAAAGAATAATAGAGATTAAAATGCCAGACCTAAACACAGCAGATTACGACCAAGCAGCAAAGATAATTGCTGGGACAGCAAGACAGATGGGCGTAGACGTAGAACTTTAATTAAGATAGGTAGAGAATCATGAAAAGAGGTAAAAAGTACGAAAAATCAGTAAAAGATTTAAATAAAAGTAAGACTTACTCCTTAGAAGAAGGGATTAAGAAGGCTAAAGAGCTCTCTTATTCCAAGTTTGTAGGCTCTTTAGAGCTACACGCAGATATAAAAGTCCCTAAGGATAAAGATCCTAAGTCAATTAAGGGAAGTCTTTCCCTACCCCACTCAGATGGTAGTGCTGACGTAAAAATTGCTGTATTCACAAAGGATAAGCAAGACGAAGCTAAGAAAGCAGGAGCTGACTTCTTTGACTTTGACAAATTAGTAAAAGATGTAAAAGCAGGAAATGTAGAATTTGATGTTGCAATTGCTACTCCCACCGTTATGTCTGAAATTGCAATCTTGGGTAAAGAGTTAGGTCCTAGAGGTTTGATGCCAAATCCTAAGGTTGGAACAGTTACAGAAGATGTTGCTACTGTGGTAGAGGAATATAAGAAAGGTAAGCAAACTTTTGCATGCGATCTTTCAGGAGTTATCCATATGAAGGTTGGCAAACTAGATATGGAGGCAGAGGAGCTTATAGAGAACGTCCATGAGGCTGTTAAATCAATAGAGGCAGCAGTTGGAAGAAACTATGAGCAAGCAATAAACAAGCTACACCTAGCACCAACTATGGGACACTCCGTAAAGGTCAATTACACGAGAGAGTAATATCCCATAATCTTCAGGCTGAAATTTAAGACCCTACACCGTAGGGTCTTTTTTTACTCCCATAGCACCACAAATCTTCCATTTCCTCTTACTATGAGGTATAATACATCCTTAGTAGTTTTATTGTTCATTCCAATTCACAGACAGTTAAAGGAGCTTTAGAAATGACTAAATTGGCCGTAGTCCTTGATGTCTCAAACCTACAGATCGTAGAAAGGGACTTCCCTTTGGTTTGCAAATTTTGTCTTATAGACAACTGTGACACCTGCGAATTTTCCCCAGAGCGGAATGCTCTCATACAGGAACTCCAGCAGGGACATGAGAGAACCATCGAACAATGGGAGAAAGAAGATAGCTAGTGAAAGGAATCAATTAAAAACTATTAAAAAATCAAGAGAG
>DHFX01000002.1 GCA_002402455.1 Candidatus Dojkabacteria bacterium UBA4813
GTTAGGCATAATAATATTTTAATAATTTAATATGGGTTATTACCCATATCGATTATAGTACAATATGCATTATGGGTCAATACCCAATATGTTAAATATAAAAGGTTATTATAATTCAACCATTTTCCACATAGCAGAGAGATTCCTGTCAAATTCATCATAATATGCTGATGCTAATTCAATTGTTAGGCTATTGTATCCATTTTCTCCAGCCCAAATATCGAAGGAACCTGTGATGTCATAGGAGAAGGCATCATGCTTAGTCGGAGCAACGTAGCCGTAACCGGATAATTGAGAGTAAATCCCACCATATTCTTGTGCTAGTGCTGTCGTAGATGGAATTACATACGCGGCAGCTGAATGATATGCTAGTGTTAGATAGGGATTCTGACTATATATTAAATCACGAATAGCCTGAGTTTCCGGTTCTGAAAAAGGTTGTGATCCACCACCGTTTTCGTAAAATGTTTCCTTGAAGTAAGTTCCACTTACCCAGTCAGAAGCAGCAAAATTCCTGTTTAAGTCAACTCCGTTACTATTAAACCTGGAAGCATTAGCAACTCCATCCGGATTTAGAGCTGGGACAACAATAACGGTTTTGTCTATGGGAATCTTGGCATAATTCTTTTCTAATTCTTCTAACCATTTGTTTAATATATTCCTGCTGTTTACTTCTGAGCCATGTATAGCACCATAGAAGATTATCTTCTTACTTCCTGTTCCGTAGTAGTAAGCATAAATACCCCTACCTTCAACGGAGGTTCCTATTCCGGCAACCCTAGCGCAGGAGGTTTTAAAGTTGTAGGTGTAGGGTTTCGTAGATACAAGACCGGTTATTCCAATAATTCCACTTGATATAGCAAGTGTATTATTCTTACATGCTTCTAGATCGGATGTTGGGTTTATGGTTACTTTGTTTCCTGTAATGCTAAAAGAATAATTAGTTTGGGAATTAAGCTTAATGTATTTTTTAATATCTTGTGATCTTAAAGTTTGCGTAAAAGTAAGAAGAATATTCTGGCTTACAGGGAATCCGGTATTCTCTATATTAGAAGAATAAATTCTAGGACCATCAGAGATACTGAATTTTAGAACATATTCTTCTTGTAGGCTACTGTTGTCTGTGGCTAGGAGATTGCTAATATGGAGTGAATAAGAGTTGTTCTGTTTGAAACTCTCCTGTGGAAGAATTTTTATGCTCTGCTTTCCAAATTCTACCTCAAGCTCTATCTCATTGTTTTTACTATCCTTTATTATTATTTTCCCCTCCGGCTTTATCTCTTTGTTTACCCCGATATTTATCTCCGAAATATTTGGTGTCGTAATTATCTCATTATTCTCTATGCTTGAAGAAGTAATTTTTATTGCACTAAGAGTCTCTACCTGAACAGGATCAAACACCTGTATATATTCGTCGTTATGTGTTGCTATAAGTCTTGTCCAGTATTTTTGATCATACTCTAATTTGAGAGGTGAAATATCACAGAGGATTTTGAGATTCTCCTTTTTGCAGACTATTTCGCGATCGTCTACTATGAGGGTGTAGTCTAGGAATTCATTTTTAGAATCTAATTCATATTCCAGTATTTCTGTGATATTAACCTTGTTTCCTGACTCTATTCTCCTTGCTAGTGGATAGGAGTCGCTCATAAGGGGAAGTTCTTTTTTAAAAAGAGATAATCCGGTCTTACCTAGGAAAGAAATTTCTAAGTTGTAAGTCTCTTTTTCTTTAAGTAGTGCTAGGGGTTTTATACAGAGGGTCTTGGCTCTTACATCATATTTGTCAAAAAGAGTAACTTTATTTTTAAAAGATATTTCTATTGGGAATGTAGTTTTTACAGTATAACTTGCTGGTAGAAGAAAGTTTCCGTCTATACAGAATTCTTCAGAATTGCCGATGGTAGGATCCGAAGCTATGACATCCTTGCTTGCAATTACCGATGTGGTTATTACTAACCCGAGTATAAGGATTATTAGTAGAGATATTAGAGCGATAACAATATGTTTCTTTTTTAGCTTTTTAGGCTTCTTTGGTTCCTTCACAGATTTTATATTGTATATGGAAGGCTATAAGTTGTTAAGCAGTTTTTAATCTTCTTATTTTTCTGTGAAGGAAAGTATCTCTTCTCCTATCTCCTCATTAAACCCACTATATGCCTTTTGGGATGTAAATATTAGTGGAAAGTAACCGTAAGCAGAACTTACCCCTTCACTTGTTTCAAACTTAGCTTTGTATTCTGCAACCTTTGTATTATATTCCTCATCTGTTATTAGGTAGAGGGTGTAATCTATATTGTTGTTGTCAAAATATTCTTCTGCTTCAATACACATAGGTCCCGTTCCATTACTAAACATTACAATATCCTTATCTTCGGAGTTTGTAGATGTATCCGTACTTTCTTTATTGTCATCGGTTGAATTTAAGAAAGGAAGATCATCTACAGCACAGGGGTTATTTACGTTTACCTCTTCGGAAAGTTCAAAGTCCGGTTGCATTGTAGATGGTGTATAGGGGTTATTGTGGTTTTGTGGAATCTGCCAGTAAGGGAGAGTCATATCTGTTGTCATGATTTCATCTAGACCAACCCAGTCAATGTCGTAGGTATCCCAGTAATTAGTCCACATATTTAACCATCTTTCCTTAATTCCACCAATTTTAGTGTGGCTGAGTAGTGTAATTTTTTTATTGTTTGCAGCAGCCGAAAGTTCAACCATCATGTCCTCAGGAGAACCACCTCGAACCCAGTAACTGTAGTCACATAAACTTCCATACTTGAATCTAATGGAAGGAATGTTGGACACAGATAATATCTTTACATTGTATTCTTCGGGTTGGTAAACAAATGCTTCTGTTTCAGTCGTCCCCCTTGCTACTATGTATGGTACACCAAGAGCGTCTGCAACCTTCGCGGTATTCTCGTCTGAAGCTTGGTATTTAGAACTTAGTATTCTAACAGGTTCTCCAGTACAAGCCTCTATTCTCTCTTTTGTATCCTTAAGAGCGTTGTATTGATCCTCATAAGACATATCCCAGAGAGGATCTTTAACATATGCTCCCATTATTTCAATATTGTCATACTCCAGAAGTTTTTTTACCTCTTCACAATGTTCCTCCACAAAATCCGGACCGGTAAAGAAAACTCCTGTTATGTCTCTCTTATACATTTCATTAACAAAGTTACTCAAACCAACCATGTCCGTGTATTCAATTAGAATCATTATTCCCTTTGGTCTTTCTGTTGACCCCTGTTGGGTTTCCTTGGGAGTTTCCGGAGTAGTAGGACAAGCAAACTCTCTTACTAGGTAAAACTCTGCGGCGAGGATAAAGAGGAGGCAGAATAAAAATTTATAAAAAGTAGGCAGATTTTTCTTCATACTAAATATGTTAATAAATTAACTATTTTTATTTAAATCTCTACCAAGCTCAAAATGTTTTTGACTAAAACTTTCTTCGATGGTTTAAGGTTATATATGACATGTAGACCACTTCTCTTAGCTTCTATGTACCCCATATCTACTAGAACTTTAAGATGGTGTGATACTAAGTTATTCTTCAGTTTTGTGGCCTCAACAATTTTACAGACACATGTGTCTTCTTGATAAAGAATATTTAATATCTTTATTCGTACTTCTGAAAGTAATTTCCTGAGATCTTCTGCTTTAAGTTTGTCTTTCCTTCTCATATATTTCAATCCCTATTGAAATATAATTTCAATTTTGTTATATGTCAAGGGTGAGGGTTGTAAACCAATTCTCCCTCTTATTACTAAATACTTTTTGGTACAATAACAAGACCATGATAAAAAGACATCTTAAAAAAGCACTTACAGTATTAACTTTCTTCCTTGTTTTGTTTCTTCCTTTTGGTTTAGTATCTGCACAAGAGGATACAGTCTCTCAAGAAGATAAAATTAATATATATTTCTTCTGGGGGGAAGGTTGTCCCCACTGTGCAGGAGAGAAAGTTTTTCTAGAGAAGTTTGTAAAGGAAAACTCGGATGTCGTTGTTAAAGATTTCAATGCTTGGGCTACTAGAGAAAACCAGAATCTCTTAATGGAGTTTGGGAAGGAACTAAAGGTAGGTATTAGAGGTGTACCTTTTACAGTAATAGGAGAGCATTATGTCATCGGTTGGCTATCGGAGGAGTATACCGGTAAACAGATTGAGGAGGCCGTAGAGTGTGCTCGTTCACAATCCTGTCCAGATATCGGTGCTAAGATTCTAAATAAGGAAGATCCCGAAGTTAAGGGTGATGAAATAAAAGATGAAAAAGATCAGAGAAAAGAAGTTGTTGGAATTCCCGAAACTATGGATTTGCCAATAATCGGGGAGATAGAAACAAAGGATTTCTCCTTACCGCTATTAACAGTAGTTCTCGGTGTCTTAGACGGATTTAATCCCTGTGCTATGTGGACATTGGTATTCTTAATTGGTCTGCTACTCGGACTTAAGGATAGGAAGAGGATGTGGATTCTTGGAATTCTCTTTATAGCAACTTCAGCTTTTGTTTATTTCCTATTTATGGCAGCTTGGTTAAACTTCATTCTATTCATCGGTATGGTAACTTGGGTAAGAGTAATTATTGGTTTGGTAGCATTGGGCTGTGGAATATACAATCTTCGTGAATATGTCGTTAACAAAGATGCCGACTGTAAGGTGACAAACAAAGAGGAAAGGAAGAAAGTCTTTAATAAATTGAGAGAGATCACACATAAGGAGAATTTTCTCTTAGCAATAAGTGGGATTATTCTACTAGCCTTTGCGGTAAATCTTGTCGAAGCAATATGTTCTGCCGGATTACCTGCAGTATATACCCAGATTCTTTCCCTAAATGATTTAAGCAAGATCCAGTACTACTTCTATATCCTCCTGTATATATTCTTCTTTATGTTAGATGACTTAATAATTTTCTTTATTGCAATGAAGACATTACATGTAACTGTGGGTTCAAAGAAGTACAGTAGACTATCTAAGTTAATAGGGGGGATACTTATGTTGGTCATTGGAATATTATTAATCTTCAAGCCCGAACTATTGATGTTTGGTTAGAAAAATAAATTGAGTAAATTAAATAAATGAACAAAAAAGTAACAGTTTATTCATCTCCTGATTGTGCATACTGTTATAGTGTTAAAGGTTACCTTGAAAAGAACGGTATAGAGTATGAGGAGATAGATATCTATGAGGATGAGCAAGCTTATGAAAGGATGGTAGAATTTTCTGGTCAAAAGAATGTTCCCGTAACGGTAATCGGAGAGGAAATTATAATAGGTTGGGACAAGGAGAAATTTAAAGAAGTTTTAGATATTTAACTATGAGAGATTTAATTATCATAGGTGGTGGTCCGGCAGGTTGTAGTGCCGGAATATATTCTGCCAGAAAGAAGCTGGATACATTACTAATCACAAAAGATTTTACGGGTCAAATAGGGCATTCTACTTGGGTTGAGAACTATCCCGGGTTTGAAAGAATAAAAGGTTTGGATTTAGCAAAAAGTTTTAAGTCTCACCTAGAAAGCTTAGATATTGAAATTAAAGAATTCGAAGAGGTTACGGATGTAGTAAAAAAGAAGGATTTCTTCTCTGTCATAACTGACGAAGGAGAATACGAGACTCGTGCTTTAATAATTTGTTCCGGGGCAAAGAGCAAGAAATTAGGGGTTGCCAACGAAGAAAAATTTGTCGGAAATGGGATCTCTTACTGTGTAACTTGTGACGAATCTTCTTTTGAAGGAAAAGATGTCGCTGTAATTGGCGGTGGGAATGCCGGTGTGGAAACTGCTATTGAACTTACACGTTTTGTAAAGAAGGTGTATCTTCTGGAATGTGAAAAGGATTTAAGTGCAGACGAAGTTTTAATTGAAAAGTTGAAAAGAGAAGGAGGTAACATTATTACCTCTTGTAACATAACTGAGTTTAAGGGGAATGGAGGATTGAAGGGTGTGGTTTATGTGAATGACGGTAAGGAAGTGGTTCTTAGTGTAGATGGTTGTTTTATTGAGATAGGTAGTAAACCAAACACGGACTTTATAAAAGGTGTTGTTGATTTAAATGACAAAGGAGA
>DHFX01000005.1 GCA_002402455.1 Candidatus Dojkabacteria bacterium UBA4813
CAATCACACTAATATAGAAAGTCATAAAATTTTTGACTTCCTGTCACTCTTCAACTTTTAAGGAGCTGAATGAGGTTACATACAGAAGATAAATCAATATCTTTGTAATCAGGTATTCGTTAGAGAAAAGACTCTCTAAGAGGAAGCCAGTATCTTCTTAGTATCCCAAACTCGAGAGGATTTTAACATACTAAATAGTAGTATGCAAGAGGTTTTGTCTAAAGATTTTTAGATTGGTCCCTCGTTATTAAATATTACATAGTCAAAGATTGGATCATGCCAGCCTTTTTCGGGGATAAGGATCTCTTTTCCTCTATATACCCCATTACAATTAGCAGTAGCTCTCAATTGATACATTCTTAGACCCTGAGCACATTCTGTTGCTGTTGGATCCGCCGGATTCCATAGTTTGTACCCAACACTTACCGTTCCACCTATCGCGGTAACCCTAATCTCTGTAGGGGAATTATCAAGACTCATCTGGTATTCTATAACATTTCCCTCAGGGACTTTCTGCCATGGACTATCTGGATCATAGAATCTAGATACATCATTACAATTTATATTATCATCGGAAAAACAGTACTTTTCGACAAAATTACTAGATACTTCGTACTCTTCACAATCTTCTGCAATACCGTTGGCATCGTAGGTACAATAATACTTAGAAACAACAAAACCTGCCCTACTATCTCCTGCCATCTCCACATTCAGATCAAGCACACAACCACTCTTAGACTTTAGTATCTCCCTCGCAGGTAAACTCCAGGAATAACCCGATTTTACTTCGTAATTCTCCTCTGCACTCTTAAGCGTTATCTGGTATTCATTACCGGCTACATCTATCGGACATATTGGGGATAACAAACTAGAATAAGTTTGATCTAAACCTAAAATCGGAGTATCAAAGTACTTTTCAGAATTCTGTAAAAGCCTTGTTATATCGTTCTTTCCATTGTTGTTTTCCGTTAACACAAAACCATTCTCTAAATTTGCGGTTGGATCTGCTTCCAACCCAAGTGCACTGATTGCAGTTACTACATCATCTATTGATTTCGAAGTTAATCTATCTAAGGTAAGATCTGCAACTTCTAGAGCCTCTGCAGATGCTCTCTCTTCTATAGTTAGGAGCTTATCTTTCATGGCTCTGGAATATATAGATAATCCCAAGATAGCAGAGACTACTAGAACCACCATAGTGATGGCTAGTGCCTGTGCTTTATATTTTGTATTCTTAGTATTCATATCTATTCATTAATATGGTTTAAATCCAACTTCTCTTTTATATATCCCAGAGGTAGAACCAAAGAAAGCTTCTGCGAGCTTAGCATACCTGGGATCCCATGTAATTGCTGTTACAGGTATATATGCATTCCAAAGACCGAAACTCCTGTTAACTTGGACTGCAGAGGTTCCTGTAGGGATATTTTCACCAAACGCAACTAACCCTCCATACATTTCTAAGCCATCTCTTGTGTATATCACTCCACCCAAGGAGTCATGCACATCAACAAGTTGCAAATCTATGATGTCATCTGCTACTAAGTACGCATCTAAATAGTCATACTTTGTTTCCTCTATACCAGTTGCATTTCCCGTCTTCCATACTCCTGCACCTACATAGATACTTCCCCCAGCAACAAATAAACAACCATCTATATTAGTATCTCCACCGTTTATTATGTCAGGTTCTATATATATATCCCCACTTGCCATAATTAAGGTCTTTTTATCACAGGTTAACTGCGAAGAAGGAACAACATGCAAGTCTCCCTGGATATTCATATAACAATACTCCCTCTCCGCCTGAGGGAGGAAAGGAGTAACACAATAGTCGGATATTTTAGTACTTGTCAACTTCTCTGCAGGAAAACCAAAGAGTCTAAAATTACTCTGACCTAGCTCTACCATCTGTTCATTAAGCCTGTTGGAGAAATATTCATACCAACTACTCGTCTGACTATTAGAGTTAGATACACCACTTGCCCTAACAGCTGATGATTGAAATTCCCCTTGTACAAATTCTCTGATATTATCTGACCTTGAGGTGACAGCTTCAGTTGCAATATCTAATTCGTTTGCGTCAACTTTCCTAAGGACAGAATTTATAAAGTCAACATAGGGAGAACCAGTATAATAATCCTTTGCGTGTGCTCCAACATCTCCTCCTGAATACATAAGCCCTCCCTTAGAAGTAATCCAAGGGTTAAGGTTTATTGTTGTATCAGAACCATCACTAACAACATAGTTACATGCTTGATCAAAACCTGTTACATAGAAGGTTATGGTTCCATCATCATTTGTCCCAATATTTATACGCGCATTGGAATCATAGGTTCCACTAAGAGGAGAATTCTTAATATCCCAAGCATTATCACCTATTACACCTATCTCAGCTTCGGGAGGTGGAGGACTCAAGGTTATATTCGAATAACCTGTAGGAGTCTCTAAAATAACATCTTCTGTCTCAGTATAACTATATGCATTAATAACAGCATCCGTAGCGTAAGAACCAGTACCATTAAAACTCCACAATAGTTTTAAAACTCTAGAATATATAGTTTCGGTAGTAGGAGAATCCGTTGCAAATAAGGGTCTCCTTAAATCTATATTCCACCCACCCGACCTACATTCAGTAGACATAAAGTATTGATCAACTACCGTTCCGTTTCCTAGAAGCATATATTGGTCAAACACTAAACCACTTACATCATAGTTTCCTTCGGGATATACTGTCCGATCAGAAGCTACTTCATTAAAAATCAATTCAACATTAAAATTAACATTGCCTCCATTAACAGTAACATTTACACTCCCAACTTTTGCCATCACCACTGTTTGAGTTCCATCCTTTATCCTAATTTCCTTGTGCGAAGTAATGTTCCCCCAATTATAACCATTAGTGGCATCTGGAGCATAAAGAAGAGGAGGATTTGCCCAAGATCCATCTTTTTGTTTTATCATGACTGCAATATGGTTAGGATCTGACCTAGTATAGAATGACGAAATTATAGGGGCATCTGGAATCTCACTGATGGTCCCATTTTTACTTAACCAAACGATAGCACCTTTTATTTCAGTTCCTCCATCAGAATCACTACCTGTAATCTCAAACTTAAGAGGGTTATTTACCTCTGTCCCTGTATATGTTGTGCTAATACAATTCCTCGTCGAGGTCTTATCAGTTTCGATGTCGATTCCAGGACAACCAAAAACCGGATTATTGTTTACCTTATAATAACCCTGCTTCCAATTAGAGAGCATTAATGTCCCAGCCATACTGTGGTTATAATAGCGACCCTTCGCATCTCCAGCATCTCCTTGGTTTCGAAGAGCATCTTGAGGATTATATGTATGGATGTAATTTGGCGCAATATAAGTTCCATCTCCTCCATCACTAGTCTCATAAATATACCCATAGTCTATCATACATGTTGGAGGTGTCTGTTCAGGAAGGTATAAAGTCCCAGTCTGATCATCATGCAATACCGGAAGCCTAGTAGGACTAGCTAAATTACCAGAGAGCGGAAATAATCCTGTATAAGAACCCCCTTGGTAGTTTATAAAAATGTCTGTTGGATTCTGAGGAACTGTAGGAGTACACCAATTGTAAGTTCCACTCCATGTTTTCACATTCCCAGCATTGTCCCTAGCACAAAGCCATAGTTTCGTGCCCCAAGCAGGAGAGGATAGAACTGCTCCGTTTGAGGTTATCGTTCCACCACTCGTACAATCAGCTGTTAAGGTACTACTAACTCCCCAATTGTACCTCACTTGTGCCAAACCACTCCCTCCGGTATCACTGGCACTGACAGTTGCAGTCCTTTGATAGTTAAACCATGATGAGCTAGAGTTGCTTGCAGAAACAGAAGGGAGAGTATTCTCCCACCGATAAGTACCACTCCAGGTGGAAACTATCCCTGCAGTATTCCTAGAACATAAATAGAGCGTCGTTCCCCCTGATGGGACATTCAGAGAAGCTCCATTTGAAGTTTGCGTACCACCACTCGTAGAATCACAGTTAGAATTTGTAAAATCACTCCCCCATTTATATCTTGTATGAGCGAGTGTACTGCACCCCATATCCTGTGTACTACTAACTACTGCCGTACGCTGTGTATTAAACCATTGAGCAGATGCATTTGTTGCAGAAACACTCGGGGCATAAGTTTCTAGACAGTAGTACCCTATTTTTATCCCAGAATAGTTTCTGCTATTGTCAGGACATTTGAGGTTGTAATGGCTTGCTTCAAATCTCCCAGTAAGAGAAGACGTTAGACTTCCACTAGGAGGTTGTATTTGGGTAGTACCAGCATAATCTAGTAGAGAAGTTCCTCCAGTATATGCATTATATACATTATATTTGTAATAGTCTGTTGTAGAATTAGATACGGCATTAGAAAAGACTTTTATTGTTCCACCATTTCTGTAGTCAATCATTGTTGGGCTAGAAGAACTTGTAGAAAGTGTGTAATCCGTGGTATTTATTCTTAAGGAAACGGTCGTTGGGGTGGCAGGAACCACTGGAGGGTTACAGACATAACATGTTTTACATGTCTGTCCACCACAGGCAACACCGCAAGAATCTACGTTGGTACAACACCTTTGACCACTTGTACACCCGGGTCCAGAGCAGGAACCGAGGGGATAGCTCCCCCCACAGGTTGGAGTACATGAACAACCTGTACAAGTAGGAGCATCTTCACAGCATCCCACACTTGCTGTCGTATACTCATATTCACAGGTAGGAACTAGACCAAGAGGAGGAATCCAGTCCCATACAGGTTCAGTTGATACACAGCTTTGTTCGTAGCCTCCTACCTTACATGCACTTTCAGTACACGTATGCTTAACGGTTGTACCTGCCTGTTCTATACACGCACCTCCTGAATATTCACAATTTACTGGCGTATAAAAGACCGAATCACCAACATCACAAACCTTCCCAGATGCACACGATGATGTCGTGACAGCATAAACCACTTCTCCTCGAAAAAGAATTACTAAAAGAAGAATAAATAATATAAACCTCAAAGTTTTCACTGTTCTATTCCATCAAATTTGAGATAAATACTCGTACTCTCATTTTGAAAAAATTTTTTAATCTCATTACTTATATTCTCACTAAGATCTTTAACTCCTTCCTTTGTTTTATTATCATATATAGCGAAACGAAAAGAGTAGGGGTTCTCCGTATTAATATAATCATCAACATTTGAAACAGAAACCACTTCTATCTCTCTTTTAAGAGAATTATGGTATTCAAAATCTTTTTCTGTAATTTCATATTGAATCTCTTGATCATCCATAACGAACTTAATTCTCATTTTTACTAACCCTTCTTCTTTGCTTACAAATAAAATATCAACATTCGTTAATCCCACAAAGAATTCGGGCTCACCACTTACACCTTCAGCAAAAAAGTAATACCCTCGGGAGATTCCCTCGTCAATAAATTTTGTCCTAACGTTCGTTATTGGTTCTGTTTCTGACGAGTATATTGGCTCTAACACATCATAAGTCTCTCCATCTTCCATTAAAGAAATTGTAAAACTACTAGGATTGAACGGTATTAAAGACGTCTTTTCATAATACATTTTTAATACTACCGGTATTAGCAGAGAATAATCATCATATGGATTATCCCATTCAACTCTACTGCTTGAACATATTTCTATATCCCTTTCTAATGGATCAATCTTTGGTAAAACAATTTCCAAACACGTTTCCCCATCTTCCTCTTTATAATCTTTTAAAAACACTTTACATTCCCTAACATCTTGAGAACTTTCTACACAATGTTCAAGAAGCTTTTCATAAGACAACCTTTTATTATGGTAATAAGGTAAAAATATTAGAACTAAAACAAGAAGGATTATAAATACCACTAATATAATCAAATACCTAAAAAGTTTTTCCCTTGATGTTTTAATTTGCATTCTACTTTACTTTATAAATCTTACAAATCGTTATCATCTTAGTATCTTAAAGACACTATGTACCCTACCCCCAAGAAATACTTTGAACTATATCCTCCGTTTAAGAGCATCTCTTCAATATTTTCTAGCAATTCCGTTTCCTCCTCTAATTCATGCCTTAACAGATATGTTCCGTCCTTTCTTCGTATATGAAGAGCTAGATCGTAATCTTCATTAGTTCTTAATCTTCCTGCTGTTTCAGAATCTAAATCTCTTCCACTATTTCCAAAGTAATACTTCGAACTTTCAGGATCAACTAAAACTTTCAAAGGATAATCACCCCCTTTGAATTCTATAGTCCCTAAGAGGAAATTCCCTTCTTCAGTCTCTATATAATCTGAATATCTAAAACCTTCTAGATAAATAGCAAGAACAAACTCATCAAAACCTGTCTCAGGATTCTCTCTACTATCAAGAAAAGGAACGTAACCGTATTTTTCTTTTAATTTTTCTATACTAGGCTCCTCTGGTACTTCCGTTTCTTCAATAGCTTCTTTTGTTGGAGTAGGTGTAGGCTCCTGTGTCTCTGTTGGAGTAGGTGTAGGCTCCTGTGTCTCTGTTGGAGTAAGTGTTGGCTCTTCTGTCTCAGTAGGTACTACTTGGCTATCTGTCTCTACAATAGGTGTGGCTTCTGTTTGAACTTGCTTCCCACTACAACTGGCTAAAGTCATTGAAGTAAGTACAAACAATGAAGCAGCTGTAACCTCCATCCCCTTTTTAATAAAAGCTCCTCTAGTTAAACCACCTGCAGATTTCTTTCTTTCACTGAATTTCTTCCTGAACTCCTCTGGTTTCCTGAACGCAAACTCTAATTCTTCCCTAATCTCTTTTACACCTCCTTGTAATCCTGGATAAACATCTGATATTAATTGACCTAATGTCATTACTTCCTCCTTAGAAGTATCTTGATTGTAATAGTCAAACTCTACATCTAATGCTGCATTAACTACAAACAATCTACCTAAAACATCTTTTGGTGTATACTCCTCTGTATCTGGTTCTGCTAACTTGTTAGGTGTTGGTAATCTTACAGATCCCCAATAAGGTAAAAAAATACTCTCTGGTTGCTCTTCCGAAATCCTAAGACACTTAAGATAATGTTCTATTTTATCCCAAGGTTCTCCTCCCTCAGGTTCATTAGTTAAAGCTTCTGTGTCAATAGACATTGTTGAAGCAAATTCTTTAAGTTTACTATTTAATCTCTCAATACTATCAACGGCTAAATCTCTTTCTGTTGACTTAGGTGTCCTAATACTCTCCACAGAAAAATTGCCTATTTCATTCTTCATAGTAAAAATATACTAATTCAATATTTTATTAATTAAATTATACCATATCTAAAGCTACCTTCAACTATTCTCAGAATTTATTTGTTCCCTTACTATACCATATACCAAAACAAACATCTTATCAACCCAAAAGAGAGATACAACTACTAAGAAGGAATTTGAGCACATTGAGAACATTAACTTTTACCTCTTTTTTATACATCTTCTCTACTTCCTCCATATATAAATTAAAGTTTAAATTAAATATCTAATACAAAACTAATCATTAATTCCTTCATTTTCATATCTCTCAGTAATTCAACACTTTCCTTATCAAATTCCATGACCTCACCATATATCCCAGTAGCATTCCTTTCTTTGAAGTAACTAACTGCTTTTTCCAACAGAGCTTTTTTAACTTCCCTACTCTCTCCAATAACCACAAGAATACTACCAAAGTTATTCTCACCTATTAATATATTTACAAAACCAACAGGATCTCCATCCTCTTGTGCTACAAAGTACAAAAATCCTCCCTCAGGATCAGAAATCCTCTTAGAAACATGTTTTAACATTAAATCGTAATCATCCTTGTATTTAGGGTGTCTAAAATACTTGTTAGCAGTGGAAAAATAATTAGAAAGGGAAGCACTTATATACTCGATATGGTTACTGTTTGCAACGGATACCTCCATAGCAGTTTCCTTAAAAAGTTATTGACCATGCTAACATTGTAGATAAAGGGAGTCAATTCTCCCTACTTCTATACATCCCATTCAACTCTTTAATTGTACTCGCCTCTGCTATTCCCTTATCCCTCCCCCATTCTATTAGTCTAGGAAACCTTAAAGATGGGTATTTACTACCCTTACTTTTACTTATCTCATCCGCCTCTACCGTAAAAACAACCTTAGGATCCACCCATACATCCGGCTCTAAACCTTTTTCTACAGTAACATTCTTGGG
>DHFX01000010.1:0-5504 GCA_002402455.1 Candidatus Dojkabacteria bacterium UBA4813
GAGCTTTCTGAATAAAGAGATCTCCCGATTTCCCATTCTCAAACGCATACAAAACCAAATCAACTGCATCGTCCAATGTCATCATGAATCTTGTCATATCCGGATTAGTAATAGTTAGAGGTTTACCCTCCTCTATAAGACTGTAAAATAGTGGAATAACAGAACCCCTAGAACCCATAACATTACCATACCTAGTAACGCATATTGTTGTCTCAGCGCCTTCACCTAAAGATCTTGCCTTTGCAATAGCAACCTTCTCCATAAGAGCCTTACTCATTCCCATCGCGTTTATTGGGTATGCCGCTTTATCCGTACTTAAGCAGATTACCTTCTTGACTCTATTTTCAATAGCAGCTCTTAATACATTATCAGTACCTAATATATTGGTTTTAACAGCCTCTAGAGGAAAAAATTCACATGATGGAACTTGCTTTAAAGCAGCAGCTTGGAAAACAAAATCCACTCCTCGCATAGCGTCATTGATAGAGGAAAAATCTCTAACGTCCCCTATGAAAAATTTAATCTTGTCGTTGGAATATTTTTTTCGTATGTCATGCTGTTTTTTCTCGTCTCTAGAAAATATCCTAATTTCCTTAATATCTGAATCTAAGAATCTCTCTAGAACCTTATTTCCAAAGGATCCGGTTCCTCCGGTAATAAGCAAGGTTTTATCTTTGAAATAGTTTGTCTTTGCCTTCATAATTTATACCTAATATTTTACATAAAAACTACCGGTAGTATATCCCATTAACCTTCAGGCTTCAACCGAAACTTACAAAACCTTTTTACAAAGTTAGAAAACATTCTCACAAACCATTTTATATTTCTTCTTTAATTCTTTATCAAAAGTCAATAATGTAGCACCCCTATCTATAGCAGAAAACAATATTATAGAGTCCATTGTCTTTAATCTGTCCTGATAGTATCTCCTAAAAGTAAGGTACGGGATTATGTTCTCCGCACCAAAGGAGGAGATCTCTGATGCTAAAGTCATCGAATTATCTATCAATAGATCCCTCAAGTCTGAGTCCTTATTGAAGCCAGATAACTCAGCAATAACAACTGTAGGAATTATGAAATATTCATCCTTTACTTCTTGAGCTATCTTTTTAGCATTTAAATGGTTAACATCGTCTTTGTTAAAAAGAGCACTTAGAAAACTTGTGTCCACTAAATATCTATTCATTCTTGATCCCTCAGTTCTCGTATATATTTTGCACTATCTTTATACTCCGGAGCGTGAATAGCTTTATCACCATATCTCTCCCAAAGAGATTTGCTTTTATCAACACTCTCCTTCTTTTGGGTATAATCCTTGTAAGAAGTTAACACAGCTAAAGGTTCTTTTACCCTCTTGTACCCTAGAAAAGCTACACCTCCATCTCTTACATAATTTAAAACTTTAGAAGGATTATTATAAAACTCCGTTGTAGTATATTTCTTAACTTTTTTCATACCAACATATTACCAAGAAGTTACTAATCTTGTCTAGGTATTAATTATTCCACTATTTCACAACATATGTTAGTATATATTACATAAATTAAACTGTTTAAATCATGAAAAGCTTTAAAAAGATATTCCTTACCCTTCCTCTCTTACTACTTTTAGCAACAATATCTTTACTATCCCCAACCAATGTGCAAGCAGCTCAATTTGAATTCAAATCCTACACTCTACCCTCTGATCAAACAATATATGAAGATCTGTATGTAGTTACAGACAACATAAAAATAGACGGAGTAGTAGACGGTGATGTAATGCTCATAGGAGATACCGTCCAACTAAACGGAACCGTAACAGGAGATGTATATGTGTTAGGAAGAATATTAGACATAGATTCCAAGGTATATGGAAATATATTCGTATTTGGTAACAACACAAAAATAGAAGGTCTTG
Source organism: Candidatus Dojkabacteria bacterium UBA4813 (assembly GCA_002402455.1). Classification (GTDB taxonomy): domain Bacteria; phylum Patescibacteriota; class Dojkabacteria; order SC72; family SC72; genus UBA2177. Next base: position 1,900 of record DHFX01000010.1, read on the forward strand.
TTACAGATAACACATATGTACTTTCCTCATTCCTAGATTACCAAGCAGATACACAGAAAGATATGTTAGCAATATTCCTTGACGGAATACTTAAGGGATCTGTGGGAGACGACTTAAGAGCTGTTAGTCAAAAACCGAATATAGGGTCTACAATAAGCGGAGATTTGGTTTTAATTGGAGAGGGAGAGAATTTAACAGATGCAACAGTAACCGGAGAGATCTATGATTCAGAAAGGTTAAATGAGATAGCTAAGTCTCAAGGGGTAGATTTTGAAGAAACATCCACTTTCGGTACAAGATCTATCGGGGGAAACAAGCCCGTATCTTTAATAATAAACTTCCTCTCCTTCCTCCTAGTAGGCTTTATATTAATAAGCATAACTCCTGTTAAGACATACAAGGTACAAGAGAAGATAACAAGTTCTACAAACGAATTCCTTAAAAGTTTAGCTGTCGGATTTGCAGTAGCTATATTGCTACCGGTTCCACTATTTATACTTGCAATATCCATAATAGGAACACCTGCAGCAATACTAATAACAGGCTTGCTCGTCTTCCTAATGCTCTTTGGTAGAGTATGGGTAGAGACAGCTTTAGGTCAAGAGATATTAAGTCTCCTTAAAGTAGAAGGTTACAGACCGTTTAAATCCTTCTTAGCAGGTAGAGTCCTAACAATATTGGTAAACATAATTCCAATAGTTAGAATTTTCTACAATTCAATCCTTTCCTTCGTAGCACTGGGTGCAGTTATTAGAATGAAGGGAGATTACTACCAATTAGCAAACAAACAGGCTAAAGAAGAGAAAAAGAAGAACAGAGAAACAAAAAAGAGAAGTACAGAGAGTAGTAAAAAGAAAACAACTACCAAGAAGAAATAAAACGGGCATTAACAAAAGAGGGAGTCCTGTACTCCCTCTTTCATTTCGACTCTCCCCCTTTCTGTTTACGCTTTTTATTACAATCCCTTTAAGACCTAGAGACTAGAAATTACTCGGCTAAGTAAGTCTCTATAACCTCTACAAATGAATCATATGGATATGCTCCCGGGACTAAAACTCCATCTACATTACCCTCATCATCAAATGTGCCGATTACAAATCCCGGAGTTCCCTGAATACCTGCAGCTGTTCCGGCCTCCTTATCTGCATCTATCTCCCCTTGGTACTGGGAAGAACTGTAACATGTTTTAAAGTCAGCTTCATTTACACCAACCTCTTTTGCTAAAGCATATATAGCATCATCACCCTCTAAGTTAAATGCTTTTGTATGAAACTCTTTATATACATCTGTTCCTGCTAAGTGATAAACACATTTAGCTGCATTTGCGATATCATCTCCATATATTGCAAACTCCTTATAAACATAGATAACCTTACCCGTATCTATATAGTTCTCTGCTATAGATGGGAATGTCTCATCTAAGTGCCTCTTACAGTAACCACACCTAAACTCATTGTATTCCACTATAGCAACCTTTGCACTGTCCCTATCTCCTAGAACAGGAACATCTCCGAAGGTTGTTGATACAGCCCCGAATTCACCTATACCCCCACCTGCCGATTCTACTGCTGTCTTCTCCGTGGACTCTCCTGCGGTATCGACTGTAGTTGTGGTATTACTCTTGGATGCAAAGAAAATTACTACGGCAATAATAATACCGGAGATCAATATTGCTATCGGCGTCCCAATATTACCGAAGTTAATTACTACTTCCTCATCCTTCTTCTTACCCTCTTTCTTTTTACTTTCTGGCATGTTAATTAAAAATGAAAAATTATTTAATCACAAAGTCAGATATTATACACAGAATAGACAGAGATAGTAAAACAGAATATAATGGATTATGGAAAATATGACTAGTAGCAAGAAGAGAATAAGTCTAAAAGATATTGTATTATTCATACTTTTCCTAGCACTTCTTGCTGTCCCAATATACCTCGCTTACAAAGTACTACTGCCCCATACAGAAATTACAGACCAACCTCAAGAGCCAGAAGAGGTTAAAAAAGTAGAGGAGAAAGAAGAAGTTTATAGTGGACCTCCTTACTTGGAATTCTACGAAATTATTCAGGAACAACCTGCATACATAGCAGTTCCCGCACCTATTGACCCTGATAATCCTCCAACAATTATTCTTTACAGTCACGGATCTAATACTGAAGTTAGTTCTAATACTGAAGACGAATTTATGCAAGACTTACATAAATATGGTGTCTTTTTTACAGAAAACAATTACATCTTCGCAGCCTCTAACCAACACGGTGTGAATTGGGGAAATGATGAGTCCATACAGGATAATATAAACCTAATTGCATGGATTAAAGAGAGATACGATACTCGAGAGAAAGTAAATATGATCGGCTATAGTATGGGGGGGTTACCAACTATGAACTTCGCTTCAGAGTATCCGGAGAATGTGAATAAAATAGCTCTACTGGCTCCTACAACAAATTCCGACGAATGGAATGCTGAGAGAGTAGGAAAAATAAAGGATATAGATATTAAAATCTGGCACGGGACTGCAGATGTAAATGTAGGTTATTCGTTATCTACAACCTTTGTAAACAAATTGAAGTCTTTCGACAAAGAGGTTGAACTTACAACCTTAGAAGGTAAAACTCACTGGGACATACATACCGAATATATGGAAGATATATTAAAGTTCTTTAATCAAGAGTAAGTTCTTTCTGAATCCTTTTCATTTTCTCATCTTCAAACTTTTTTCTATAACTAGCCTCTTGGAATGTTTCAGTATCTTTATATATTGGTTTTATATGAACATGTATGTGATCTATTTCCTGTCCTGCCCTTCTCCCGTTATTCTGGTTTATTAATATTCCCTCCGGCTTATACTCCTGCTGAATCTTCTCTGCTATTCTCTTCACGACCCTACCCATGTGGGCATAAACATCCTCCGGAACATCTAAGACATTAACATAGTGTTCTTTAGGCAGGACTAATGTATGTCCCTCACTTAGGGGATTAATATCCAAGAAAGCAAAGACTTTGTCGTCTTCATATATCTTGTAGGAAGGAATCTGCCCCTTAATAATTTTACAGAATATACAGTCTTCCATACTACTCCTGCACAGAAATTGCCATCGAAGGACAAGCGTTTGCAGCTTCTCTGACTTTCTCTTGTAATTGGGGGTCTGTTATATCTACACCCTTATATTCATCCTTAACATCTACGCTACCATCATCTTTCCCTTCAAAAACTTCCGGACATATTGCAACACAAGAAAAACACATTGTACACTTCTCCTTATCTAAAGTGACTTTCATATTAATTATGTTCTAAATTTAATAACATATTTTTACAGATATATTCTATCCGGTCAAACAGATTTTTTCTTCCTTAATTGGTTTGTGTATTGATCAAATCTCTGTATGAAGTGATATATCGCTACAAGACCCATAACTAAAGAAATCTCAACATGCCAATACATGAAGTCAAAATTTATATCCCAGAGTTCGGGTTTCTGCGTCCTAATTATCATGAATACTCCAAAACTCATTGATGGGATTAGAAGTGTTAGAAGAAGAATTGTGTTCCAAAAACCGTTGAATTTGGTAGTGGTAAGACCGAATGCTTTCTTTATTGC
>DHFX01000010.1:5518-17171 GCA_002402455.1 Candidatus Dojkabacteria bacterium UBA4813
TCACTAGAGGTATTTACCACTTCCTTTGTTGTCTCTTCCGTATTCTGAATAACCTCATCTACGATTACCTGAGCATCTACAAGGTCAAAGTCACCTTTGAGATTCCCTATTCTATATTCCTCCAGAAGAGCATAACTACTGTCCCTGTGATCCCTATCTTCACCTGCTTTATCTTTGAAATCTGCGGTTATATCACTACCACACCATGCTCTTATATCCATAAACTTATCATGGTCCGGAATATATTCAGAGAGGTCATACACCCCTCCTTCGAACGACATCCAACAATCCTCAGGTGTATTGTGTTCTGCTACTTCTTCTTTGGTATACACAGGTAGTTCAACTACTTCCTCCTTAATTGCTTCTGTTTGCTCTTGTGCGTACACTGGAGAAAATAAGAATAAAAGGAAAGATAGTGAGAAAAATAGTTTTAGAAATTTATTTCCCATATTGGTAACATACTTGAATTTATATCCGTAATACTATATTAATAGTATATATATTATTTTTAAAAGTAAAGTTATATGAGTAAAGTATTAGGAATCATCCTAGCATTAGGAGTTGTCCTCGGTGGTGGGGGGTATCTTCTTGTTAAAGAAGCGTATGCATCTACACCTGCAGATCCTCTATTTCCCGTTCAAGAAATTGCTGACGATGTTCAAAGAGCATTAACCTTTGACGAGGTGGCAGAAGTAGAACTGGAACAGGAAATACTAGCGAGAAGGCAAGACCAAGTAGATAGAATGGTTAACAGAGAGGACGTTACAGCAGAACAATTAGAAGAAGCTCTCAAGATGATGGCTCAACAGAGAGAGAAAGTCATGACTAAGTTAGAAGCAGCAGAACAGAATGTTGTGAGAAACCAGAATGAAACAGGAGAGAGTGCTGTACAAGGTTCCCTAGAGAAAGTAAGAGAAGATTATGACAAGACCCTAGACGAGCAATTAGAGACAGTAGGAGAAGGTCAAGCTAAATATGGTTCGGTAGACCCAGAGATAGTAGATGAGATTGTCCAAGAGGCAACAGAAAGGGGAAGATCTATCCCTTCAGGATTAGGTGGTAGTAATGATTCCAATGGTTCTAATGGTTCCGGTGGAGACTCTGGTTCTAACGGAGGATCTGAAAACGGTAATAACTAATCGTTTTAAATAGATACAAGGTTTACAGAGGGCTAACTTGCATAGCCCTCTGCTTGTTTGGTAAAGACACTGAATACCAATATAACAATATTTACATAGATCTCTTAGAATTCTTAATCGGATAATTTCTACAACAAATTCCCACGGATTAACATAATTACCAAAGGAACTAACCATAGTAGAACGTAGAATAAAATATACTTGTTCTTAAATAAGTTGTTTGTTTGTGAATTCTCTGTTCCTGCCATCCCATAGTGTGTTCTAAATTAAAGCATTGGGTATTGTATACATAAAATTTTCTTTTGTCTAGTCATATTACAAAACAGAAAGATGGAAAATTAGAAACGAATATGTTACAATCATAACATCCGGTTAGCGTACAGAAGACATGGAGTACTCGAATCTCGAGAATGACAATAATTACAAAGAAGAATTGATTTTAGCTTTCGTTAACGACGTCTCCCCTTTGGTATTTTCAAACAAAATAACGGATGATAACATCTCCCCTAAAAATGGTTTGTCCGGACTGGACCAGGTAATAATGTTTGAGGTTGGAAAATATCTGGACGATATCTTCGACATAGATTTTGTAAGAGCAGGGATAAGACTACAAGTTGGGCTCATGAAGAAAGATTTAAGGAATGGTTTAATAAGCGAAGATGACATTTTAAATGCCGATTTTTACAGTGAAGTCTATGAAGAGGAAGATGTTTATTTTGATGATATAGACGATTCCGATGATGAATATTGGGCAAAGTACTATAACTACGAATTTGATGATAAAAGATTCCAAGAAAAGATAAGAAGGATAGCCGTGGGACACTTAATCGGGGTAATTACAACAGACAACCCTTCTGATATCAACGGTTTAACAGGATACGAACAAGTTGCTCACTATCTTGCACACCTCCTGCCGGTGGAGAATGAAAAAGAGAGGAGAAAAAATATTAAAAAGATTAATCAAAAAGTTCAAACATACTTCATGGACTTCCATGGCGGTTTTGACCTAATATCCTCAATCAATAATTACTAACACACACCAATAAGTCCATAAAAGGAAGGATAAACTCTCTTCGGTTTCTTAAATAAAAGTAAGGAAGGAACCATTAGAATCCGAAATATTTCCTCTAAATACACCTTTACTAATTAAACGGTATATTCTTCTCTCTCATAACCCAGTTCTAAGATAACATTCTTATGTTGTCAGATTTGACAAATAAGTTATTTTAAGGTGTAAAATATTATCAATCAATCTAAGATATTTTACATAAATTAAATTTAAGGACAATATTTATGGGTGAGAAACAATCCGACTCATCAACAAAATCCCAAATAGGAAGTTATGATGTAAAACCTACTAAGTATGCTCCACATATTTGTACTGGAGTTAGTATAGTTGCACTAATAGGGATTATTGTTGGACTTTCAACGGGGAATGCTCTATGGCCTGTTGTACTACTATTGCCCGCAGCAATCTATGAAGCATACAGAACAGGAGGGAAATCCACAAAAGCCTCTTCTATTTTACTGATGTTGATCTTGGTATTAGAAATGTTTTTGATTTTATTTAATGTTGACTTTAATCTTGTTGAATTCCTAGGAACTACCGAGAAAAATATTGCTGGGTATTGGGTTCCTCTTGGAGATATTAAAGTTGTAGGGCCAACGGCTATAGCAATTTTATCAGTAATTTTATTCACTCGAACTAGGGGAAGATTCACAAGGTGGCTTGCAGTTACAATCTTTATTACATCTTTTGCAATAGTTTATACAATAGATCCTGATATATTTTCAGAATTGTTTAAATACGCCATTAACGAGGGTCTTGATAGGATATAAGTGATATTTTTTAAAAAATCGGGGTAACTGTATTATGTACGAACAACTTCCTCCCTATATTGATACGATTATTTTATGTCTTAAAGAGTTTAGGTATAAGTGAAAGTTCTTGTTTGAGTTTCATAATTTAGATATACAAAAGTGGAAAGGTGTAAATAATTTTGACACACCTGTTGACAAACGCGCTTAACATTGGTAGGATGTTGACATAATATTACTTTGTCCTCAATTATGGCTGGAAAAGTAACCAGGAAGAAAAGGACAAGAGAATATTTAATTTAACTGCTGAAATTCTATGATTGGGAAATATATACAAAAACAAAGAGAAAAGTTGAAATTTCCCCAAAGTTATGTTGCCCAGAAATTAGGGATATCCCGTCCAACTTATATCAATATTGAACAAGGGTCTAGAGATCTATCACTTACGGAAATACAAAAACTTGCGAAATTATTCAACATATCGATCAATGATCTACTTAACCAAAAACCTATTAATAGGATCAGAATAGATATAATAGACGAAAAAACAGATAAGAACGCTAATATGAAAGAAGATTTAAGGATTAGTATTCCACAGAAGAATTTTAACAAATTTCGTGAGGTTTTTTTGTATGTCTTAACCAAAGTAGGTGCCAAACCAAATGTCGGAGAAACAGTACTGTACAAATTGCTTTACTTTATTGATTTTGATTATTACGAGAAATATGAAGAACAACTCATAGGAGCAACATATATAAAAAATCATCATGGGCCTACTCCGGTTGAATTTAAAAAGCTTGTTGGGGAAATGGTTGGAAAAGGAGAGTTAGTAATAGTGAAAAATAAGTACTTTGACTATGACCAAAAAAAATATTTAGCCGTGAGGGATCCTGATTTATCAAAGCTTCTTAGTGCCCAAGAATTACGTCATATAGATGAAGTCCTCGCAAGATTATCAGATAAAAACGCAAATGAGCTAAGTGAATATTCTCATCAGGATGTTCCTTGGATTGTTGCCGAAGACACAAAACCCATTGATTACGAGACGGTATTCTATAGAACACCCAAGACATCAGTGAGGAATTATGAGGAAAATTAGTTTTGAAACAACACCTGAATTTGACAAAGATCTTAAAAAACTTTGCAAAAAGTATAAAACATTAACTGAAGACTTGGATGTCGTCAAAAAAGCAGCTATAAATCTATATCATCTTAATAGCATTGATAACAATTCGGTCTTTCCCATACCTAGTTTCTGTGATGATGAAATTATTTCGTGCAAAGTTAAGAAATTTGCTTCGCGATCATTCAAAGGGAAGGGGGCGAAATCTGGTCTTAGGCTTATTTATATCTTCGTCAAAAAAGATCTAAAAGTAATCTTAATTGAGATATATTACAAAGGAAACAAGCCTAATGAAGATAGAGATAGATTAGAACACTACTATAAAAAACTTAATGGTCGGGGTGACTCGACTTGAACGAGCGACCTCTTGCACCCCATGCAAGCGTTCTAGCCATCTGAACTACACCCCGTAGGCTTATTATACTAAAGTTCTTAGTAACAACTCAATCGTTTTAATATATATTTAATTCTTACTTACTAATATAGGACACTAATTGACTTAATGTTCCATATATGGCACAATCTTACAGAAAAAACCTCCTCATACTCTCAAGTGCAAGAAGAGAATTAGAGAACTTTAATAAAGAAATAAAAAAGAAGTTCTATGAACTCTTTGAGGATTTGTCTAGTAATGGTTTTTTAGAATACCCAGATGGTAAAAAACTCTCTGGATATGATCTTTTCGAAATTAGAGTCAAAAGAGAAAATGTTTATAGATGCCTATATTGTAACTATAAGAACGATATTGTAATCCTTTGTGCTTTCCAAAAGAAAAGCCAAAAAACACCAAAAAGAGAAATAGATAAAGCACTAAAGAGGAAATTTAATTTAAGAAAGCAATAAAAATGAAAAAAGATAAGCTAATTCCTTGGGACGAGATAAAAAAAGAATGGTTTAGTCAAGAAGAAATAAAAGAACTTGATAAAAAAGTAGAACAAAGAATAGCTTTAAGAAAAATAGAAGAATTAAGAAAAGGACTAAACCTTACTCAAGAGAGTCTTTCTATTAAATCAGGAATACCTAGAAGTACAATAAGTAAAATAGAGAGTGGGAAAAGAAATGTTTGCTTTGATAAGCTAATACAAATAGCTGAAGCTATGGGTAAGGATTTAGAAATACGATTTGTAGATAAAGAGAAATAATTACTACAATCCAATTTCTTCTCTAATCTCATACAAAGAACCCAAACCAATCTCTACCAACCCTTCTAAAGAAATACCGACCTTCTCTATATCAAAGATTAGATCCCTTCTAACAGCCCTAGCAAAACTCTTATCCTTTAACTTCTTTATAACCGTATCTACTTTAACACTTGCAATCTTTTTATCAGGCATTACTAAGGCACAAGCAACTAAAAAACCGGAGAGATTCTCACAAGCTGACAGAGCATAATCCAGATCCGTCTCTCTCTTTATATCTATTAACTTCCTCTCATCATTATGAGCTTTAATAGCGTGCATTGCTTCATCCGGCAACCTTATACCCTCTCTTTTAAATATCTCTTCAAACTCTACTCCATGTCTATCGGGATCTTTATTAACAAAATCATAATCTACGTCATGAAGTAAACCTGTTATACCCCATAGATCTTCGTCTTTTCCTAATTTTCTGGCAACCGCCCTCATAATTACCTCACTCTCTCGCATGTGAAGCTTTAGCCAGTCAGTTGTGACGTATTTGTCAATCAGTTCCTGTGCTTTCTTTCTGTCTATCATTTTAAAACTACCTTATTTCCAATATCACTTGGTTAGGACTTAAAGAGGCACTAAGTTTGTACTCCCTAACCTCATCTAAACCTGTGAATGTGTAAACAGAGCTATCTCCTACCCTTTCTACATTTGCAATTATGGAAGATGGCAGAGTTAAAGTGTCTCCCAGAGCCGCTACTCTGTCTGTAGTCAAACTTTCAAAAGTGACAACTAATTCACCATCTTCGTTGTAAGTAGCACCTACAGAAGGGATGGGGTTATCTACTTGGCTTGTTACAGTCCAAACTAACTTAAGAAGACCATCTCCACTACCATACGAATATCCAGATATAGCAGCTCCATCTTCTACTGTAACCCCAACTATACTTTGATCATCCTTAGAGAACTCCTCACTACCAAAGTCAATATCTACATCTGCTGCTCCGGGATATTTAACCTGAAGCATTACATACCATTTACCCTCCTCAATCTGTTCGGATGTAAGATGGAAGATTGTAGATTTAGCAACACCAATGTCATATAGTTCCTGATCTGCATCTGCTGATATATTATGATATATCCTTAACACTCCCTCTTTATCTACTCTTCTTTCCTGCTGGTAACCAATCCCTGTAGAATCTTTGCTAATCCCTTGAAAATCTACTCTCACAACGTTACTACTGGACAGATACGAGGCAGTCACAAACGGCTCTTCTTCCTCTTCAGTTGTAAGTGTAAATGTAAACTGGTGGAAACCATCTCTGGATACATCTTCCAATTGTTCAATTGCAAATTTTGCTTCACTTTCCTGACCTAAAACCTGAGTATCTGAAGAAAATTCTGTAAAGTCAGTACTCCCTGTATATTCCTCCTCCTCTTTTGGTTCCTCTACCTTCGGTTCCTCTTCCTCTGGCATGGCTTCTTCCTCATCTTTCACCTCTTCAACCGGTGTATCTGTATTTTCGTCAACCGCTACATCTTCCTTAGGCTTTCTTACTAGGAAAAAGATTAGTCCTCCTATTACCAGCAACAGAAGGATAGTTGTTACTCCTTTCTTTTTCATTGTTTTCTTAGTTAAATCTTATATATAACAACATATTACCACTTTTTAGAGGTTGTTTAAAACATCATTAAGTTGTGTTAGGATATTGTCATATGCCTAAGAATTTTGAAATCTCCGACAAAAGCGAAAAAGTTCTAGAGAAGTTTCATATTGAAGAGAAGAAACCAGAGGTTAAAAAAGAATCTAAACAGGAAACGCCACCCCAACAAACGCCACTTATTGAAGAACCAAAGAAAGAAGAAAAGAAAAAAGAAGAGAAAAAGCTTAAAGATCCCTTAAAGAAATTTAATTGGAAGAAAATAATATTCCCGGCAACTGCAATCTTAACCTTGGTAGGTATAGGGCTCTTTTATTACTTCGGAATATACAAAGTTAAACCAAAGCCTCTAAACGAAGTGTTTAGTTTTGACGAAATGTTCATTGTCTCAGAGGAAAACAGGAATATATTCACAAGACCTCTTCCTCTACTCTCTGCACCACAGGAACCTAGAACTGAGGAAAGTCCACTAAACGGAATGCTTTTTTCCAAAAAAGAAATGGATGAGATGATGGGCAGAAGACCTGTTGCTGTCATGATAAACAACCATGTAGATGCAAGACCACTTTCAGGACTAAATAGTGCGGACATTGTAATAGAGGCAAATGTAGAAAGTGGAATAACAAGACTAATGGGAATATTCTGGAGCAAAGCTCCTGCCAAAGTTGGTCCCATTAGAAGTCTAAGACAGAACTACCTGGAATGGGCAAGTGAATATGACCCCTTACTTATACATGACGGCTGCGCCCAAACAGATGACCCGAGAACCAATGCATGTGGAAATGTTTACACCTATGGTATTAAAACAATTACTACAATAGGGGCATGGAGATCTAACGAAGGTGGTAGAGTTGCTCCACACAATGAATACAGTTCAGTAACAAACGCTTGGGAGTATGGTGAAAAAATGGATTGGGACAAATTCCCCTCCTCTATAGTCAGTTGGAACTTTAAAAGAGATGCAGATATCGAAGAGAGGGGGGATAAAACCCATGTAAAGACAGTCTTTCACACAAGACTTACAAATGGTGGAGCCTATGATGCCGAATGGATCTATGACAGATCCACAAACAGCTACTTCAGAAGGGTTGGAGGAAGACCGGATATTGATATAGAGACCAACACGCAGGTTACTGCAAAGGTTGTTATTCTCCAAGAAGTAAAAGTCATTCCTTCGGGAGATGACAAAGGACGTCTAATAACCACAACTATCGACCAAGGAGATGCAACAATATTACAAGACGGAAAGATAATAGATGCTACATGGAAAAAGTCTTCCAGAACCGCTAGAACAATGTATTTTGACTCTTCAAACAACCCAATTCAATTCAACCGTGGAAGAATATGGATAGCTATGATTCCACATTCTGACGGAGAATTTGCTATAATTGAGCAATAATATTAAGCAGGTTGGGGAACTATGCTAAAAAACATATTCATTTCTAAAGTAAGAGTAGGCATTCTAAAAACATATCTAACAGATTTTAATGCTTCCTTTCATGTAAGGGGCCTAGTAAGAGAGCTAGACGAGGAGATAAATGCTGTTCGAAGAGAACTCATAAACCTTGAAGAAGCCGGCATCCTAAGATCCAGAAAAGAAGGAAACAAATTGGTCTACAGAATAGACCCTACATGTCCCATACTCTGGGAATTAAGATCCATGTTTTTTAAAGAGTCACCTATTGGACAAGCACTTACAAAACTAGCCAAAGAGATAGAAGGAATTAAAGTAATAATATTGACAGAAAGTTACATTAACCAAAAGTATGAGAATAAAACAGATGTAGATTTGTTATTCATCGGAGACATGAAAGTCAGAGACCTTTCTTCTGCAGTTGGTCAAATAGAAAAAGAGATGGAAAGAGAAATTAGATTCAGTGCAATTAAATTGGAAGATTACCATTTTGCCAGAAAAAAGAAGGAACCCTTCTTGATGAATATCATAGAAAAAGATAAGATAATCATGTTTGGCCAATTATCTGATCTACTCTAGAATGAAATTGAAAACAAATTTCAAAATCAAACCTGCCCTTAACTACATTCTCATTATTCTCGCGACTTCTTTGGGAATAACTGCAGGACTAATTGCCCTACCCCTAACTGAGAAAATTTCCGAAAGAACAACTTTCAACCTCTTAACAAAAGAGGATTTCTACTCCAGTGCAGAATACTATGTGTCCTTAGAAACTACAGATAACAAGGAGGTCGAAAAAACCAGAGATATATTTTTCAAAAGGTTGAATGCATTCAAAGTAGAGAAAATTTCGATACAAGAAATCGATCAGGATTCTACTACAACAACTCTAAGAATTGTAGTTAATACAACTAAAGATTTGGGTTTTGTCAGAGAATTAATATTAAACAAGTATGATATTACTCTCCTTGAAAAGAAAGAAGATGTGGATTTCTTTGAGAATGAAGATCCTTACGCATATCTAAACCCAGAGAATTATGATGCTACAGAATGGGACAAGTCTGACTTTAGAAACATACATATTACAAAACTGCGAACTACAGATAATAGTTATTCCAACTTTGCAATATTCAAACCTTGGCCTAATAAACAGAGTGCGTTTAATGATTTTCTTGCTAAGAACGAAGGCGATTATGTCGGAGTCAGTACTGATGGCTTTGTCACACCATATCTTGTTCCTCTAGAAGGAGATAACCTTTTTGCGGTTCCACTACCCACGGAAGATGAGGCCCTCGTAGAGGTAATATCTATACTGTACAACTCGGGAGATATCCCTACCAATTATTCAATGATAGAAGAGAACAGATTAGAACCACAAGTTATAGAGATAGACTATATTAAGATTAGTATAGGACTATTTGTATCATTAATCCTCGTTTACGTTTATATACTACTTACTAAACAATCAACTTTAGAAATTCTTGCAGTCCCATTTCTAGCAACACTTTTAACTTTAAGCATATATCTAAGCGTATTGAAATTCTTTAATATTCCAATAGATACATTCCTGCTTCCGATAATCGGTATAATAATTGCAACTTTAATCAAAGTGGTTAGTGCAAATGACGATTCCGTTTTTTACATTGAAGGGGGATTCTTGGTTACACTTTCCGTAATTTTACTATTCGGTTATGGCTACATGGAAATATTGGCTTACCATCTATTTCCGCTAATAGTTCTAAGTAAGATTTCTCTAATAATTTCGTCTTGGTATGTAAATAAACTAAAGAGAGTTTAATATGGAAATATTTATAAATCTTTGGAACAATTGGACAAATATAGAAAAGATATCTACACTATCTCTATACATCTCGTTGCTTATACTTCTTCCGTTACTTGTTAAGGTTGTAACTAAGAATAATAAACTGTCTGTTTTCTCAATACTCTCCATCTTTTCTAGTGCGCTATTAACTCTCCTTGGCATAACATTCCTAAGTGTAGCTTTCAATTACCCCATTACTTATATATTCTTACTAACTCCTATTATTGTCATATTCGTTAACCTCTTAAATGTCGGTTCTTCTATTGGTTATTACCAATTAAACAAGAAAAACAAAGACTTTGACATAAACGACCTTAAGAGAGAATATATACGGGATTCAGTACACCTGACAATATTCCTTGTCTTACTTTTTTCTGCACTATCTATATTCCTTACATCAACCTTCTTAATCTTTATCCTCATAACCGGAGCAACCAGTGTAGCAACAATCTGGATTAATTATGCTCTGCTCTACTATCTAGTAAAATGACTACCAGAGAATCTAAGATCTACTCAATCCCAATAATAGTAATTGCCGGACCCACAGCAAGCGGAAAGTCAGAACTTGCTATTAGATTAGCAAAAGAGATAGATGGGCAGATAATAAACGGAGACTCCAGACAGGTATACAAAGAACTCACTATCGGAACGGGAAAACCCTCCGAAAAAGAAAGATCCCTCGTTCCCCACCACCTCTATGATTACGTTTCCGTAAAAGAAGATTTCAATATTTACAGATACCAGAAAGATTTTAACAAATTATTAAAATCCTTTCCTAAAAAAAAGATCCCTATCCTAGTAGGAGGTTCCGGACTTTACATAGATTCCGTAATATTTAACTACCAACTTAAAGAAAAAAAACTGGATGAAAAAGAGAAAGAGGAAAGGGAAAGATTAAATAATCTCTCTGTTGTGCAGTTACAAGAATTAGTCCGTGACATTGATCCCAAACTCTTGGAGAAGTTAAACAGAAGTGACAGGAATAATCCAATAAGATTAATAAGGCTAATTGAAAGAGAAGGAGAGATTTTAAGTAAAAAAGAACCAAAAAGACATAAATATTTCGTAATAGATTTAGATAAGAAAGTGTTAAACAAAAACATAGAAACAAGAGTAGAAAAAATGTTTAAAATGGGATTACTGGAAGAAAACCAAAAATTAAGAAAGAAAAAACTAGAGAAATATCCTGCACTTAATACAATAGGCTACCAAGAATTTACTCCTTATTTTGAAGGAAAATATTCTCTAGAAGATGTTAAAAAGAAAATTATGAAAAATACCAAAGAGTATGCCAAGAGACAAAGGACTTGGTTTAGAAAACACAATCATGCAATATGGACTGATAATTATAACTTGATATTAGAAGAATCACTAAAATTCATCAAAACCTGATACTTCCCATCCTCACTTTTTACAAGTTTCAACTCATTTACAAAAAATTGGATTTTATTTATATCTAATTTCCCTGTTACTACAGAGAGATCTCTACATATATTCGTATATTCTTGATCCGTTAGTTCCTTACTAACCCTTCCCAATGTTAAATGAG
>DHFX01000006.1:0-17284 GCA_002402455.1 Candidatus Dojkabacteria bacterium UBA4813
ATAACGAATCAACGACCGGTTTGTGGTAACTAAACGCAATCTTCTGTCGAAAGCCTTACGTCCCCATATTGATAAAGAACGACAGTATTATACCATTTATTTATAAACGTTTAAACCTCCCGAATGACCACCAATACGATGTAGAAGAATGATAGTATCACCCTTAAAATCCCATACTATTCTAATATCTCCGGTGACCCTAGATGAGTACACCTTACCAAAACCTTGTATATTTACAACATGAGTTTGTAATTGTCTCGCAAAAGGATCAAGACTTAATCTCTCTATAACAGTCAGAAACTTTTCTTCTAATCCCCTATTCCTTTTTACTACCCTTTTAAACTCTCTCTGGAATCTAGTTGTTGCTTGGATATTATACCTACTCTTCTTCATCAACAAGAGCAGTAAAGTAATCTCTAATCTCCTTCTTGCTCTTAAGAGTCTGTAATACACCTTCATCAGACTCCTTAATCCCTTCTTTAAGACTTTCTACAAAGTTATCATCAATCTTTATATTGTTCTCTCTTTCAAATTCTTTTTCCATTTCTTTACTTAATACATATCTTACATACGCTGGTATGGAATATCCATACTCCTTAGATTTTCGTTCAAGAAATTTTAATAATTCCTCTGAAAAAGTAATTTGTTTTACAATTGTTTTAGCCATTTGTGTTAAAGATGTATAGTTTAATACACAATTATAACACAAAGTAATAAATACATACAAATATACTATATTAAACACCATACTCATCAAAACTTTGAAACATAGTTACTTCTCTTCTTTTCGGATACTCTCCCACATTCCTATACCTGCCGCTATCGAGAGATTAAGTGAGTCTATATCTTTGCTATGAGAAATATATACACTTTGTCCGATATTTCTAAATTCCTCCGGTAACCCCTTGCCTTCGTTACCAAATATTAAAGATAGTGGTTCTTTAAATTCCACTTCCCTTATTTCCTTTGCCCCTTCAAGCAAGAATGGATAATTATTCCTATTAGGATATTTTTTAGTATATTCTTCCCAACTCTTAAAATATTCGAAGTTAATTCTAAATAATGCCCCCATCGTGGATCTTATGACCATGGGGTCAAAAATATCTACTGCCGGTTCTACTATAGCTAAATTCTCATACCCAAACCCTAACATTGTCCGAATTATTGTTCCTACATTTCCCATATTTCTAGGTTCAACTAACACTACATGGTTATTCTCTTTTTCTAATTCCATAGTATATTTCTCAAAAACTCCTACCACATAGGTATTTTCTTTAATAGCAAGCTTCTCTATTACTCTGTCATTAACTT
The DNA here is from genome assembly GCA_002402455.1 of Candidatus Dojkabacteria bacterium UBA4813. GTDB lineage: Bacteria > Patescibacteriota > Dojkabacteria > SC72 > SC72 > UBA2177. The sequence goes on from DHFX01000006.1 coordinate 1,312, forward strand.
CGTAGCGTATCCCCTCCCTTTTGCATATATCCACTATTTCACTCACTCCCTCACTCCCTACACTGTCCTCTTGTAGTAAAACTTTTAAAACACTCTCCTTTCTGTTTTTAAGAAGATCTAATGTGGGATATATCCCAAAGGCATATGTATGTGAAAATTTCTTTTGGTACTTTTTTAATTTCGGCATTAACATAGGTACATACTACTTCTTTTTACTCTTTTTTGCATCCTTAGTAGCCTTTAAAGTTTCGTAAACCTCGTTTGCTGCCCCTATTAGCATTGCAATATACGCAAAAAATTCAACAACAAGGGAAAATTCCACTAAATTTACATCCGGAAAAATGAAAGACCTTACAAAAAAGAGTCTAGCAAAGATAAAAAGTGAGATTGAAAATATTCCCCAAAAAGTAAGGTTGTCATATTCCCAATTTTTTTTAAGAATAAGAAAAAGGAAGAGTGTCAATAGTATAAGAATTATAGGAAACTCTAAAATAACTCTGTAAGGAGTTGTTAAAAGCTCTAATCTAGAACCTACAACTACAGACATACCTAATAGAAAGAAAAGGGCTCCAAAAGCGAAAAATTTTCCTTTGTCTTCCTTCTTTAGGAAACTTCTATACAGGAAAAGAATTGCAATTATTAAAGAGAATCCACCACTGAACGTGGAAATTATCGTTTTAAAGTTATCAGGCCAGATAAGATCTTGAATAAAATATGATGCTCCTATTAAGAAACAGAGGGTTAAAAACATCATTAGAAATTGTAGGAAAATGTGTGTAGAGTCTAATTTCTCCTTTTTCTCAGGATTTTTATTCACTATATTTTAAATCAAGTTTATCTATAAGGTTTCTTTAATAATATATCACAAGATCTGAAGGATAGAGTATGTCTAATAACTAAGTTCCTATAGTTCGATATTAATAAAATATAGTATTTAACAGTGGCGATAAATACCTTTGTAGAAATGTTTTTAAATGGTAACTCCCACTTATCCACATCTATGTGGTTTGTGTGTTTAACTTGGGAATAATTACTTACTAGTAATTAATGAAAGACAGGATATACACATCTGCAATCTAAAACAAGACAAATCGGAGAGGATAAAAAGAGTAAAAGAGAACCTTTTTTGCTTTATGCTATTTAACTTTTTTGAATAAGGGAACCAATCTTGTTGTTCCAACTATCTCAAACTTATTTGTTATGTTCATTTTCCATAGATCTTCTCCTATAATCGGAATCAAGGATTTTTCCCTGATAAATTCTCTCAGTTTTTTCGAAGAATTGGGCAGGAAAGGTTCCATTAATACTGAAAGATTACGTACTATGTTTAGTAAATCAAGTACTATTCCTTTAGTCTCTTCCTTATTTAACTTATTCAGTTCCCATATTTTTGAGTCATTGAAGTATTGATTACCAAATCTGGACAATTTTAGAATTGCTAATATTGCGTTCCCTATCTCTACACGATTTAAGAAGCTGGCAGTTTCTACATAGGTATTGTTGATCCTTTCTTCTACTTCAGAGCTTATCGAATATTTCTCGTCGACAATTTTGCCATCAAAACTTTTTGTGGCAAAATACAGCGTTCTATAAACAAAATTTCCTAAATTAGCAATCAATTCATTATTAATTGCATCCTCCAGACCACTAACAGTGAAATTGGATTCTTTATTCTCCGGAAGTATCCTAGATATGTAAAACCTAACTTCATCTACGCCATATTTTAAAGCCAAGTCTCTTGAATCTATAGTATTTCCCCTGCTTTTACTAAATTTTTGGTCGTTAAAGCTCATGAATTTATTAACTACCACATTGTATGGAAGCTGGTATTTCTCGCCAGAGGCTATCAATTGTGCAGGCCAAAGAATAGTATGGAATATAAGATTATCTTGTCCCATAAAATAATAATGTTCTGATTTTTTGTTTTTCCACCAGTCTATCCAGTTCTTAGATTGGCCCTCGAATTCTTTAAAGAGGATATCTTCTTCAGGAGATTTTGTCTGACTCCATTCAATTGATGCAGAGAGATATCCAATGACAGCTTCAAACCAAACATATATACATTTTCCTTCGTAACTTTTAAGTTTCTTATCATCTTCCAGCTTTTCTATCTCCTCGATAGGTAGTTCTATACCCCAGTCTAAGTCTCTGGTTATAGATCTTCTAGTCAGGCCCTGTTTTATCCACCCAATAGTTTCTGCAAAGACCCAGTCTTTCCAAGTTTTTTCTTTGGTTTTTACATACCCTTTGATTAACGGTGCTATTTTTTTCAGATCGAAAAAATAGTGTTCTGTATCCTTTAACTCAACCGGTTCCCCTGTTTCTTTGTTTACAGGATTGATTAATTCTCCTTCTGCTAACCATCGTCCACAAGCTTCGCACTGGTCACTTCTCTGGTTTTCAGCCTTACAGTACGGACACTGTCCAACAACATACCTGTCGGGTAAAAATTTTTCTTTCTCGGGATTATAGTACTGTTTCATCATACCTGGTACTATATAGCCATTTTCAAGTATCTTTAAGAATAACTTTTGTACTACTTTCTTATGATTCTCCGTTGTAGTCTTTGTGTAAACATTAAAACTAAGTTGGTACAAAGAAAAAAGAGATAGAGTCTTTTTATGGTATTCCTCTATGATTTTTTCAGGAGTAGTCCCCTTTTTATCTGCTTCGATAGTTATAGGGGTTCCATGACAGTCAGAACCGGAGACCATTAACACATCATTTCCTAACAGTCTATGGTATCTTGCTGTAATATCTGCGGGAAGAAGATAACCTCCCAAGTGACCTGGGTGAATATCTCCATTAACGTAGGGCCAAGCGACTGCAATTAAAATGTTTTTGGGGTTCATGGTATTTCTTCTTTATTTTGATAATTATATCCTAACGGAGGGAGAGGGATTCGAACCCCCGGTCCCAAATAAATGAGACAAAGCATTTCGAGTGCTTCCCTTTCGACCACTCAGGCATCCCTCCTCTATTACTATTATATCAACTAATGAAAATCTTTATTTGCAAAAACTACTCATTACACCTTCTCTAAAGGAATATATTCACCGTAACTAAGCTTGTCTAACCATTTCCACTTTCTAATATCCTTGTAAAGTAATTTATCTTGTAACAAAACAAATATCGGATCCTTATCCTCGTCATTTACAAGAAATGTTAAAACTCCGGGGAAATTTAATTTAGTTTCAACAAGAAGAAGTATCTGGTCTTCTTTTTTAGTAAAGTAAAAACTTCTAAGCATGTACCATTCATAAAGCTTCCCGCCTGTATCTATTCCCCTTGCCGTAATCTTGTGTGTAATCTTAACAGGTTTAGTAGTTCCCGCAACATAAAGAAGGAAAAGTATGGACATAATTGCTACCATGAGAAGGTAGTGCTTCATTATAGCTAGGTACAATGAGAAAAGAAGCGTCATGACTACAATTATGAGGAAACTTTTCTTTTCAAACTTTACTGGAGTTCTATCCGGAGCAGTCCATTCAAAAAGCTTAATATTTTGAACAACCTTCTTTGTCGGGATATCATCTTCCTCCAGTTTTACCTCTTCATTAATTATCTCTTCCCTTCTCTTTCGTTTCTGAGACTTCTTTGCTTCTATCTTGGCTTTCTTCATCCTCTCTTCCTTTTCTCTAAGAGACTTCTCTCCTGAAATAACATCTAGGAGCTTGTCGAACTCATTCTTTTCCGAAGTATTTACCTTTTTGTTTTCTTTCTCTTCAGACATATGTTCATCATATAACAAATATAGATATCAAGACAACCAAGAGAACAGAAAGACCCCACATCCAGTCGAGAATATGGAAAAAGTTTAAGATAAAGACAATAAATATCCCAACACTTATGAGAAAAGAAAATTTAAAACTTTCAACAATCCTCTCCTTTTCCTCCATATCTTTCTTAAATATTTTTAATACTAAAAATATTAAGATATTTAGAAAGGAAAAAATAGCAAGGAAAATAATAATCATTAATACAAAAATATTTATCCAGTTGTACTCTCCTATCTGCGTTGTTGGCAAGAAATTAGGGTTGTTAAGTAAATAATACCCGAATATAACAGAGGCTAAGAATATCGTAATAATTGTAAGTAAATATTTCATAATTGCTTATTCTCTAGGTTTTAAGAGGAATCCCCTTCCTCAATATTATTCGCAATACTAAATTTTAATATACTTAAGATGAATATTTTAATTATAGAGAATTCCACCAACATTTCCCAATTGGTTTCAAAGATTCTGGATTCATATGGGTACAAAGTTACCCTAGATGACAAGACCTTCATAAGCAAGAATTTAGTTAAGAGAAAAATATTCGACATATTAATCTTAAATACAAACCTAGGAGAGGGTGTTACAAAGGAGTTACTTAAATATATAGTTAAAGTAAGCCCTGAGAGTAAATTGTTAGGTATATGCAACAAAGGAAGTTGGGTAGAGAAGGTAGATTTTCTTAACAATGGTGGTGATGATGTTTTAACGTATCCATTTCCTGTTCAAGAACTAATTGCAAGAATCCAATCTCTAGTTAGAAGACCAAAGAGTTACGTAGACGAACACCTTTACATTGGGAACTTCATGCTAGATCTTAATACAAAAAGCGTTTACAAGGGAAATGAAGATATAGAGATAAGAAGAAAGGAATATGACCTTTTTGAATATTTAGTTAGAAATAAAGGTCGAACTGTATCTAGGTGTGAATTACTGGATCACGTCTGGGATTACAGGGAATACATCGGCTCCAATACAGTAGATGTTCACATTAAAAGATTAAGAGACAAACTTCAAGACAGAAAAATAATAGAAACAGTCCATGGTATAGGGTACAAACTGAAGAATTCCACAGAGAGTTCTAAATTGTCCTAAAGCATCATAGGCATTACAAGATGTATAAACTCATTGTCACCTTTAATCTTGAAGACACCAGGTCTTATGGCCTCTGAACATTCAAAGATTAACTCATCACTATCTATATGATTAAGAATATCTGTTAAAAGTCTTGAACTAAAAGCAATCTTAAGATCTTCTCCTTCTACCTTACAAGGAAAATGACTCTCGTTCTTACCTAAGTCGGCCTGTGTAGCCGAAAGGGATATCTTATCTCCCTTAGAATCTATATCTAAAATCATCTTATTACCCAAAACAGATCTTGCAATAATATCTACTACCTTCAAAGAATTAAGAAAATCTTCTCTACTTATTTCGGATTTCGTCTTGTAACCAGTAGGAATTATCTGCTTGTACTCAGGGAATTCTCCGTCTATCAATCTAGACATTAAATCTATCTCCCCTACTCTAAACATAACTTGGTTCTTATCCTCGATTAGATAAACAGAAATAAGTTCTTCCTCTCCCCCGATTTCGTTAATAATGTGGGATAGCTCGTTAAATGCCCTAACAGGAACAAGGAAACTCTTAGTTTGTTTGCCTTTTGCACTCTTGATAACCTGTCTGGAAAGTCGTAAACCGTCTGTAGCTACAAAGGAAACGCCGTCCTCTTCTATTTCTACCTTAACTCCTGTTAAAACAGGCTTGATGTCATCCGTAGCTGCTGCAAAAGCAACTCTGTTTACAGCCATAACTAAATCAGCACTATTTATTTGGATAAAGGGTTCTTCTTTAGAAGCTATATTGGGAATACTGGGGAAATCATCTGAGGGCATTGTATTAAAACTTGCTGAGTTATTGGAAGTGGAAATATTAAAATTCTGTTTTTCTACCTCGACATTGACAACCTCTTCGGGGATGGAATTTACAAATTCAGACAACTGCTTTGCTGGAAGCGTTATTTTACCTTCGTTCTCAACATCAGCACCTATCCAGGTGGTAATACTTAGCTCTAAGTCCGTAGCTTTCATTATTAACTTACCCTTCTCTGTTTGGAGAAAGATATTATTGAGGATAGGTAGTCCCGGTTTGGAACTTACTATTCTACTTAGCATATTTAAATACTTTGAGAATGTATCCTGATTGGAACTGAATTTCATATTTTAATCAATAATATTTTAAATTTAGACAGTTTTTATTTAGTTCTATATGTTTAATTCTATCATCTTTTAGATGAGAAAAGAATTGATATCTCTAATCACTAATCATTTATATATATAAATAGTAGCAGTTATAGTAGAGAGTGTGTATATGTTTATAACTCTCAAGCATGAACATAAAATTACTTCGGACAACAAGTATTATTTATGTTCATTTTTATGTGTATAAAATTCTAATACAAATCTACCCTGCTTAAGTAAAAAGTCTTTTCGTTAAAGGGATAACCTTATGTGGATGATTTCTATGGAAAGCTTAAGGATAACTTTTTAATAAGTGTGAATAGTATAAAATCGTAAAATTCCTTTGTAAAGAGCTTTCTACCTATTCATAAGGTTTTTGAGTGTGGAAAAGCTTTGGGGTTATCCCGAGATATTAGTTAGTTATCGACAAAGATATACACACAATTAACTTCTTAGAATTTTAACACAGTTGTCAATCTTTTCTGCAATTCTGGGGTTTTCTTCTTTTATCTTCTCGATCTTCTCACAAGCATGAATTACGGTTGTGTGATCTTTTCTATTCACTTCCTTTGCAACTTTTTCAAGAGGCAGTTCCAACTCTGTTCTAAGTATATACATAACTACTTGTCTTGATTGGGCAACATATGCAGTTCTTCTGTTTCCTTTTATTTCACTTGGTTTTACATCAAAAACTTCACTTACAGTTTGTATAACCTTCTTTGGTGTTATTCTTTTTCTTTTTGTTTCTAAATCTATTTGTAATATTCTCGCGATATCTTCTTCTGTCGGATTTATTCCTAGTTTAAATAATGAAGTAACTTTTGTTAGTGCCCCTTCTAATTCTCTTATATTGCTTTGGATATTTTTTGCTATTAGCTCTACATATTCATCGGGAATGGAGGTGTTCTTCTCTGACAGGTTTTGTCTTAGTATTGCAATTCTAGTTTCATAATCCGGAACTTGTATGTCTGCGACCATTCCTCCTTCAAAGCGGGATCTAAGTCTATCTGTAATGTTTTTAATCTCTTTTGGAGGTCTGTCTGAAGCAAGGATTATTTGCTTATTTGCTTGGTAAAGGGTGTTAAATGTATGGAATAATTCTTCTTGTGTCCTTGGGTATGTTTCTACGAACTGAACGTCATCGATGATTAATAAATCTACAGCTCTATATTTATTCCTAAAATCCTCGTTTCTTTTTGTTCTAATAGCCTCTACCATTTCATTAAGGAATTGTTCTATGGAGATGTATACTACTTTTTTATTTGAGTCTCTCTTTAGTATTTCATTTCCAATTGCCTGCATCAGATGAGTTTTACCTACTCCGGTTTCGCCATAATAGAAAACAGGATTGTACGCTTTTCCTAAGTTCTCCAAAACAGCCTGTGCTACGGCTTCTGCGAGTCTGTTGTTTGAACCGACAACAAAATTACTAAAAAGGTATTTAGGGTTAAGATGGGATTCCTCTAGTGCCTTCTTGTAAGCTTCTTCTTCTTTCTGAGCTGCAGTGAATAGATCTAGAACCTCTTCTTTTGCTCCTCTGGTAGGGTCATGGTATTCATATTTAGATTTATTTGATGAACGGCTACTCTCTCTTAGATTTACCTCTATTTCGAAATTCCTTTGGCAGGTTTTAAGAAAAGCTTTTTGTAAGGCATATTTATAGTCTTTAAGAATCTTTTCTCTTTTGTATGCCGCATCACAGGATATTTGCACTACCCCATTGGTTATATTCTCAATATATGCATTACCAAAAAGCCCCCCGAATTCTCTCTGCCCAATTGCTTGTTTCAGATGTTCTCTTGTTTCTCTCCAAACATCTTCCGGATCAAAGTGATCGTCTCCATTGACCGTATTTGATGTTGTTTTTATTTGTAGTAAATGGTTTTCAAAATCTGCTTTTTTCATAGTGCTGACAATAATCAAATATGTAGCCTAAATAGATCAAATGGGGGCAGTCAAGTGGCCGATTGGGACTTTTATTCATTATAATGATTTGTGAGAAAATGTGGATATGTTCTCCACAGTATCAAATTAATCCTTATTAAAAGAGGTTTTTTAATATACTAAAAACACTCTAATAATTTTAGATATAAAAATGGTCATAAAGGAAAACCCTTGGCAAGAAGGGGATCCCCCTGTATAATAGCCTTGTATGAAGAGAACATATCAGCCGAAGAATAAAAAGAGAATAAAGAAATTCGGATTTAGAGCAAGATCTAAGACTGCTAACGGAAGAAAGGTTCTAAAGAGAAGAAGAGCAAAGGGAAGAAAAGACCTCTCTGCAAGTGAAGAGTACAAGTTATTGAGGAAAAAGAGTGGAAAGAGTATAAGATAGTATGCTTCCTAAAAAATTTCGTTTACCACCAAAAAATTTTGAAAAAGTTTATCGTCAAGGCAGGAAGGCTCGTGGAAAATATGGCATGTTTGTTTTTGTTAAAACAGAAACAGGAAATCCAAGATTTGGGTTTGTTGTTAGCAAGAAAGTAGGAGGTGCGGTTGCAAGGAATAGGATGGTAAGATTGTTGAGGGTTGTGGTTATGGAAATAGTTAATGAAAAGAATCTTAGTGGATTAAGTATGGATTTCCAGTACATAGCTTTTATTTATTGTGATAAAAAGAATCTACTTAAGGAGGAAATAGAAGGGCAGTTTGAAGAGATTCTTTCTAAATAAAAATTTTACTATTTACTATTAGTAATAATATGCTTAAAAAGTTGGTGCTTTTAATAATAAAGGGGTATCAGAAGACTTTTTCCTTTGATCATGGGATTATGGGAGAGCTTTTACCTAATACAAGATTTTGCAAATTTACTCCTACCTGTTCAGAGTATGGGTATGGTGCGATTGAGAAATATGGAATATTCAAAGGAGGATGGCTTTTTCTTAAAAGATTTGTTAGATGTAATCCCTGGACCCAACCAGGAACATATGATCCTGTTCCTTAGCTCAAATTTATGATATATTCGCTAGCATTAGTTTAAAAATATTAAAAATGTTTTCAACAATCTGGAACAATGTAATATACTACCCAGTTCTTAACCTTCTAATTGTTCTCTACGATCTCTTATTTGATAATCTTGGTTTGGCAATTATTGCAATTGCTATTTTAGTAAGGTTGATCCTTATTCCTTTAATGAGGAGGCAGACGGATATGACGAAGAAAATGTCTTCTTTAAAACCTCAGATAGATGAATTACAGAAGAAATATAAGAATAATCCTGAGAAATTATCTCAGGAGCAGATAAAGCTTTACAAGAAAACAGGGTACAACCCTCTTGGTTGTCTTGTTACTTTTATACCACAGCTTATTATTCTTTCTGTTCTTATACAAGTTATTAGGAATGTTACAACGGGAGATTTAAATGGAATATATCCGTTTGTTACTAACTTGTTGAATGGTGGAGCTTCTTTAGCTATTAACACAAAGTTCTTAATATGGGACCTTACAAAATCATTTAATGATTTCTCTTCGGAATTTGGATTTTTCTCTGTTGATGCTCTCCCCTATCTTGTGTTAAGTGTTCTAGTTGGAATATCTCAGTACCTTGCTTCCAAATTCACTCAGGTTATGCAGGGAGGGCTTCCCAAAGCAGAAGAGCCTAAGAAAAAGGGGCAGGAGCTTTCTCCAGAGGAGATGACAAAAAAGATGACAAAATCTTTTTCTCTGATACTTCCATTTACAACAATATTTATTGCAATTAGCGTTCCGGCAGCGTTAAGTTTGTATTGGACAGTTCAGTCATTTATGCTTGTGATTCAGTACATGCTTTTAGATTGGGATAAGACAGAGAAAGGAATACAGAACCTCTTTACGAAATTGAGGGGAAATAAAGAGGATGGTAAAAAGTCCCCGAAGTAATTCAATAAGTAATTAAATTGTTAGGCTTGTCGTATGAAAGACAAAGAATTAATAAAATTAGTAAAAAAAGAGGTAGAAGAACTCTGTTCTTTGTTGGAGGTTGACTGTGAAAAAAGTCTCAGCCTTGAGGATGGGGATGAAGGTGCTAAGTATATAAAGGTATCTTTCGATGGGGAAGATTTAGGTTACATGATAGGCAATCATGGTAGACACCTAGACTCAATACAATATATTCTTCAACTTATGTTAGGGAAAATAACAGAGCAGGATCCTAATTACAGAGTTTTAGTCGATGTAGGTGGTTACAGGGAAGAGAGGAATAGTCACCTTGAAGAAATGGCTCTACAGAAGGCCGACGATGTTAGAATTCTTGGAGAAGCAGTAGAACTTCCTCCAATGAAACCTGCAGACAGAAGGGCAATACATATAGCATTATCCGAATACGATGACATTGTTACAGAGAGTGAGGGAGAAGGAAGAGACAGACATGTTGTAATTAAGCCTGCAAATAAGTAATTGTTAATGATAGAATTGTTAAATGACTATTCTATCCAAGAACAAGGTTAAAAAAGAGTTTCTGTTTATTGCTATTGTATTTCTTTTCTTCTTAGCACTGTCCCCTATTTTATTAAATGAATCTCCCCTTAAGACTCTTGTAATTTTTTTGAGCCTAGTTTCTTGGTTCGGTTTATTTATTTACACAAAAGATATATTATTCTCCTCTCTTTTGTGTATATTCGTTGTTCTGCCGTTTAATATAACTTTGCAACTGCCGGTTGCCGTAGAAATTTTTAATACAGAAATCTCTTTTACCGAGCCCTTTGTTGAGGGAATATTTGTTAATTATTTAGTTCCAACCATTTCTGTTTTAGACATTGGAATACTTCTCTCTTTGTTAAGTATCCTTATGACGAAAGGTTTTTCTTTCTATAATGTTCTATTTAGAAATTTTAAAAACGGATTATTTCTTTTCTTTGGGTTTTTAATTGTTCAAAACGTTTTTCTTTCTAATTTTAATTCTTTTCTATTTTCTCTCAGGCTGTTTTCTCTCGTTCTTCTTTTTCTTTCTGTTTTACAAATAACGAAAGAAGAGAAATTAGATAGGACCGGAAGAGAGAGAATAATAACTTCGGGGGTGGTTATACTCCTTGTGAATGTTTTAATCCAAGGAATTTTAGGAGTAATTCAATTTAAAAGGGGTTCTAGTTTGGGACTAGGCTTTTTAGGAGAATCCCAGGTGGTTAGTGGAATGACTGGTTCTAGTTTTGTAGAACTTTCTGGGGAGGTTTTTCTGAGGGCATATGGGACGTTTCCACATCCCAATGTGTTGGGAGGATTTTTGCTTATGACGATGTTCTTGGGGGTATGCCTATATAATAGTAGAAGGAAATTAGCAGGGGGTTTGCTAGTAATAATATCCTTTTTATTCATGATATTCACTTTCTCCAGAATTAGTATTTTGTTAGGGGGGGTTGTTATTCTGGTTTTTATTTTGAAAGAATTCCTGTTTAAGAAGAAATCCTTATTAAGCTTCTCTCTATCTCCCCTACTATTCCTGGAGCGATTTGGGAATCTGTTTAATGGTGGAGATAGGAGTTGGTCGGAAAGGTTAGATCTGATGAAAAGGAGTTTTAGGGTTATTAAAGAAAATTGGTTGTTGGGAATAGGGGGTGGTAATTTTGTAAAGGGTATGGAGGGTTTTGTTCCAAGGGGTTCTAGTGGAATACTTTTAACACAGCCTGTTCACAATATTTTTCTGTTATGTGTGTCTGAATATGGAATTTTAGGTTTTCTTTTAATATTTTATGTTTTGTTTTACGGGGTTATTAAAAATGTTAAGAGGATTTCGTTGTATGGGATATTAATTTTGTTTGTAATTGTTGTAATAGGGGTATTTGACCATTACCTTTTTTCATTACCACAAGGGGTAGTTATATTATTCTCTCTTTTGTTTCTTTTAAGTAGTTCTTTACAGGGGAAATGGGGGAGGGAAGTTTAGAAGGGAGGTGCTATTTGGGATAAACTCAGATAGCAAATTTTGAGTACTCCTTCTAGCCTTTCTTAGTTTGTCTATAATTATTTTGTATGAATTCTATGATGCTATTTCAAAAATCTTCTTTACTAAGTTTTTTCTTGCGTAAAATGCACGGGTTATCGGTCGTCTTTTTCCTGTTCGCGGATTTATTCCACCTGTTCCTTTTGTTCTTGCTTGTATCCACTTTCCATCTTTTCCTGTTAGACTTTCAAAGCCGTGTTTTATCAATTTTTCTCGGATAAGATCATAGTCAGCTTCTATTTCTTTGATAAGTTCGTCGTCTTCGGCAAAATCTAAACTAACAACTTTTAATAGTTTTCCACTCTTAGCATTCTTACCATTCCATTCAACAGCACAAAAAACAATAGATTTTAATTTTTCCCAACAATGACTTTCAAAAAATGAATTGGCTAAATATACCATAGCTGAAATTTTGGGTAACTTTCTCGGTCGTAAAAATTTAGATCTTTATCATCCTGCCAAACAAGTTCGGTAAATTGCTCGAAATCTTCACCATAACCAAGGCACATGACTTTTATTCTGCTAAACGGATTTAACCATAAGATTGTTTTTGCCAAGAATGGTGTGAGTAAAATTTCCATAATTATGTAAGCCGATAATATCCGCGAGATACAAAATCTAAATATCCTTTATCTCGTAAGATCTGTAATTGCTGACGAATTTTATCTTTAATGTGTTTATTTTCGGGATGAAGTTCGCTCAATTCTTTTTCAGACGAGTATACATCATCAAGAGTAAATTCTTGTTTTTTAAGTTTTTCAATGCTTCGCATAACATCAAGTAGCCAGCCTCTTGTGGAGATTTCTTTTTCTTCGCGCAAGAACAGTGTTTTTTGCCATTCAGAAAGTACCTTGTCTTTTGGCTCAATTTGCCCTTTTCGCACTAGAAATATTTTTCCAGCCTGTGGTATCTTCTGTAAAAGAATAATTGAACCAATCCAGCCAGCACGCCGAGCTGTAGCTGCCAAGGGTTTGCGTTTTTCAATGATCTCCGGAACGAAAAAATGTTTTGGTATTACTAAGAAATCAATAACAGAATAATTTTGCGGTTGATAATTAAGCAGGAATAAGTTTGGACTACTACTGCTTCTCAGCCGTTCCATTTTTGTGTGATATGCCCCGTCAAGTACTTTCCTGCCGAGATTGTTTTTTTTACTTTTTAGCTCGTATTCCTCTTTGCAATTTGAGCAGAAGAAATCGGCAACTGGCTGATTATTCGGATACTTGTCAATTTCGGCATGACCGCAATTTGGACAAAAAGCTGATTCAGCAACCCAGTGTTCGGTTAAAATCCGCACTCTTTGCGATGTGCTTTCATAATTTATCGCAAGTTGTTTATTAAAAGTTAACTGCATACCCATGCAAGATGAAATTCAAAATCCTTTTTTAATCCATTGCTCTTATCCCAGTCCCCCTTGTTGACACTTACGCGTCGTCCAGCATGAACAGTAAAACCTCCGTTTGAAAGATTGTAGGGAGGATCGGCAAAAACCATATCAACCGAATTTTCGGGAAGTTCTGCTAACAATTCCAAGCAATCCGCGTGGTAGAGTTTAAATTTGGGTTTTTCATAGTATGGTTTTTGCATAATTTTGTTATTTCAAATTGTATGAGGGTTTAGTGAGGACATTTAGTTGTATTTCTATCGAAGTAGTGTAAGAAACAGTATACTTCCAAATTGCTTTATTATTCTCATTTCTACTTCTCTCAGTATGATACCATAGGTGTGTATTCTTTTGAATGTGTTTCTTGAAATACTGTCATATGGAGTTGTTTGTATGTTTCTTGGGGAGTGGAAGTTACAATCAACGGAGAGAGTGGGATTCGAACCCACGGTCCCGCTATATATTTTCCAATTATTATTTAAACTGAAACGCATATAGCGGGACGCACGCTCTCCAAGCGTGTCCTTTCGACCACTCAGGCATCTCTCCTTACTATTAAAGAAACGTACCTGGCCGGAATCGAACCGACAACCTACTGCTTAGAAGGCAGTTGCTCTATCCTATTGAGCTACAGGTACATAACAACTGCAATTTTATCAGTAAATTACTCTAAAATAAAGGATTATTTTACCTCCTCAACCTCTATAATAATACCCCCCTTCCTACTTGGAAACGACCTTAACCAGTCAGGAAACCATTCAGGAATAAAATCAACAAGAGCGTCCTTGTCGGAAAAGGATAGAGATTGAATATACCCATTACCCTCCTCCCAACTCTTACCTTTTAGATCTTCTACTATCCTCTCTTTATTTACCTTAGGCTTAACAACACCTTTAGCAGTTAATTTAATGGTTATACCCTCTCCTTCACTTTCTACAACAGATATCTCCTTCTCAATCTCTTCACCTAATTCAAGATCCCAATCCCCTTCTGTTTCAAAAAGATTTTCTTCCTTTGCCTTTTTCGTAAGAAGATTAGATATCCCTTCATCAAAACCGTCATTTAAGAAGTAGGAAGCTTTGCTCTCTGTTTTAATTGAAACACTCACCGAATCTGCCTCTGCACCTATTGCAACCTCTGTATCTATGCTGTCCGGAACCACCTTGCTTGTTATGGAATCCTCAATAATTTTCCAATTACCAGTTAAATCTTTTAGCTCTTGTTCCCCTTCCCCTATTGCAAGCTTCTTTAGCTCTTCAACAGCCTTATCCACATCTGCCTTAGAAAGAACAGTGTATTCTTCCTTAGAGCCTCCTGTTAAAGCTGAACTGTTTAACCCAAATACTTGGTTAGTTGAATATCCCTGTATCGCAAACATTTTTCCTGCCGCTAGGTTATATTCCTCTCCTACCTCTATAGCTGTTATTGACTTTTCTACAGGGATGTTACATTCCACAGAAACAGCAGAGTCAAGAGTGTAACTTAATCCTCCTGAAGTTAAGGATGTCCCCGCCGAAATCTCCAACCCTTCGCTCGCTTCATCCGGACAAAGATATGTAATATTGACAACCCCAGTAGCCTTCTCCCCTCTAAATGCCGTTCCTGTAGCCGTTACATTTGTAGACCTTGCTTTTTCTACACTCTCTGTTTTAACCGGAATCTTAAATTCTTCAAAATCTATCTCTTTAATATTCTCATCTCCCACGAAATTCTGTTCTATCCCTACCTCTTTGGCTTCCACATATATCTTAACCTTTACCACCACCCCGGTATTGAAAAAGATTAAACCCACTAGGATTGCTAATATAACTACCGAAATACCAATTATAGGGGCAAGTTTTTTTAGTTTGTCAGGAATTGGGATCTTTTTGAAAAAACCGCCAATACCTGCAAAAAAAGATTTGAAAGGTTTAGAAAAGTCCAGATTCTTTTTTACTTTTGGTTTTCTCTCTCCCGTTATTGGATTCCTTGTCTTGTCTTCAAAGTCTACCTTAGAAAGATCTGCTTGTTCTTGTGCCGTAGGTTCTTCGTCCAGGCGAATGAACTTTAATTCCTCCTCGCCTTCTCCTTCTGTGGGAAGATCTTGATCGAGTGCAATGAGAAGGTCGTCTTTAGGCTCTACAATATCTCTCTCTTGTTTGTTCTTTTTTATTGCTGCATTAACCCTCTCTTGGAAATCTGAGGGTTTTTCCTCTTTAGGCAGATCTTCATCTTTTCCTTTCTCCTCTTTTTCCACTCTCTTGGGGGGATTTAACCTCTTTGCTCTATTCCCTTCTTCTCTATCCCAAACCTCTTCATCCGGGAATTGAGGAGTATCTATTGTGGACATATTTGCTAAGACGGCATTTCTCTGTCCTGTTGGGTTATTAATTATTTGGGCTACTACAAGTTTTTCATTTTCATCTGCTGTCTCAAGTAAAACTTTTAGGTTTATTGGACTAATAAGGAGATCTGTTTCTTCTGCGAAAGTAAGTACAATTCTCTCGTTTTGAGAATCTAAGATGGCACTTACAATATCTGTAAGCTCGTCTTCTTTACTTATTACTATTTTTGTTATTTTTTTGTTTTCATCCATTAGGTGTTAATTATTTTTAACTTCTGTATCATAGACAAATTTAGCTAAAGACGCAGGAGTTATGTCAAATATATACCTTAAGTTCCC
>DHFX01000006.1:17361-85294 GCA_002402455.1 Candidatus Dojkabacteria bacterium UBA4813
GGGAAGGAGTCTATGTCGTCACAGTAAGAAAAAGCTGATTTTAGAGTCTTCATCCAGAGCTTTGCTACAGGATATACAATCCTTTGAACATCTCTTGCTAATTCCTTGTTTAATTCTTTTTTTGAATATTTAATCTTTCTCTGTTCTGCGAATCTATATTCTATATCTAAAACCCTTGAGAGTTCTTTTGTAAATGTTCTCCCTCCGAAAGCAAACATTTTAGTTTCTACAACATTTCCTTTTTCTACTATGGCTATATCTGTAGTCCCTCCTCCTATATCTATGAAAATAGCAGAGAAATCTCTGTTAGTTGAACCGGCATAAGCCCTTGCCACAGTAAAAGGTTGAGAAACTATTCCAAGTGTCTCTAATTTAAGTTCCCCTGCCACTTTCTTAAGTGCTTCGGTGTATGTTTTGGGGGCAAAGGAGGCATAGAAATGTAATTTAACATCTCTTCCTTTATAGCCAATTAAAGAGTCAACAGGCATACCCCCTATTTCTAGTCCAGTTTTTGTTATGTGCAGAATTTCGATATCTTCATTTGTGAGTCCAATTCTCTGACTTAAATCCTCTTTCCCAGTATCTTCTATTTTCCCTTGTATTTGGCTTAAGATTTTCTTCTCTTCTTTAGCAGTAACCTCTTTGTCATAGTTTTCCTCTCTTAGGTAGTTAACTACAATGGAGACACCCTGGATATATTCTCCTGCTATTCCCATGATTACCTTCTTAGGTTGCTCGTCTATAGGTATCCTGTCATTGAGTTCAGAAACAGCAAGTCTGCAATTTTCTAAAACGGTATCTAAGTTCCTAATTATTCCACTCTTCATTGCATGTTGCTGTTGTTCTATCCTTGAAACCTTTTTAACTACAACCCCAAGATTTTCGGCTGTAAAAAGGATACTTTTTAATTGCTCTGTCCCAATATCCAAAGCAATTATGTTTTCTCCCTCAACAATGTTTTCTTTAGAGGACGTTTTTAAAAAAGGCAGGTTTAGCATATGAAAAGTATAGCATATTTATACTAAATGTTTAGTAATTAAATGATTGCTACAAGGATAATAGGTTCTCTTTCCGTTTTTTTGTAAATTACTCTACTTAGCTCTCTTTCCAACTTCTTCGCCAAAGCCTTCTCTTCGTATTTTTTCTCTTTTTTGGCGATCTTTTCCCACTCTCTATGGACGTCGAAGATGACATTTCCCAATTCTTTCAGTAATTCGTGGGATCCTTTTAGGTATATAAATCCTCTTGAGATGAATCTAGGTTTTCCTATGATCTTTTTATTTTTGGAACTTAGATTAAGAACGACCGCAAACATACCGAATTCCGAGAGCTGCTTTCTATCCTTGAGAACTATGTCTCCGATATCTCCAACTCCGAGTCCGTCTATTAGTATAGGTTTGGATTCTACCTTTGTTCCTCGGCTCCAGTAGTGTCCGTTGTACAACCAGGTTTGGCCATCTTCTGTTAGGAAAATGTTTTTCTCAGGGAAACCCCATTTAATAAGGTTCTTTTTATGAAAATATCTGAAAGTTAAAGAACCATGGACAGGCATTATGTTCTTAGGTTGTATGAAATCAACCATCATCTTCATATCTTCCTGATTTCCATGTCCTGTGGAGTGAATTTTGTTATCATCACTATCTTTTATTAATTGGATTCCGAATGAAAGCAATCTATCTGTCATTTTTTCTATCTTTGTAATATTCTCTGGGATCTCGGAAGAAGAAAGGATTATTAAGTCACTTTCTTTTAATTTAATGTACTTATGTTCATTGAGGGAAATTCTGTTGAGAGCTGCAAACCTCTCCCCCTGACTTCCTGTGCAGAGGATTAAGATTTCTTTCTCCGGGTATTTTTTAATATCTCTTTCCTTTACGAGATATTTGTCGCTAATATTAATATACCCTTTCTCTCTTGCAATTTTTATTGTAGTATCCAGACTTCTTCCGGATAAAACAACTTTTCTGTTTGTTCTTTTAGCTATTTCTATTAAAGAATAAAGCCTAGTTATTAGTGAAGAGAATGCAGATACAATGACTCTACCGTTGTGGTTTTTAATTATCTCCTCCAAATTTTTGGCAATTTCCGTTTCAGAAGGAGCTTTTCCCGGGACAGAAGCATTGGTACTTTCCATAAGTGCTAAATCTATCTTCCCTCTTAAACTTTTTAGCTTTTCGTAGTCACTCTGTAGTTCGTTTGCAGGAGTTTTGTCGAATTTGTAATCTCCCGAGAAGAATATATTTCCCTTAGGAGTGTCTAAAAATATTGAGAAAGAGTCTGGAATGCTGTGATTTACAGCTATGAATGTGGCTTTAAAGTATTTACCTATATTGACTGTGGATTTTCTATCTATTCCTACAATCTTTACTTTCTTGTCCATTCCGTATTCTTTGAATTTGTCTTCTATTAGAGCTTTGGCAAATCCTCCGGCATAAATGGGAGGGTAATCTAAGTCAGGAAGGATCCATTTAAGTGCTCCTGTATGATCTAGATGACCATGGGTAATTAGAATGGCTTTGACTTTCTTTTTATTCTTTTTTAAATATTTCGTATTTGGTATGACATAATCTATGCCATATAATTCTTGTCCGGGGAACGAATACCCTGCATCTACCATAACTATTTCATCTGCGTATTGAACAAAATTGGAATTTCTTCCTATTTCGCTTGTACCGGAAAGAGTACATAGTTGAAGTAAACTATTTCTGTTATTGTTATCCATTTTTTATCTATCTTAATTATTTATATATAATATGTATGCCCTTTTTACCTTGTAAATTATACAGGTAAAAACGACTCTTTGCGTAGGAAATAATTGGGAGAAAATTATTTAGGACCTTAAAGTATATGGATTCTAACATAAAAGGAGTAACTTTGCGAATAGGGGAAGATTCTAATGGTAAAAATGTGTGATATAATGAGCATTATTGAATATGCAAGAATTACCGAAAGCCTACAATTCTGACAAAGAAAAAGAAATTTCCAAACTCTGGTATGACTCCGAGTTAACAAATCCGGATAGGATGACTGAACACTTGAAAGAGACTGGAGAGAAAGTCAAAGAGCCATTTACAATTATCCTTCCCCCTCCCAATGCAAACGGGAATCTACATCTAGGACATGTATGCGGATATTCCTTTCATGATGTTATTGGTAGATACATGCGAATGACAGGTCATCCTACTCTACTCCTGCCTGGGAAAGATCATGCCGGTATACAAACGGAGACAGTTTTTGTTAAACATCTTAAAGAACAAGGCAAAAGTAAAGAGGACTTAGGTAGAGAAAAATTCTACGAAGAGGTATACAAATTCTGTATGAGTAATATAGAAAATGCTAGGGAACAGGAGAAAAGAATAGGACTCTCTGCAGATTACAGTAGGGAATTATTTACCCTAGACCCTAAACTTACAAAAATAGTGTATGAGACTTTTTATAAAATGTTTGAAGAAGGACTAATTTATAGAGACAAGAGAATTATTAACCAATGTCCTAATTGTATGACTGCACTAGCAGATATAGATGTTGAACATGAAGAGAGAAGAGGTATTTTTGCTTACATAATCTATCCTTTTGTAGAGGAAGGGGATAGAAAATTAGCAAAGAAACTTTTGGGAGTCGAAGGAATAACAGTAGCCACAACAAGACCGGAAACAATGTTGGGAGACACTGCAGTTGCTGTTAATCCTCAAGATGAAAGGTACAAGGTATTTGTAGGAAAGAAAGTTTTACTACCAATTGTGGAAAGAGAGATACCTGTGATAGCAGACGAAGAAACAGATATGGAAACAGGAACCGGAGCCGTGAAAGTTACTCCAGCTCACTCCCCGGTTGACTTTGAAATTGGTAAAAAACATAACCTAGAAATAGTGAATGTTATTAACGAAGAAGGAAAGATGGTTGGGGACATTCCTGAGAGATTTAAGGGGATGAAGACGGTAGAGTGTTCCAAAGCTTTGTGTAAAGAGCTGGATGAAAAAGGTTTGTTAGTTAAAATAGAGAATATTAAACATGAGGTAGCCGTATGCGAACGATGTAGAACCCCTATTGAACCGATAATATCTAACCAATGGTATTTAGATGTTTCTTCTTTAGCTAAGAAAGCTCTTGAGAATATAGAAGAGGGTAAATTAAAGGTGTTTCCTAAAGGACAGCAGAAAGCTCTGGTACACTTCTTTGAAGAGATTCAACCGTGGTGTATTTCCAGACAGTTATGGTGGGGTCAAAGAATTCCTGTATGGTATAAGGGCGGAAAGAAAAAATATGACGAGGAGGGTGGGGATATATCTTTAGGTGAGAATGCTCCGGATAACAGTGGTGAGTGGGAGGCTGAAACAGATGTCTTTGACACATGGTTTAGTTCAGGGCAATGGCCATTTTCTACTCTCGGGGGTCCGGGTTCTAAAGATTACGAAAAATATTATCCAACCCAGCTTATGATCCATGCTAGAGATATTCTTTTCTGGTGGTCTGCGAGAATGGTAATGATGGGTCTGTACAGAACAGGCCAGCTACCTTTCTTTGACATATTTCTTACCGGAATGATACTGGCTCCGGACGGTTCTAAGATGTCCAAGTCTAAAGGGAATAGTGTTGAACCAAAGGAAATCTTTGATAAGTACGGGGCAGATTCACTAAGACTCTGGTACTACTCTGACGCTTTACCAGGATCAAACGCTCCGGTGAGAGAAGAAAAGATTAAGGGAAACAGAAACTTTGTTAACAAGATTTGGAATGCTAGCAGGTTTATCCTTATGAATGTACAAGAGAGTGAGCTAGAGGAGATCTCAAGGAGAATAGAGTCTCGTATGGAAGAAACTGAGAGAATTAAAGAAACGAAAGAACACGTTAAAAAAGTTGGTGAATATATTGAAAAATACCAATTTAATCTAGGAGCAGAGAAAATCAGGGAGTTTTTCTGGCATAAGTTTTGTGATATCTGGATAGAACAGGTAAAGGAGAGCATAGAGGGAGAAGAAATAGGAAGTGAAAGAAGGATTCAGTATCTTTCAGAATTACTCTATCTTCTCAAGGAAAATCTTAAGATAATTCATCCG
This sequence comes from Candidatus Dojkabacteria bacterium UBA4813, assembly GCA_002402455.1. Taxonomy (GTDB): domain Bacteria; phylum Patescibacteriota; class Dojkabacteria; order SC72; family SC72; genus UBA2177. Next base: position 22,419 of record DHFX01000006.1, read on the forward strand.
TTTATGCCTTTTGTTACAGAATCTATTTGGCAAGAACTTGTAAGATTGGGATTAGCAAAAGGGTTGTTAATGTCCCAGCAAATGATGTCCCGTTAGGGACAAGAATTTCTCAGGATAATTAAATAGTTATATAATCACATTAGGATTATATTTTTAATCTAAATTAACAAAGAAAAGAACGAAAAAGAATGGAAAAAGAAAAATTATATATTACAACTACACTACCCTATGTTAATGCGGAGCCACACATTGGGCATGCGTTGGAGTTTGTACAAGCCGATGCTATTTCCAGATATTTTAGAAAAAAACTTGGGGAAGAGAATGTGTTCTTCAATGTAGGAACAGATGAACATGGGCAGAAAATCTTGGATAAATCAAAGAAAGAGGGAATAACAGTTCAGGAATTTGTAGATAAATATGCTCAGAGATTTAAAGATTTTTGTGAATTATTCTTTGTGAAGTATGACCATTTCTACAGAACGTCTGATCCGAAGCATCATAAAGCAGCAAGGGAATTTTGGAGAAGGTGTGAGGAAAATGGGGATATATACAAAAAGAAATACAGAGGTCTTTACTGTGTTGGGTGTGAAAGGTTTCTTTTGGAAAAAGAGTTAGTGGACGGAAAATGTCCGGATCATGGTATAGAGCCGGAGATCAAGGAAGAGGAGAATTACTTCTTTAGGCTTACAAAATATAGAGACACTCTCCTTAAATGGTTGGAAGAAAAGCCTGATGTCTTAAAGCCAAGAAGGAAGTTGGATGAACTCAAAACAATAATTAGAGAGGCAGAGGATATAAGTATTTCCAGATTAAAAGAGAATCTTCCTTGGGGAATAGAAGTTCCTAATGATCCCGACCAGGTACTCTATGTTTGGTTTGATGCTCTTACTAACTATGTAAATGTTATTGGGTTCGGAGAAGATGAAGAAAAATTAAATAGCTGGTGGCCGGGGATACAGCTTTTTGGTCCGGATAATGTAAGATTCCAAGGAAGTATTTGGCAAGGAATGCTGGCTTCTGTAGGACTCCCACAGAGCAAGAGGCTTTTAGAGCATGGCATGATTCTCGGACCGGATGGAAGAAAAATGTCAAAAACCCTAGGGAATGTCATCTCTCCTTTTGACCAGGAAGCAAAATTCGGAGCGGAAGTGGTCAGGTTTTACCTTTTAACAGGCATTGCTACATTTGCAGATTCTGCCTATAAAGAGGAGGAGCTTAAAAACATGTACAATTCTAGATTGGCAAATAACTTCGGGAATCTGCTTAACAGGACAATACATCTAGCAAATAGTAAGAAGGTGGAGATTAATAATGTTAAAGCAGTTGAAAAGTCTTTTAAGGAGAAGGTTGATAGGTTAGAACAGGATATAAAGAAGTTTTATGATGAGTATGAAATTGCATTAGCCGGAGAAAAAATTGACGAACTTGCTGACTGGGGTAACAAATATATTACAGAAAAAGAGCCTTGGGAAGAAAGCAAGAAAAAAGAGGAGGTAGAAACTATATTAAACAATCTCAGCTATCTTCTTCACGTTGTTTCTGAATTTTATGAACCCATAATTCCACTAAGCGCTATTAAGGCTAGGAAAGCTTTAGAGAAGAGAGAAAAAATAATTCTCTTTGAGAAGATTTGATGAGTCTAAATATGTGCTATACTAAAGCAATAAAATTTTAAAACTGCCATATGTTTCAGAAAGAGAAACAGCCAAAATCTATTAACTTCATGGAAACTCTCTACGATCCTAGTGATGTTTGGGATAGTGCGTATATTTGGCTTGTTAGTATAGGGAAGTATCTTCTAATAGGGGTTCAAATAATAGTTTTAATTGTCTTCTTTTCCAGATTGGTGCTAGATGGAAGAAATAATGATCTAACTGAGGAGATTAACAACAAGGTAGTTCTTCTTTCGAACGAAACTTGGAAGAGGAATGCTTTTTTGTTTGAAAATTATCAGATACTTTTAGGAGATATAAAAAATATAAGGGAGGGGCAGACGATTAACTCTCTTCAAATTAGAGAGCTTATTAGTGGGGTTCCAAGCAATCTTGTCTTAGAGGGACTAAGTTTCAGTGAAAAGCGCGTATCTTTGCGTCTTAGTTCTAACAATCTAAACAGTGTAAAGGATTACGAATCTTCCCTAAAAAATAATCCAATGTACGAAGATGTGAAGTTTTCAATAACTAAAGAGGATGCTGAAATAAGTGTAGGGGTATCTTTTTATTTAAGTGAAGAAGGAGAAGTAAGTGGAAGAGCGGAAAATTAACACAGCAGAATATATGAAAGTAATTAAGGAATCTCCCGATAAGAAGAGATCTTATATATTCTTTGGTTTTTCTATTTTAGTATCTATTGTTTTAATATTGTTTGCTATTAGGCCTACGGTGACAACTATTGCTAGGATAAATAAAGAAATTAAGGAAAAAGAAAGAGTTAATTCCCTACTTGAAAACAAGATAAATACCCTTAATGAGTTGGATAAGCAATATGTTCCAAATAAAGAATCTTTTGAGGATTTGGAAATGATTTTTCCTGCAGGTGAGAATTTCAGCTTGCTTCTGGCAAATATGGAGTTGGTGACTACACGCAATGGACATAAGCTCTCTTCTATAAGTTTTGATGGATATAAAGGGAAAGATTATAATATAATTACAAAGGCTCTCAAGCCCTATACTATGACCTTTAGTGCTAGGGGAAAAGAGGAAAATATTTTAAATTTCCTACAAGAGCTAGAGGATCTTCCTATGTACCCTGTGATTGAGACTTTTTCCTATTCAACAGAGACGGCGGAGGACGGAACAAATGCATTTACTATCTCTTTGAGGATATATCATGTAGATAATGTAAATTTTTATAAGTAGGATATGGATATTATCAAAAAAGCAACAGTTCCTTTGATTATGCTTTTAGTTCTTGTGGTTGTTTGGGTTGGGCTTTACATTTACTATGAGAGTTCCGATATAGAGATTAATCCTCAGGCAGATTCTTATATATCGCAATTACAAAACAGTTTTGACTTAGAAGAATTGGAGGAAGTTAGTAAGAGAACAAAGGATCATTTTCCTGTTCTTCCTGAAGTATTCTTTACTCTTGTAGGAAGAAGAGATTAGTCAATATAATCATCTAACTTCTGTTGTGCAGATTTCTCCTTGAGTTTCTTTAGAGCCTTAGCCTCAATCTGTCTAATTCTTTCTCTCGTAACTCCAAACTCTTTCCCGACTTCCTCTAATGTTCTTGAGACTCCGTCGTCTAAACCAAATCTTAGTGAGAGTACTCGTCTTTCTCTATCTTGGAGACTATCTAAGATGTCTCTAAGTTGGTTCTTTAAGTATTCTCCGGTTGCGTAATCCTCGGGTGATTGGGACCAGTCATCTGGGATAATATCTTGTAATTTGCTGTCCTTCTCTTCGCCTATTGGTGTTGCAAGGGATGTCGGGTTTTGTTTTATTTTTCTTATCTCTGCGATTTTTTCTATCTCAATATCCATCTCTTTTGCAATTTCTTCATCTGTGGCAGGGCGACCAAGCTTTGTAGCAAGGATATTGCTTGTTTTATTAAACTTGTTTATAGTTTCTATCATGTGGACCGGGATACGAATGGTTCTTGCCTGATCTGCGATGGCTCTTGTAATCGCCTGTCTTATCCACCAAGTAGCATATGTAGAGAATTTAAATCCTTTTGTGTAGTCAAACTTTTCTACAGCCCTCATTAGGCCGATGTTTCCTTCTTGAATAAGATCTAGTAATTCTAAATTGCTCTTACTATATTTCTTAGCGATACTAACAACTAATCTAAGGTTTGCAGTAATTAGGAGTTGAGTTGCCTCTTTGTCTCCATTTTCTATCCTTTTTGCTAAAATAACCTCTTCTTCGCCTGTTAGTAAGGGAATTCTTCCGATTTCGTAGAGGTAGGATCTTATTGCATCTGTAGAGATATTTGTTTGAATGTTCTTGAGTATTCTAATTTTCTTCTCTAGGGTTAGTTCCTCTTTCTCTTGTGGTTCTATATCTTCCTCGGGTTCGAGGACTTCAATTTCGTTTTTTTGGAGTTTCTCAAAGATTTCATCTAAAAGGTCTATATCTTCTTCTATTGTAGGAAAAACATCAAGAAGATCTTCTTGGGTTAGAAAGCCCTGGTCTTTCCCTTTCTTAATAAGGTATTTGATGGATTTACTTTTATCTGACATTCAGGGTATATGGTATAATATTTTATATATGAACAAGAAAGATAATAACACATTCGGAGATAAGGAGTTCTTTCTGGATGCTCTGTCGAAGTTTTGTGATAAGTGTGGCACTGAGTATCGTCCCGAAGATATTAATATCGTTCAAAACACTGGTGTTTCGGCTATTATACACTTTTCTTGTCATAATTGTAAATCACAGAACCTTGCTACATACATTTTTCCAATAGGTATGAGTAGTAGATCTCCTTTAAATGTAGATCTTAGCTTTGAGGAACTAAAGAAATTTGCTTCCCAAAACAAGGTTTCTTTGGATGAGATTCTCGAAGTTTATACACAATTAAAAAAGAAGTCAAAAATCTCTGTTTAATGGGAAAAGTGCTAATTAGGAATTCTCCAAATTACTGGAAACTCAAGATCCTTGTTGAGTTCAAATCTCCCTGAGAGTTGGTTACTTATACTATTTAATCCGGGAGAACTCTCCAAATTCCATGTGGATGGGTACGTGATATCCAGTTTGTAAGCGTACTTCTTTTCTCCGGGTTGTTTAAAGAGGTTTATATCAAAGAATGCATTCTGTTCCTGTATCACAATTGGAAAGTTAGAATCTCCCTCTTCTCTCTCTATTCTGTAGGAGATATCTAGGGTCTTTATTGACTTAATAGGTGTGTTAAACCAACCACCAATCACTTTAAAACCACTCTCCCTGTAAACGGAATATTCATTATCTTCAATTCCACTAATTCTTAATATTTTTGCCTGAGGAGGAATGTATATCCTTTGGTAATTTATATAATCTCCTTGTGGGTAAACATTTTCAGTAGAAGAATTCTCTACAGTTATGGAATATATATAATCTATGGTGTTTTCATCTTTTATATTTATTGTTAGGGAGTAATTTTTATCCAAATATAAGTTAGCTTTATTTCCCCCCCAGTTCCAATCTATTGATATTGGGGCATCATTGTATTTATTACTCATGGAATTTGCCCAGTCTTTGGAACTAAAGAAGTTGTAGGCATCTTTATTTTTAAATGTAGCCTGAAGATGCTTTTCGTTTAAAGTTTTCTCAAAGATGTCTGCTATTTCCATGAGGTCTGTGACATCCATAGAAAGTAGCTTTTTAACTATCTCATTTGCGAGATTAGCTAGGAAGGTTGTTTTTTGAGTTGAACCGGGGACAAACTCTTCATGCATTTGGAAAATTTTACTGTTGAGATTCTCACTAGTGACAAGTTCTGTCTCTCCGGGGACTTCTATGCCACCCCATCTTTCTAAGAGCTCTTCAATAAAGGAGACATCTATTGTTATTACCCCCTCAAGAGAACTACCCTTACCAAGTTCGTAAATAAACGGTTCTGCCTCTGTGAGTGTGTCGGACAGATCGGGATACCAGTTTACCAAAGAGAATGGCCAATCAGTTATCTCTAATGCATTAGACATGCTTCTGGGAGGTGTGAATCTTTTGTTCTGAACCTTCAGAGTCCCATCTGCATTGTATATATCGTCAACGAAAAGTTCTCTTATTTGACCTCCTTCTATGCCTATAATTCCGTAACTTGTTAGCCAACCACCCGTACTTCTAATCTCTCCTTCGTTTTGGAAGAGAACAAGGTATCTTTTCCTTTCATCTACTCCGAGGAGGTCTGGGAGGAAAGAGTTCACTGCTTTAAAGGATTCGGTTCCTTCTTCAATCTGAGAGATAATTTCTTTGAACTCTACTATCTTGTCTTGTAAAACCTTTGGAAAGACTGTTGTATTAAGGTTTGTTATTATCTCAGAGGCTAGGGAGATTCTGTAATCAGCCTCTTCTAGTTTATAACTGTTTTTCTCCATCTCCTCTAAGTAACTCCTATATTCTCTTGTTGTTGTGGGAGTGGAAGTTTGGAAATCCAGAGCGGGTTCAAAATCCTGCATATATTGTGTTAAGGGGTATATAGCATCTACTAATTGTCTAGCTCCTTGTGTGGTGTATTGAGCTCCGAGAATTAACTGCGTAGTGTTGTCATACAGTTCGTCTTTTCCTAATAGTTGAAACATCCAGTACATCTGGTCTACGCTCCGTCCTACTCTGTCAACATTTTTCTCTAAGGGTTCTATTTCCTGAGAGCTTTGTATTTGACCAATGTCTAAGATTGAAATTGAAAGGTTTTTAACAGAGGAATTAATTAAAAGCAACCCTATCAATGTCCCAACTATTGGATATATTACAAAATAAGTCACTGCTATTAGTAAGATAGTTGTTAGAAAAATTTTTATTGTCTTTTTTGTATCTATCTTTTTTTCTTTCGTTTTCTCGGAGACTTTTTTAAATGGAGAAAGAATGGAAAAAAGGAATTCTCCAAGCTTGGTTTTTCCTACTTTAACGGTCTTTTTTTGTTTTATCTTTTGTGGAGTTTTATTTATGTCCCATGTCTTATTAGTTGCCTCGTAGTACTTCTGTATCTGTTCTACAAGGGCTTCTTCAAGATCTACCTGTTGACTCCAACCATAGTTTGAAGCATGAGGTGCTGGAACATAAAGATCTTGAATAAGAAATTGTTCTTGGGGATTCTCTACAAAACGGATAGTCTGCGCCTCTGTGTTAAGTTCCAAAAGTTTGTAAGCTAATGAAAGGGTTGTATAATTATTCTTATTAGCCAAAGATATTACTTCTCCTTTGGTGTTGTCCGAGAAAGATAATTTTAATATCCCATAGGTAGCGTCTGCCTCATGTATCAAGGAGTGTAGATCTAGCCCTTCCCCTTTTATAGTGATCTGATTTCTCTGGACGGAGTCAGTAAGAAGGTTGTCTAAAATTTCATTGTTTACTTTCTCTATTCCCCTGCCAATAATGGTTCCGAGTCTAATGATTCTAAGGTTAATATTAGATTTATCTCTAAACTCTGCAACTAGCGTCTCGCAATATTTTTGAAGTTCCATTGCAGAGTAAGGAGATGGTGTGGACAGTTGTTCGTTGTTTACCCTATTTGCTAATTCTCTGTTTAGTGCGAGGGAGGTAATTAAAGAGAATTTCCCATTGTTTTTTCTAGTGTTAGTAAGTGTTTCCTCTAGAATTTTAGTTTCATTTAGGAACTCTTTGCTGTCAAATTCTTTTTTATCTAGTCTCTCATTTAGAAAATAGAAAAGGTAATCAAACCTTTTAACGTTTTTAAAGAGGGAATTAAATCCCTTAAAATCAAAAAAATCAAAAAGTTCAGATTTTTTAAGTTCTGAGAGATATCTCCTGGTTTTACTGTTAAATTTGTCTATTATAACAACATAACAACCTTGGTCTATAAGAGTTTTGGCTGTTAAATAACCTACCCTGTTTCCACCATGAATTATTATGGCTATCGGTGTTTGTGGACTTATTTTGTTTAATCGTAAATTACTCATCTTTTATTTCTACTGATTCAAAATGTACAGGTATGGGGAAAAGAAAAGTTTTAAGGTTAAGAACATAATTGTTTTGTAGTAGCACTGGGACTTCTACTTCCTCATGTCCGGGTGCCAATACCTTTATCTCATATTGTCCTTCTCTCAATCCGAGGTTTGTGATTGGGCTAACTTTTAAAAATTCTCCATCCAAGAAGATTCTTGAATTATCGACATTACTTATTACAGTCAGAAATCCTTCATCAGAGGTTGTCCTGATAGGGGTATAATAAAGAATAACACCATGCAAGAGATCCTCTGGACCCATTTCTAGATCTATTCTTGCTGAAGTGTTTCTTATCAGTTCTATTTGAAACGAATGCTTCTTGTAAAAAGCTTCCTCGTCAGCTATTTTCTGCAACTCTATTAGGTAAGATCCTTCTGGGAGGTCTTCAATACTTGCAGGAGTTTCCCCATAATCTTCTCCATTAATCCAGATCTTAGCAACTCCTGCTTTGGTGCTAATTTCTAAGGTTGTATTGTTGTAAAAACGATTAACAAAAGGGAGTTTCCCTATTAGTTGATTAATTGGGATGAAGTAGAGTAAAACAGAGACAGCTAGTATTAAAAAAATCGTTATTAGGGCAATTTTATTCTTTTTCATAACTCTCTATTATATGTTCTAAACAGTTGAGCTTCCAGAACCTATAGTTTTTGTTCCTAGTAGGAATATTTAGATTCTGGGCTTTCTTTCTTCTCCTGCTCCTCCTTTTTTTTAGATGCTCTTATGTTTATGTAAACAATGAAAGCAATTCCTAGTGCGAAGGAGATTATGAGTGTAAAGTATCTGAGAGCACCTGTTGTTAAAATGGCAAACGATCCGAGGAAGAGAGTTGCAGACATTTCTATTAGGACAAGTTGTGATCTAGATACGTTTAAATTCATTAATTGGTGATGTAGATGATCCGGACCACTTATCTTCATTAACTCCCATATATTCTTAGGTTTGTGTGTTAAAAGCCTTTTTATTATTACATAAATAAAGTCTATTAAAGGTAACATTAGAAGCATCATGGTTGTTGAAATTTTTGCATCTGCCACGATAGCAAGAATACAGATAAGAAAACCGTAAACAGATTTTCCTGCAGAACCGGTCATTATCTTTTGAGGAGGAAAAGCAAATATTAAAAACGCAAGTAATCCCCCGGCAATTAAAATACTTACTGTAGAAGAGAAAGTAGACATATCTCTCATAGCAATAATGAATATTAATGAAAAGATTACAAAGGAGTTAGCCTCAATTATCCCAGGAGAACCCGCTGTCCATTTTACTGCGTTTATACAAACAAGTATCCAGAAGAAAAGAAAGATGTCTCCCGGTAGAGCAAGAGATTGTTCTATTCCAAAAATTGAGAAATTATATGTGAGCGAGCTTAGATCTAAATTAAGGAGAGGAATAGAGGAGATATTTAGTACTGAAAAAGCAATTATTCCTGCAGCAACAATCTGGTAGATAAGTTGAACCCTTGCAGGGAGGTTGAATATGTCATCTAAAGTGGCGCCCACCATAAGAACAAAAAGAGATATTACAATAGGTAGTGTAAAGCTATCCATTTTGAAAAATACCAGTATTGCAATAAATGCCGGTAATGTTATTGCTAATCCTCCTAAGGAAGGTGTTATGCCTTCATGAAGGGCTTTAAGAGGGTTGTCAAACTCTTTCTCTCCTCTCCCTTTTTGGGGAATATAGGTAATATTAAATTTTAAGGCAATGTGTCCGAGTATTGGCGTTAGGAAGAAAGATATAAGAAAACCTATCAGAAATATTGGCCAATATTCCACATACTTTTCATATGCAGTATCCTGTATGAACTGAGGAACTCTGCTAAGTAATCCTGTCAGGAAAGCCGTTGTTGTAGATAAGTCCATATTAAAAAAGGTTTACTATGTCAATTAAAATAAGACTCTGTGAGATGCTAGATAGCAAGGAGGAGAAAAGAAGAAGTCTGGTTAGTTTCTTTTCGTTATTATAATATCTGGAAGTAAAAAAGAGGGAGAGCAACAATGCTATTAGGGAAATCAAAGGAAATATAAATATATAATCTTTTTGTGTAAGTTTCGCTTCTGCGGATAAGAGATATCTAAATATTGGAACATACCTCGGCAGGTTCGAAAGATTTACAAAAATAAGGTAGATTTGTTGAGCTATCAAGACAAGGCCTATGGTAAGTGTTGCCCAAACAAGAGGATCCTTCAAGAACTTTCTAACTTCAAACCTCAATACCGCAAAGTCTACGGATCTCTTTATTTTGAAAAATCTGTTCTTAAAGGGTTCTTTTATGCCTAAGTTCAATTGTTTAGACTCTTCTTGAGGTTCCTTCTTACTCTTTTCCCTTTTCATTCTTTCATTATATCAAAACCTACACCACATTATTGAAAAGGTATAGATATTGCTCTAGAGAGAGGTGCTGAGGTCTTTTTTGTAGAAGTGGTAAAATCTCTTCGTTGGTAAAAAGATAACTTTTCGCAAAATTATTCTTCAGTGTCTTCTTGGGTTGTCTAAAGGCGGTATGTAAGAATTTTTCGAAATCTTCTGCATTTTTTAACAGAACAGTTTTAGGTGTAAATTGTATAAATGTACTCTCTACGTTGGGTCTTGGCTTAAAAGACTCGGGAGAAATATTGAAAAGTTTGTTTGTGTCTGCATATAAAGCAGTGCTTAGAGAAAGGAAATTATTATTGGGCTCCTTACTACAGTATTTCTCTGCCACTTCCTTTTGAATTATAAGAAAACTTGAAGAATTGAAGAACTCCGAAGTTATTATCTTTTTAATAATCTTTTTACTTACATTGTATGGTAGAGATCCAAAGAAGGTAATTTTTTTCTTCTTAAAAGATTCTAAACCATGAAAATCCCAATCTAAGAAGTCTATATTTTTAATAGTTACGGAAGGGTAGAGATTTTTAAGCTTCAAAGAGAGATCGTTGTCTTTTTCAATGGCAAGAATTTCAATATTTTTTTCTGTAAAGAATTGGGTAAATGCCCCTAACCCTGGGCCTATTTCTACTATTAAACTGGGATCTTCCTTTAATACTATCTCTGCTATCTGCTTGGAGAGATTTTTGTTAACGAAAAAATTTTGTCCTAGTGATTTTTTCATTACTCTATCCTGAAATCCCAGATATCATCTTTTTTAAAGAATTTTAGATTGCATTTCTTACATTCTGCATAACCTTCTTTTTCAAAAGAGAGTTCTCCTTTACAGGAAGGACAGGCAAGAATATCCTTTAAATCAGAGCTTTGTTCTGTTTCCTCTCTTATTTCTTTTTTCTGCAGGGTTGTTTCAAAAAAGATACTTGGAGGGATATTGGTCCAAGAAAGTGTCTTTTGAAGTATTTTCTCAATAAAAACCATAAGATCAGTTCCTAAAAATTTCTTAATGGTTTGAGATCTTAAAAAAGAACAACCAAATTTTCGCTCAATAACAAACGAATTCTTCTCTAATAAGGATTTTATATAAGATGGGTGGTAATTAAAGAATATTCCACCTTCTTCTTTCTTAGAACCTTCCAAATTCTTTCCAATTGGTTGCTTGTACGGTTCTTCTGAAAAGAATTCAAAATCTTTTCTAAATAAAGCTTCTATCTTGGCTTTAATGTGCACTTTATTAGGGAACTCTTGAACATATTTAGCATCTTTTTTAAAAACTCTTTTTGCTTCTTTGAAATATTCTTCGGGTTTTTCTATATGGTGTAGAACTCTGACCATTAATCCTCCCTCGAAGGAACTTTCTTTAAAGGGCATTCTGTAAGCATTTGCTGCTATCAAGGTTACTTTAGGATATCTGTTTTTAATAATCTCTTTGTTTTTAATCAGGGTGTTAAGAGAATAATCTAGAATGACAGGGTTTTTGTAAGAGTTGTAATAGGTGGAAGTAATTCTCCCATATGACCCTCCCACGTCTAGAAACCAATTTCCCTTGTCATTTTCAAAGAGCTTGTTTAGAAGGTTTTTTTCTGCAAGGTTTTCATAAAGCCTCTCTTGCCAGTATCGGGAGTAGTCGTAGTTTAATTTGTCATAATCAGATATATCAGGCACCTTAATTCTCTTGTAAAAGTTTATTTATTTTCGCAAGTTTCTTTAAATACTCTTCTGCATTTTTAGTATCTCTTTTTTCTTCTGCAATGGCGATCTTTTGGCTAAGTATTTTTTGTTGCTCTTTTAAGTATAGGGACTGGAGCCTCTTTGAGAGTTTCTCTAATTCTTCTTTTATCTCTTCTTCCTGTTTTGGAATAGTTGTTAAGTCAAAGATAATATCCTCAAAAGTTTCGGTGATTTCGGTTGTTTCGTGCAATATGGAATACAATTCCTCTTTCCCTTTTCTGTAGTTTTTAAGGATTTCTAGATAAAGTTGTTGGAGAGTAGTGGGTAGTATATACTTTTTGTCAACAAGAAATTTCTTGTCGATTTGATCCTGCAGGAGAAGTAATCGTAAGTACTCCCTATAGACTTCATTATAGGCCATGTTCACGTGGACTTTTTGGATATGCCCTTTTTTGCCTTTCTTATAGGGTTTTTCGCCATCTGTTTCAAAAAGGGCGAGTTTACTTAGTTTTATACTCTTCGATTTGTAAAGGTTTAACAAGGTTTTGTCGCGCACTGGAAAAATTAGAGAGCCTATAAAATTTTTTACTTCCTGAACGTCCTCAAGCCTATTAAGGTTCTTATTCTCCAAATAAGTGGATAGTATAAAGGAAAATGCCTCTATTTTGTTAGTTATATGCTTTCTCATAAGCTTTTCTTCCTTTTGAAGAAGTTCGTCAATATCTTTATATGGCTCAGGGCTTGCTGCATAGGGAACAAGGCCGAGTTGCGAAGCAATCTTAAAACCTCTTATTAGTGCATTTCGACCAGCTTCGTCACTGTCAAAGAAAAACAGTATATTCTTTGTTGTTTTTGAAAGTTTTTCCAGTTGTTCCTTTGTTAATCCCGTCCCTAGGGGAGCTACGATATTTTTAATTCCATGTTGATGCGCACTTATTACATCAGTAGAGCCTTCACATATTATTGCAAGGTCTTTTTTCCTTATTTCTTGGCGAGATTCATATTGTCCGAAGAGGTTTTCTCTTTTATGGTAGATTGGTGTATCTGGAGTGTTCATATATTTAGGTCCCCAGTCGTTTCCGGGAAGAACCCTTCCTGTGAAGCCAATAACCTTCCCTCTGGTCGATCTAATTGGGAACATGATTCGATCATAGAACTTCTCTTTTATTCCCTTGTCTTTAAGTGTAAAGAGGCCGGAATCTAATAACTGTCTTTGAGAATAATCTTTGGTTCTAAGTAAATATTTTTTAAGTTCTGGTTTTTTAGGTGCATACCCTATTCCGAAGTTTTTAATAGATTCCTTATTAAAACCCCTTCCTTTAAGGTAATCCATTGCCTTCTTGCTTTCTTTTAACTGATTGTAGTAGTAACGAGTAGCTTTGTAATTGATTTCTTCCAATACTTTATATTTTGAAAATCCTTCCTGTTTTTTAAGTTCTACTCCGGCTTCTTTAGCTAACTTTTCCAGAGCTTCAGGAAAATCTATATTTTCTATTTTTTGTAGAAAATTAAATATATCTCCGGATTCTAAGCAACCGAAGCATTTATATCTTTGGATATCAGGGCTTACAACAAAAGAAGGAGTTTTTTCGTTATGAAAGGGACAAAGACCAACATAATTCTTTCCTGCTTGTTTTAATTTGACATATTTGCTAACTACATTAACAATGTCTAGCCTATTTTTTATCTCTTCAATTTGATTGTCAGAAGAAGTCATAGATGCCAGTATTATACCATTTTGGGGAAATTGAGGTTTTATTGACAGAGAAGTTGTCCTTCTTCTATTTTGCAGGTTAGTTCTGCGACCCCAGTTGTCTGGTTTGTTTGCCATTCTATGGGAGCGTTGTTGAAGTAGATTCTTGTGTTTTTTATTCTCCCGGTAATGATGTAGAGATTCTCTTTAATGGCGAATTCTTCTTCCATAGGTTCTAGTACTTGTGAAATTTTATTCTCCCCATCTATATCCAATCTTACCCATGCGGGGGAGTCAAAGACTTCTAGCTTGATAATATTTTCTTTCACTTCTTTGTTTTGTTCTTCCTCTTCTAATTGTGTCTTCGCAGAATATGTTATGTTAAGGGTTTCAATTTTCTCCAAAGCGTTGTTTTTTCTCGCTTTAATGGTTATCGTGTTAAGTCCTTCTTTTAGAGTGATTTTGTAACTAAATTCTCCCTTTTCATTTGTTTCTACAGTTGTTCCATTTATTTCGATAATACTCTCTAGGTCGGTTTTTCCATTTACCGTAATATCTTCGGTTTGTACTTTGCTATCTGGAATGGGGCTCGATATTTCTAATGATGGTGGTCTCTGGAATTTGTATATTTGAGAGCCTATATAAGCAAAGATTCCCAGAAGAAATATTGTGAGTAGGATTGTTATTATTAATTTCGGTTCAACGGTTATTTTCTGTTTTAATTTCTTAGAAGATATCGGTTCTACGTTCTTGTTAGAGATATCTCTTGGAGTTTTATTAGGGTTACTTCTTCTGTATAGGGCGAGTACTTTGCTTGTGTCTAACTCTAGGTATTTTGCGTATATCTTAATAAAGCCGGTTAGAAAGACCTCTGAATCGAAATATTCAAATTGATTATTTTCGATATATTTAAGAAACCGCTTCTGGACTTTAGTGTCAGCGGAAACTTTTTCTAGTGTTTTTCCAAGTAACTCTCTCTTATTTTTTAAGACTTCTCCTGCGGTAATCATCTCCCTATTCTACTCCTCTATGGTTTCAGAGTCATCCTTTTTGAGTTTGTCGGAGATTTGATCTGGCGATGTAATGAGGACTTTTCTGGGTTTGGAACCGTCTTGAGGACCTATTGCTCCTGCTTGTTGTAACTGGTCAATGAGACGGGCAGCCTTGTTGTAGCCTATGCGCATCTTTCTTTGAAGGAATGAAGCCGATGCTTTTTGACTTGAGATTACGACTGCTAGAGCTTTTTCAAATTCAGGATCTCTCTCTTTTAGACTTCCTTTTATATCTTCCTGTGGACCTTTTTCAATTGCTTCTGCTAGATCATTGGAATAGGAAGGCTCCTCTTCTGTCAATTGGTCCTTTATGGAGGCTATTATTGCCTCGGAGTCCTCTGTAGTGGTGTTAGTACCCTGTATTCTTAGTGCTTTTGGTGTGGTCTGGTCTTTATACAGCATATCTCCATTTCCCAAGAGAGTTTCTGCCCCAGATTCATCTAAGATGACTCTGGAGTCCATATTTGTAGCTACTGCAAATGCCATTCTTCCCGGGATGTTGGATTTAATGAGACCCGTAATAACATTCACAGTAGGCTTTTGCGTAGCAAGGATTAAGTGTATTCCTACAGCTCTTCCCATCTGTGCCAGTCTTTGAATTTTGGTTTCTACATCTGCTCCTGAGGTTAGCATTAAGTCAGCCATCTCGTCTATCACTACTATTATATACGGCATCGCAAGATAACCAACTTTATTGTTATATTCTGTGAGCTTTTTAACACGAAGTTGCTTGAGCTGTCTGTATCTTCGCATCATTTCATCAATTGTCCATTGTAGGGCATTTACTACTGCTTCAGGGTCTGTTATTACCGGATTGAGAAGATGTGGAATTCCATTATATATTGCCATCTCTACTCCCATCTTGGGGTCTATCATGATGAATTTAACCTCATCTGGGGTTTTTGTCATAAGAAGCCCTGCTAGAAGGGAATTTATAGCAACAGACTTTCCTGTTCCGGTAGCTCCTGCTACTAGTAGATGTGGAATTTTTGCCAAGTCTTTAATTTGTGTTTTTGCCGTAATGTCTTTTCCTAGTATTAAAGGTAGCTCATATTTATCTTGCTCCTTCCTGAGTCTTTTTATCATTTCTCTGGCATATACATAATTAGGAGTTGGGTTCGGTATTTCAATCCCCACGTAAGAAGTTCCAGGGATGGGAGCTTCGATCCTTACGGAGGAGCTTTGTGAAGCTAATGCTAGGGCGAGGTCATTGCTAAGGTTTTTAATTCTAGATACTTTTACTCCAACACTTATACCTAGGGAAAATCTTAGTACCGTTGGTCCGATCGCAACTGCAACGACCTTGGCGTCTATTCCAAAGTTTTTGAGAGTTGCCTCTATTACTTTTGCTTTCTCCTTGTAAACTTCTTTATCTTGTTCTTTTATTTCTGGTTTTTGTAGAATTTCTACATCGGGAAATTGCCAATTTGTAAATTTCGGTCTCTCTGGTTCTCTATCTTGTATATCTTTAGTAACGGGAACTTGCTTTACAAGCCCTTCTTTTGTTCTTGTCTCTTCTTCTATTTGTCTCTCTTCCTCAGCTTCGTCTTCTGCAAGTATTTTGTCCAGCCTCCGTTGAACCTCCTCTTCACTTTCTATTTTAATGTTATCTCTTCCCTCTTCTTCGTTTTCTATCTTCACATCATCAGGTAATTTAGGAGAGCTAAGCTTCTTGAGAAAGCCTTTTATTCCTGTGCCTTCTTTTTCTTTCTCCTCCGGAACGGAATTTTCTAGAAATTCGAAAATTTGCTGCAGTGGAGTTGCTGTTATTAGTGAGAAGGAAACCATGAGAATAATCAAGATTATTATTATCTCTATGAAGCTCCCGACAAAACCGTTTAAAGAAATATGGAGAATTTTCCCAATCTGTCCTCCTGCTACTTTCAACGCTTCTTCATCTTGAAGTTGCTCTTCTATTAACCAGAAGGAAAGAAGAATGTTTAAACAGATAGAAAAAAATAACAATCCGACAGATTGTTTGGCTGAAAAGAATTTTCTTTTTTTAGTTAGTAGTGCTAGGGAGAGGTATATTATTAACGCACCCCAAGCGAAAGAGGCATATCCTAGTGCTAGGGTTATCTGGTCAAATAGTGGGGAGTGATCTTGCATAAATGGGGAAACTAGCACTATTAGACCGAATATAAATAGTATTAAACCAAACAAAACTTTTGTTTCGGTACTCTCTATAGTTATTTCTTTTTTCTTCTTTTTCCTGGGCATGTTATGGTATATAATACGATATTAAAGGTGTTTTTACAAAATCGACCCTAAAGTATATAATAAATTTGTCAAAAAGGAACGAAAAGAGAGATATTTAATGTAAAGCTCTGAAGTGCAACGAAAAGCTTTGACTATTACATATAAATATGATAACATCCTTCGAGTCGAGTCTTTAATTTCGCCTTTAAGGGCGGTGTAGCTTGATTTCTGGATCAGGCGTTTATACTGCCCGTATTTGTAATACCTTATAATATTACTAACAATATATCCTATGGTAAAACCCAAGCGCAATAGATCCGGAAGAATAAATCTGGGATTAGGTTATTCCGGCGATGTAGAATTTCCTAATCTAATAGAAGCACAGAGAACTTCGTTTGCAGATTTTCTGGAGAATGGGTTCCAAAGGTTGTTCTCTGAGATCAATCCCGTTAAGGATACGATGGAGAGAATGTGGACCTTGGAATTCAAAGATTTTAAATTTGGTGATCCCTACAGAAGTATAGATGAAGCAATTGCAAAGGGACTCTCTTACGAAGTCCCCGTTTATGCTAAAGTCCAGCTTCTTAATAATAAAACCGGAGAGATAAAGGAGCAGGAGATTTTCGTGACAGATATTCCAGTAATGACAGATGACGGAGTCTTTGTTTTCAATGGCGTAAGAAGAGTTGTGACTCATCAGATTGTTAGATCCGAGGGAGTATTATATGAGGTATCTAGTAAACTACCTCTTCGGACCCTATATAAAGTAAGACTTATGCCTGGAAGAGGTCCTTGGTACGAGATTGATACAAACAAGCACAATGTTATCTCCATGAGGATTTTGCCTAAGAGGCCTAAGGTTTTGATAACAGAACTTTTAAGAGTTTTCGGATGGGAGAGTGACGATGATATTAGGAAGTTATTCAGGGATGTGGATACAAACGAAGAGAACAAATATATAGAGGCTACCCTTGCTAGAGATTTTACTAACAATAAAGAAGAAGCAATCATTAGCATTTACAATAAGCTTAGACCGGACGAGTCTGTTACATTGGAGAGTGCTGAGAGGTATATAAAGAGCAACTTCTTTAATTCCAGAAAATTTGACTTAGGAAGAATTGGCAGATACCAGTTGAACAGAAAACTTGGTACGGACTACGATATTAACGACCCTGATCAGGTAAGGCTTTACCCTTCTGATATTACATTGATAGTAAGGAGATTGATCCAAATGAATAATGGGGAAGTTGAGCCCGACGATATTGACCATCTAAGTAATAGGAGAATTAGAAGTGTTGGAGAAATTTTAGAAAGACAACTTAATAATGGAATAGGGAGACTTGAGAAAAATATCCGAGATAAAATGAGTTTGTATGGTCAAGATGCGAAGGTTACTCCTTCTATGTTGGTGAGTACGAAGCCAATATCTGCTTCAATTCAGTCATTTTTTGGTTCTAACGCACTTTCTAGCTTCATGGATCAGACCAATATATTGTCCGAGATGGAGAACAAGAGAAAGGTTACTGCAGGGGGGCCTGGAGGAATTGCAAAACAGAGAGCGACATTCTCAATTCGAGAGGTTCATAACTCTCACTATTCCAAATTTGATCCGGTAACAAGTCCGGAGAGTTCAAATATTGGTGTTGTTGTCCAGCTTGCGATGTTAGCAAGGATTAATGAATTCGGATTTTTAGAGGCACCATATAGGAGGGTTGAAAACGAGGTTAATAATAATAAGGTAAATTTAATAAACAGAATACTTGGAGAGACTGTGAGAGATGGTAAAGAATTGGTTGCAAGAAAAGGCGAGAAAGTGGATGAAAAATTAGCAGAGAAGATAGCAAAGATAAAGGACCTAAAGAAAGTGAAGGTAAAACCATTCATAACTGATGATATAGAGTATCTTGATGCAATGGACGAGGAGAAGCACTACATCTCTACAGCAACTATTACGACTGATGAGAACAACAATATTATGGATTCCTTGATTCCTGTTAGGCATGGGGGCGACTTCATGATTGAGGATGCGAACATTGTCAAGTTTGTAGATGTTTTAGCCGGCCAACAAGCTGGTCTTGGTATGGCCCTAATTCCTTTTGTTTCTCATAATGATGCTATGCGTGCTTTGACAGGATCAAACATGCAAAGGCAGGCTGTTCCTTTAGTGAAGCAGGAGGCTCCAATTATTGGAACAGGTATGGAGGAAGTTGTCGGAAGGCAATCTTCATGGGGTATCTTTGCAGAAGATAATGGGGAAGTTCTTTATGTAGATGCTAAAAAACTGTCTGTTAAATATAAAAAGGACGGGTTAAAGGATTATAATCTTACAACTTTTTACAGAAGTAATGGTGACACAAGTTTTTCCCAAATTCCTGTGGTTAATGTTGGAGACAAATTTAAGAAAGGAGACGTGCTTGTAGATGGTCCTACAATGAGAAACGGGGAACTTGCAATAGGTACGAACCTTAAAGCAGCATTAATGTTCTATGAAGGGTATAACTATGAGGACTCAGTCATTATTTCTGAAAGAATAGTTAGAAAAGATCTGTTGACTTCTATACACATTAGAGAATACACAGTATCTGTTAGAGATACGGAGTTAGGTCCTGAGGTAATAACCGCGGATATTCCCCATGTTAATGAAAGAATCCTCAGAAAACTAGATGACAGAGGAATAATAAGAAATGGTGTTAAAGTTAAGTCAGGAGATATTCTTGTGGGAGTTGTTGCCCCTCGTGGAGAGAAAGAACTCACTGCAGAAGAGAGACTTCTTAGGGCAATCTTTGGAGAGTCTGCTAGTGATGTAAGAGACAACTCTCTAAGAATTCCTCATGGAGAGGAAGGAATAGTTATTAGGAGTCAGGTATTGTCTGTAGAGAAGGGAGACAAACTGAGACCGGGAGTCCTGCATGAGGTAAGAGTATGGGTTGCAAATACAAAGAAAATTGACTTCGGAGATAAAATTGCGGGAAGACATGGAGACAAAAATACTGTTGCGGCAATTAGGCCTGTAGAAGATATGCCATTTGCCGAAGATGGAGAACCGGTAGATATTGTTTTGACTCCAACATTCTTAAAGAGAATGAATATGGGGCAGGCAGAAGAGGTTCATTTCGGTAAATATGCGAAGATATTAAATGAAAAATTGGCATTTCCGATCTTTGAGGGAGAAAATTTGAAATGGTTGAAGGAAGAACTGGGCAAGGTAGGTGCGGATATGTCTGAAAAAGAAGATCTTTACGATGGAAGAACTGGAAATAAGTTCCCAAGAAAGATTACTGTTGGAACAAAGTATGTTCTTAAGTTACATCATATAGCCGACGAGAAAGTGCATGCCAGATCTACCGGACCATACACCGCCGTATCTCAACAGCCCCTTGGTGGAAAAGCACAAATGGGAGGTCAGAGATTTGGGGAGATGGAAGTCTGGGCATTAGAGGCACATGCTGCCCCTTATGCTCTTCAAGAAATGTTGACCATAAAGTCGGATGACATTAAGGGTAGATCAGCTGCATATAAGGCAATAATACAGGGAGATAAAATAGAAAACGTAAATATCCCTGAATCGTTTAAAGTTCTGGTAAAGGAGTTAAATGCTCTTTGCCTGAATTTGGATTTAATTTCAACTCAGCCAATCCAAGAGGAGGTTAAAGAAGATGGAGAAAAATAAAAACGGTTTTGAAAATTTTGATGTCCTGCAATTAACTCTTGCATCTCCAGACCAGATCTTAGAATGGTCTTATGGAGAGGTGACAAAGGCAGAGACTATTAACTATAGAACATTCAGGTCTGAACCAGACGGATTATTCTGTGAAAAAATCTTTGGTCCAACAAAGAACTATGAATGTTACTGTGGTAAATATAAAAAGATTAGATACAAGGGAATAGTTTGTGACAAATGTGGAGTAGAGGTTACAACAAAGGATGTCAGAAGGGAGAGGATGGGACATATAAACCTTGTTGTTCCCGTTTCTCATGTTTGGTTTGCATATGGAATTCCTAACAAAATGTCCATTGTTTTAGACATTCCTCACAAAAAGCTTCTTTCTGTTATCTACTACACCAGATACATGGTTATAGAAATAGAGAAAAAGAAGAGGTTGGAAATGATTGAGAAAGCAGAGACTCTTAAGGAAGAGGAAATTACAGCATTAGAAGAAGAACTCAAGGAAGAGCTTAAGCTTACGGAAGCGGAATATAACGAACAGCTTAAAGAAATTAAGAAATCTAAAGATAAGGGAAAAGATTTTAAAATTAGCCAAGTTGAGCACAAGAGGAACCAGGCTCTTGCTAAGGTAAGAAGAGAATTCGCAGAAAAAGAGGAGGAGATAGATTCTTTCTATGAGAGAATTAACCAAATAATTAGAAGAGTTAAGGTAGGAAGTGTTATTTCAGAAGATGAATATTCCGATCTTATGGAGAGAGACTTAGTCTTCTTTGAAGCAATGATGGGTGCAGAAGCAATCAAGAAGCTTTTAGAGAAATTGGATTTAGATAAAGAAATAAGGAAATTAAGGATAAAGGCGGACAAAGAAAGGGGGGAGAAAAGAGCTAAAGCAACAAGAAGAATACAATACTTGGAAGGTTTTAAAAATAATGAAATTAGTCCTACATGGATGGTTTTAGATATACTGCCAGTTTTGCCACCAGAGTTAAGGCCAATTATTCCTCTATCTGGAGGGAAGTTTGCAACAGCAGATCTAAACGATCTTTATAGAAGGGTTATTAACAGAAATAATAGACTCTCCAAATTAATAGAAATAGGTGCACCAGAGGTTATCTTGAGAAATGAAAAGAGAATGTTACAGGAATCTGTGGATGCTCTAATCGATAACTCTCATAGGCCCTCCAAGCCAATGATGAATGGTAAGAGATTACCTTACCAGTCATTAACAGATGACCTAAGAGGAAAGAAGGGGATCTTTAGAAAGAATCTTCTTGGAAAGAGAGTAGACTATTCAGGGAGAGCTGTTATTGATGGTGACCCAAGTTTGAGATTTGATCAGTGTGGTCTGCCAAAATCTATCGCTTTAGAGATGTTTAAACCTTTTGTAATATTCCAACTTTTGGATCAAGAACTTGCTCCGAATGTAAGAGTTGCAAAGGAAATGGTTGAAGAGGAGTCAGATGTTATCTGGGATATTCTAGAAAAGGTTATCAAGAATAGACCGGTACTATTGAATAGAGCTCCAACTTTGCATAAATATAGCATACAGGCGTTCTATCCCAAGTTAGTAGAGGGTGAGGCAATTAGAATTCATCCATTGGTATGTAAAGCATTTAATGCGGACTTTGACGGAGACCAGATGGCTGTACATATTCTTCTGACAGAAGAGGCTGAAGAAGAGGCAAAGAGGGAGATGATGTCTTCGAAGAATATCGTAAATATTTCTAATGGTCAGGTTTTAGCAACTCCTGCAAAAGATATGGTCATTGGTTTCTTCCTTATGACAGACCTTAAGAAAGTAGAGAAACCGAAGCTTTTCCCAAACGAAAATACAGTAATTAGGGCATATGAGGGGGGAGAGATAAGCATCTGGGAAGAAATAATTGTAAAAGTTAAAGGTCAGACATATCACACATCTCCGGGAAGGGTTATATTCAACAGTATTCTTCCTCCAAAATATCCTTTCATCAATGAGCAGATAAATATAAAAACTGTTAATAATATAATTACTGATATTAAGAAAGACAATCCACTAGAAGTAGTTGTCCAAATCTTAGATGACCTCAAGCTATTAGGGTTTAAATATGCTACAGATTTAGGGTTCTCATTTGCAATGGGAGATTCTGAAGTAGACTTTGATTTTGATAGTGAAATAAAGAAGATGGAGGAGAAGGACGAGCAATTGCAAGAGAACTACTCGCAGGGATTGATGACTAAAGAAGAAAAAATTAACATTTCCACTAATATGTGGGATGACTTTGCTGGTGAATTAGCGGACAAAGCTTGGGAAAAGCTGGACAAAGATAATCCTATTTACCAAATGGTTGAATCTGGGGGAAATGGGGGTAAAATCCAAGCAAGGCAAGTCCTTACAATTAAAGGTGTTGTAAGAGATTCTAGAGGAAACTGGGTCCCGATGCCAATCAAGAGCAACTATAGAAATGGTTTGAGTGCCTTAGAGTACTTTGTAGCAGCAAATGGGGGAAGAAAAGGTATTGCCGACAGATCTCTTAAGACTTCCTCTTCTGGTTATTTAACCAGAAAATTAGTAGATGTTGCTCATGATGTAATCATAAGGTCAGACGACTGTGGTTACGAAGGAGAGGGATTTGTTATGAGGAAGAGTGATAATAGGAGAGAAGATTATGGAGATAGAATATATGGAAGAGTTTTAGCTCAGGATGTAAAGAAAGGAAATAAGGTTATTGTTAAGAAAAATGAAACGATTACAAAGAAAATTGCTGATGAAATTGTTGCCGAGGGAATTGAAGAGATTTATGTAAGAAGCCCAATCCTTTGTGAAGCACCCCTTGGGATTTGTAAGAAATGTTATGGATTGAACTTGGAGAATGATCAGGAAATCGAAATGGGAAAGGCTGTTGGGGTTATTGCTGCACAGTCTATTGGAGAGCCTGGGACACAGATGACCATGCAGACCTTTCATAAAGGAGGAGTTGCAAAAGTTGATATAACTCAGGGTCTTCCTAGAATTGAAGAGCTTTTTGAAGCAAGGACACCCAAAGCTGAAGGAGAGATAGCCTCAATAGACGGAAAGGCAAACATAGAAGTTGCTGAAGATGAGTCTGCTGTAATTACAATCGTTGGACAGAAGAAGATGACAAGATATTATGTTGTGGATAAGGCAAAGAAAGTCCTTGTAGAAGATGGTCAAGATGTCAAATCAGGGCAGATAATGTATATAGATATGGAAGAGATAGAGAGACAAGCTGCTTTTGACGGAACTGTATCTTTAGAAGGAGGAATTCTCATAGTTAAAGGAAAAGTTAAAGCAGAAGAAACGATCTCTGTTCTTCCGGGAATTGAAATTTTAATAAAGAATGGGCAAGAAGTTAAAGCAGGAGACCAATTAACAGAAGGTTCTATAGACCCCAAGAAATTGGCGGAAGTTGCAGGTATGGTTCCTGCTCAGAAATATATCCTGGATAGCGTTCAGAAAGTATTTAACGAGCAAGGAGTGACAATAGACGACTTACACTTGGAGATTATCTTAAGACAGATGGCTAGGTTAGGAAAGGTGTATGGTTCTGGAGACTCTGACTACTTGGTCGGATCTTTGGTAAACAGATTCCTTGCAGAGGCTAAGAATGAACTCCTTTTGGAAGAAGTAAAGAACAAGGCCTTGATTATCCCTAAGATCCTTGGTATAAAGACATCAGCTTTGTACACAGAGAGTTTCCTTTCCGCTATATCGTTCCAGGAACAGGTAAGAGTACTTACAAGTACCGCTATCCTTGGGAGGAAAGATTATCTCAGAGGTATGAAAGAGAATGTAATTATTGGGAGACCTATTCCGGTTGGTGAAAAAGCCAGAATAGAAGATATAAGAAAGATTCCGGAGCTTAATTTTTAGACTGTTTTAATATATAATACGACGTTATGCCAACGATAAATCAATTAATTAGAAAACCTAGGAAATCCAAATCTAAAAAAGCGAAACATATACAGCTTGCTAGGGATTTCAATCCTCTAAAAAATAGATATAAGAAAGTACCGAATCCTTTTAAGAGGGGAGTATGTCTTCAGGTTAAGACAATGACACCTAAGAAACCTAACTCAGCCTTGAGAAAAGTTGCTAGGGTAAGACTCTCTAATGGGATGGAGGTTACAGCATACATCCCTGGTGAGGGGCACAACCTACAGGAGCACTCTGTTGTTCTTGTCAAGGCAGGGAGGAAGAGAGACCTTCCTGGAGTTAAATATATCGTTGTAAGAGGAAAGTATGATACTGCTGGTGTAAAGGGTAGAAGAAAGGCTAGATCTAAGTATGGTGTTAAGATTGAGGATATAGAGGAATAAGGTTTTTAGTTTAAAGAAATTACTATGAGAGGAAAAAGAGCAAAGAAAAGAGAACAAAAGAAGGATAGAAAATACAAAAATGGGATAATTGGGAGACTCATAAATAAGGTTATGCAAGGTGGGAAGAAGTCTCTTGCCGAGAGAATGGTTTATACGGCTTTGGAAAAAGGAGCAGAGCAGGTTAAAGAAAAGGACGTTATTACATTTATTGAAAGAGCTGTAGATAATGTAAGGCCAGCTCTGGAGATTAAGGCTAGGAGAGTGGGAGGTGCTAATTACCAGGTTCCTGTTCCGGTAACACCTAGAAGGCAAGAAGCTTTGGCAATTAGGTGGATTGTAGATGCTGCCAGGAATAAATCAGGGAAGTCATTTGAAGATATTCTAATGAATGAATTAATATCTGCCCACAATGGAGAAGGAGATGCAGTTAAGAAGAAGTTAGATACTGAAAGAATGGCAGAAGCTAATAAGGCCTTTGCACACTTTAGGTGGTAATCCCTGTTATTTTGTACTCTCTATCCTCTCCCACCCTCCTTCAGGCATTCCCTTCTTGAGAATATCCATCTCCCAAAATATTTTAATCCAAGTAATCAACCTAACAGGGAATAACAATATGGACCAGAAAAATTCTTTAATATTAGATGCATACCTAAGAACAAAAAATGTATATGGTAATTCAATTAAAAAACTCCTACTCTGTTTATCTCTTTGAAAGACACCCATCCTCTTTAATTGCTTAAATCCCCCAAGAGATCTAACCTTCTGTTTGTAATAATCTGTTAAATTTGTCGGGTATTTAACGTAACATACTGCTTTTGGAGCATAAGCAATATCTAAATTCATATTTCTTAGAGAATAGGAAATATATGCATCGTCGGATAAAACATCTTCAGGAATGTCAAAATCAATATTCCTTATAGCCATAATATACCCACTCATTGGGAAAAAGGAATCTTTTCCTACATAATAATCTTCACCCTCAACTTTCTTCATAGTTTTTTTTCTTCTATGATCTGCAGAATCTGACAAAAGATGTCCCCAGTATCCAAAACAATTATCCTTTTTATCTTGTGATTTAGGCCTACCACTCACACCTCCCACAGTTTCTTCTTTAAATGGTTTAAGAAGTTTTCTAACAGCATCTTTTTCAAAATACACATCACCATCTGTGAGAATTATGATATCTCCTTTGACTTTCTTAAGAGCCATCTTAAGAGCAAAAGGTTTTCCCTTCTTAGGATCTCTTACTTGTATATATTGATTCTTGTTTAGACCAAGTTTATTGGCCTCTTTCTTCCCTTGTTTAAGAGTTAGTTCATCGGGAGATACTTGTATGATTTCAAATGGGGTAGATATTCCGGAATATTTTCTATCTGCGATTGAGGAAATACATTTCCTAATTGTTTGAGGTTCTTTAAAAGATGTTATGATAACCGATATCATAAGCAATTATATAAACAATGACATAACTTTGAAAGAGATTACTTTTCTTTTGCTTCTACTTCTTCTTCTCCCTCCTTAATTTCTTCACCTTCGACCCCTTCTCCTTCTTCACCCTCCTCTTCCTTTTCTGCTTCAGCTTCTTCAACAACAAGCTCTTCTTGTAGTTCAGTAATTGTAACTACTGTAGCTTTTGCAAGATCTTCATTAATCAATTTAAGAGATTTTGGAAACTCTAATTCATCCAAGGAGATTGATTGACCCGGGTGCTCTAGTTTTGTTACATCTATTTCAATAAATGGAACCAGATCCGAAAGCTTTCCTCTAACATCTATAGAAGGAAGAACCTCAACTAAGATACCGAGGTTATTCTTAACAGCAGGTGCAACACCAACAATCTTGAATGGAATGGTAAATGTTATCTCCTGTTTCTCGTCTATTTCAAAGAAAGCAATGTGTCTAACCCTTTCAGAGAGGGGATTTACATCTATTTCCTTCACAATTACCTTCATGTCTTTCCCTTCATACTCTGCATCTAAGACGGTAGCCGAAGTAACTTCTGACACAATTTTACTAGCAAGGGATTCTGTAATTTTTATGTTTGTGGAATCTCCTTTGGAATTATAAACGACTGCAGGGATATACCCCTCGTCGAAGAGCCTCTTACTCTTTTTGCCGATGATCTCTCTTTTTTCAAATGTAACTTTCTCCATAACGACTAGGAGTATAGCAGAAAAGAATATAGGGAGCAACAGTTTTTACAATATTGACAGTAAGCCAGTGATACATTATACTTTAGCAGTTAATTTACTCATTTGCTAATATGGAGTTGACGGAAAGGCAGAAGGCGATACTAATGGCAGTAATAAATGAGTTCATGGAAGAAGCTTCTGAAGTAGGATCTTTAGCTCTTTTAGAAAAATATAATCTTGGTGTAAGTTCAGCTACTGTTAGGAACGAAATGGTTAAACTTATGAGATTAGGACTTTTAGAAAAAAGTCACATTTCCTCTGGACGATTACCAACGGATCAGGCATTGAGGCTTTATGTCACAAAATTCTTAGATAGAAACAGCCTCAACCCTCTTATTACGGTAGAAATAAGGCAAGGGATTTTTAGAGAGAGATTCTCTAAAGATTCTGTTACAAAAGCTATATTAGGGATTTTAGCTAAGGAAACTGAATCGTTAGTGTTTTTGATTTTAGATAACGATATCAGGGGGTATGGTTATTCCAATCTCCTTAAGTATGAGGAGTTTAAGGATATTGAAGCGATAAAGACAATATTTAACATCTTGGAGGATGATATATTCTTACCGAACTTGGTAGAGAAATATGCAAGTTCCGAGGTTTCTCTATTAATAGGAGAGGAAACAGGGATAGAAGGTCTGGAAAACTGTGCGTTAGCCTTTACAAGGATCCCTTTCTGGGAGAAGGAAAATTCCTATGTAGGAGTAATTGGATCCAAGAGAATGGAGTATGCAAAAGTTATTCAATCTCTAAAGGAGGTAAAGAACGCTTTAGAAAATTCCATGTCAGGATGGAGATAAAATAAATA
This sequence comes from Candidatus Dojkabacteria bacterium UBA4813, assembly GCA_002402455.1. GTDB lineage: Bacteria > Patescibacteriota > Dojkabacteria > SC72 > SC72 > UBA2177. The sequence continues at coordinate 49,986 of DHFX01000006.1, forward strand.
ACGGAAAATTTCAATGAAGAAGAACAAAACAGAAAACAAAAGCAAGGATTTAAGTGCAGATCAATTAGAAAAAAGAATCCAAGAGTTGGCACTTACTATTGACAGAGTGGAAGATGAGAAATTAAAGGTAGAAAATCAGTTAAAGAGAGCCTTAGCAGATTACCATAATCTTTTGAAGAACTCTGAGAAGAGAGATAAGCTTAGATTACACCAGATAAAGAGAAATTTGTACGATACAATAATTCCAACTCTAGATGCTTTAATGTTAGCTGTGGTTGCTAGTAAGGATATAAAGATGGACGAGAGAGGGCAATCTTGGTTACAAGGGATATTAGCTACTATTGAAGAGATGAAAAAGGGTTTGAAAGGGATTGGATTTGAACAATATATCCCAGAGAAGGGGGATGATTTTGACAGTAATATGCATGAGGCAATAGCAACAGTCCAAGAAGGAGAAAAAGGGAAAATATATGATACTGTTCAACCGGGATATATATTAGATGGGTCAGTAATGCGACCTGCAAGGGTCGTAGTATCTAAATAGAAATTAAATTTTAACAGATAATATTATGTCAAAAGTAATAGGAATAGATCTAGGAACAACCAATTCGGTCATGGCCTATATGGAGGGTGGGAAGCCCAATGTAATTCCAAATGCGCAAGGAGGGAGGTTAACTCCTTCTGTTGTCGCAGAGGATAACAAAGGAGAGATCTTAGTTGGAGCTCCTGCAAAAAATCAAGCTATAACAAATCCTGAAGGAACTATATATTCAGTTAAAAGATTGATCGGGAGATCTTGGGATGACCCTGAAGTGAAGAAAGATAAAGAATTACTTCCTTTTGAAATGAGAAAGTCAGATAGTGGGGGCGTTGAAGTTAAGATGGGAAGTAAGTGGTATACACCTCAGGAAATTTCTGCAAAAATTCTGTCAAAAATGAAGAAAGATGCGGAGGAATTCTTAGGAGAGGAAGTAGAAGAAGCTGTAATTACAGTTCCCGCCTACTTTGATGACTCACAGAGGCAGGCTACAAAAGATGCTGGAAAAATAGCAGGTCTTAAAGTTAAAAGAATTGTTAATGAGCCAACCGCGGCTGCATTGGCATACGGTTTAGACAAGGGGAAGGACGAGAAGGTTGCAATCTTCGACTTGGGAGGAGGAACTTTTGATATCTCAATTCTCGAAATAGGAGACGGAGTTTTTGAAGTTCTCTCTACAAATGGTGATACTCACTTAGGTGGAGATGACTTTGACCAAGTAATAATAGATTACCTAGCAGATGAATTTAAAGCGAAAGAGGGTTTTGATCTTAGAGAAGATAGAACAGCACTACAAAGATTGAGGGAGGCTGCAGAGAAGGCCAAGATGGAGCTTTCTACTTCTGAGGAAACTGAGATAAATATCCCTTACATTACAGCAACCGACAAGGGACCAAAACACCTGAATGAGAAGTTGAGTAGAGCCAAACTTGAGCAGTTAACCTCAGATCTAATTGACAAAACAGTAAAACCTTGTGAAAAGGCTCTTAAAGATGCGAACATTAAAAAAGAAGACGTGGACCAAATTCTCTTGGTCGGTGGTATGACAAGAATGCCTGCAATTGTTAAGAAGGTAAAGGAGATCTTCGGTAAAGAACCAAACAAGAGTGTAAATCCGGATGAAATAGTAGGAGTTGGAGCAGCAATTCAGGCTGGAGTTTTAGCAGGGGATGTTAAAGATATTACCTTACTGGATGTAACACCACTATCTTTGGGTTTAGAGACACTAGGAGGGGTTATGACAAGACTTATAGATAGGAATACGACAATTCCCGTAGAGAAGAAACAGATCTTTTCAACAGCTGCAGATAACCAACCTGCAGTAGAGATTCATGTCCTCCAGGGGGAGAGAGAAATGGCACAAGATAATAAAACCTTAGGCAGATTCATCTTGGATGGAATTCCACCAGCTCCTAGAGGTGTTCCCCAAATTGAAGTTACATTCTCAATAGATGCAAATGGAATTCTTAATGTTAAAGCCGTAGATCTTGCTACCAAGAAAGAACAGAAGATAACGATTACTGCATCGACTGGTCTAAAGGAAGAAGAGATAGACGAGATGGTTAAGGAAGCTGAGAAGCATGCTGAGGAAGACAAGAAGAAGAGGGAAAGGGCAGAGGTAAGAAATAACGCTGATACTCTTTGCTTTAGTGTTGAAAAGCTACTTAAGGAAAACAAAGATAAAATTGATGAGAAACAGAGGGAAGAAATGGAAAAGCTCTCAAATGAACTAAAGAAATTAATAGAAAAGGAGGATTTTGACAAAGAAGAGGTAGAGAAGAAAACAGAAGAGCTCTCAGAGAAGATGCAGGAAGTTGGGAAAAGGATGTACGAACAGGCAAGTAAGGAACAATCACCTAAAGAAAAGGAAGAAGAGGACGCAAAAGGAGGAGATGGTAAGGAAGAGGAGGTTAAAGAAGGAGAGGTTGTAGACGAAAAGTAGGTGTGAAAGACGTTGGGAAAGTCATTGGACTTTTCCAACGTTTATGGTAGCATTTACTATTAATGTGTTGGTTAGTATATCTTTAATATCTTTACTGCCCTAGTATGTTACAAGAATCCACGCAAAATTCTAGAGAAGGAATAAATATCTCAACCATACAGAAGTTTCTATTCAAAGGGCTATTATTTTTGCTCCCTCTAACTATTTTCCCCTTCCCTTGGGATTGGACAGAAAGAGGAATGTCTCTGTTGATACTCTTTGTTTCAACAGTAATCTTGGGTTTAGAGGTTATAAAGCTTCTCTGGGGAGGTACTTTCAGTATTCTAAAGAGTTCAATAGATATAGGTTTTTTTCTAATCTTGTTCTCATATTTGTTGTCAACAATCTTCTCAGTAGATATAAACACTAGTCTATGGGGAATCGATGGAAGGTTGGGAAGTGGATTAATTGTGTTTATTGCTGTTTTATTAGTAAGTATAGTCGCAAGAGGATTTATAAAAGGGGAAAAAGATGTTCGTTCTCTCATATTTATTTTTTTAATTGGCTTCTTTATTAATAACGTGTTGAGCTTGTTCTCTTTCTTCGGGTTTAATGTTTGGGGATTTATTCCTGTTTATAAAGACTTATATCAAGCAGGATTGCCTCTGTTAAGATTTGGAGGTGTCCATCTTCTTGTAAATTTTGTTAGTCTAATTCTTTCTCTAGGACTAATAGGTGAATATCTAATAAGTCAGAAAAGAAAGGTAGAATTTATAATGTCCATAATTTTTGGACTTTTTTCTGCAATAAATGTCTGGGTATTTTCTATCAATGAGGGTTTGGTAACAATCTCCGTTCTATTAGTTCTATTGATAGGATTATTGATCCCAGTGCTGAAATTTATAAAAATAGATAAAGAAACCTCGCGTCAGGTATTTCTTCTCTCTTTAATAACTGTTTTTATAGTCATTATTCCCGTAATTTTCTTGCAAATTCCGAACATTAGGGAATCTATTTTACCTAAAGATTTAGAGGTAGTTTCCGAGCTTTCTCTCGGATTTGACCTTTCTTGGAAGATTTTTGCTTCTACTATTGTTAATGGATTTGTACCGGGATTCTTAGGATATGGTTTGGGAACATATCCGATTGCATATAATAAATTCAAACCGTTAGATACAGGGCTTCTTTCTTTAGGGGACTCTACTTTTCAAATGGGGGTAAGCGAGGTTCTTACAAAAATTACTACTGGGGGATTTCTGTGGTTTTTTGTTTGGCTCTTTGTAGGGTTTTTAATAATCAAGTCTTTCATAAAGGATCTTAAGGATGCAAGAGAAATAAATGACACTAGTGGAGCTTGGAGATTTTTAATAATAGATGTTACATTACTGGTATTATTCGTTGCCTCTTTCTTCTTTTCATTTACTGTTTTAATAACTTTCTTACTACTAACTTTGGTTTCCATCCGGTCAATAATAAGAGAATATTTAAAGGGTTCTCCTGGGGATAAATTCATATTAAAGTTCTGGGCTGTTAATTTGGATAGTCTATCTAGTGGAAATAAGTCTTTATACAACTTTAATATTTTTCTGACGGTTATTGTCGCTATCATATCCGTATTTTTACTCGGAGTCTGTTTCACAAAAACAGTATCAAGCTTCCATGTTTTAGGGGCTGAGGCATACTCGATTAGAGAAAATAGAAAATATCAGGACGATCCGGAGGCTCAGCCAACACTTGAGGAAAGAGAGAAATTTGCGCTAGAGGTAGATAACTATTATTCTAAGGCTTTAGCTCTAGATGAGGATAACCCTTTTTACAATAGAAAGAAGGCGCTTATTCTACTAGAACAGTTGGGTGTTGTTGCAGAGGCATACTCTAAGATACCCGAAGAAGATACGGAACAGAGAGACCAATATCTACAAGCAATTATGACTCTTAAGAACAATGCCGTGGAATTCGCAAGAAAAGCAACAGATATCTCTCCGGCTGTTTATGCTAATTGGCTGACAAGATCAACAGTTTATACTGGTCTGGTGGGAGCAGGTTTTGATGAGCATATATCTGATGCTATAAATTCATTAGAGATGGCAATAACTCTCAATCCTCTTAACTACCAACTTTACAATACACTTGCCCAAGTTTATATAGTAAAAGGGGATCAAGCAGTTGCACTACAGTATCTATTAGAAGTTCTTCGTATTAATCCGAGACATATTCCTTCTATACTTCTAGCTGCAGACTTAAGTAAAGAAGCAGAAGATATGGAGTCATATGTAGCTTACCTAGAGGCAGCAAAATTGATCCTTGAACAGGAAGAAGCTACGGAACTGGACCTTTACCAAGAAGTACTTACTGCTCTTGAGGAAGCTGATGCTGGGGATGTAGAATTACCAAAGGAACCTGAAGAAGGTGGGGAGGTAGGGGTACCAGAGCCGGATTCGGAGGTTTCTGAATAGTACGGTCTTCCTCTGAACAGACACAAGGCATTTATTTCAGTATCTTTGCTAACATTCTTTCTGAGTACTAATGAGATGGCTTCTAATGTTGCTCCCGTTGTTATTACATCATCCAGTATTGTTATACTTGAAAATTCGTCTAGGGAGAGACTATTTCTAAGAGTGAAAGTTCCCTCTTTAATCTCTTTCCTCTCATCTTTGTCTCTTAGAGATTGATGACCATAACTATCTTTTCTTATTATTTGATCTTCAAGAAATGGAATATTGAAAACTTCTGCCACCCTTTTTGCTATTTCAGTCGTTTGGTTAAACCCCCTCTCATGTAATCTATCTTTTGCCAAAGGGACATTTGTTAAAAGTGTTCCCTTTAGCTTTTTATCAAAAGTAGAGTTTTTAATACTCTCAATAAAGATTTCTATTAACGTATGCGAAATACTCTGGACGTAATTATATTTATATTTTTTTAAAAGAATGGAGGATAGAGAATTATATTCCCAAGCAACAAAGACATGATTGAGAGAATTCTCTTTTCTTTCCTCCTTACACTCATAATGTGTTTTGTAATCAGGGGAAATCTTTCTACAAATATAACATTCCGGAAGAGCTCTTTTAAAAAGTTTTTTGCAATGGTTACAGAGATAAGAGCCTTTCTTCCCACATATAGCACAGCTTTTTGGGAAAATGGTGTCTAGGAAATTGGCCATCCTAAATCTTTGCAGAAGAAGATTAAAATTAGGTTAAGCCTTTTCTGTTGTATATCTCATTGATAAAAATATTAGATTAAATTATCATATACCCATACTCAATACTCTAGATTATGTTAAAAATTCTTAAACAAAAAAATAGCATCTCGTTTGTAATGCTTCTTTTGCTTATTACAAAAATCCTCGGATTCTTAAAGCTAAGAACAATAGCCCAGCTGTTTGGAGTCTCTCATGAATTAGATATCTTTTGGGCGGCTTTTACGATTCCAGATATGTTATTCATGCTCTTAGTGGCGGGTTCTATAAACGCAGCAATCATTCCTACTCTTTCAGAAATATTTAGAAAGGAAGGAAAGGATTCCTTAGACAAATTCTTTAACCACTTAATGGTTATAGTTTCCTCACTCCTTATTTTTATTGCCCTTATCCTCTTTATTTTTACTCCTCAATTGGCAACACTATTAACAGAGTCAGAGGTATTGCAGGATTTTCTGAAATTTGGACAAAGAGTAGGTTCTGGGGATTTTGATTTATTTGTTTCTTTGACAAGAATTATGATGCTCTCTCCAGTACTCCTGGGGATTAGTGGTCTAGTCACAGGATATTTACAGGTAAGGAAGCAATTCTTTGTTACCTCTCTTGCACCTCTCTTCTACAATTTAGCGATGATTCTTGGATCAGTGGTTTTGGTTGTAGGATTCAATATGGGTGTTGAGGGAGTTGCCATTTCTGCAGTATTAGGTTCTCTCGTACATCTTCTTGTTCAGATCCCTAAATTTAAAGAATATTTTGACAGTCCCATTGAGTTCGGGATATCACCCTTAATTGAGGGATTAAAACACAACAAGACAATGCAAGCTGTCAGACTAGCTTTACCCAGAACAATCGCAGTTTTAGGAGAACAAATAAATACCATAGTTAATACCCTAATAAGTTTTTCACTTGCAGCAGGTGCTCTTAGCGCCTATAAATTTGCTGTAAGTTTGCATCTGTTTCCTATAAATATCATTGGGAGTGCAATTGCCCAAGTTGCTCTACCTAGTCTTGAGGAGAGTTGCGAAGATGAAGATAAATATTGTAAGGTTTTGAACAGTTCCATACAGAAAGCTCTTTTTTTGGTCTTACCAATAGTTTCTATTTTGATAATTTTAAGACTACCCATAGTCCGACTTGCTTATGGAGTTGGAGCATTTGACTGGAGAGCTACAATCTTAACGGCATGGTGTCTGCTTCTCCTTAGTTTCTCTGTTATTGGTCAGAGCATAGATCAGATCTTACTAAGAGCATTTTATGCTCTTAAAGAGACGTGGCTCCCCTTAATAGCCGTTACGGTTGGGATTATTGTTAATATCGGTTTCGCAATTTTTCTGACTAACTTTCTAAGTCACTACTATGACTGGAGGCCAATTCTTGAACAAATGTTTATGCAGATTAAAGATTCTAATGGTGCAGGATTAGGTCCTGTTCTTGGTTCTTTCATAAAAGATTCCGTAAGGTGGGCAACTACAAGAGGGACTTCAGATCTTGCTGTCGGAGGTTTGTCTCTTAGCTTAAGTATCTCTTACTTAGTAGAAATGGTTGTTTTATCCCTCCTTTTGAATTTAAAAGTAAAAGTTATTACTTGGAAGAAGACAATTATTCCGTCTTTAATGAAACTAATGAATGCCTTTCTAATGAGTTTGGGAATGTATTTTGTTTTTAAGCTTTTCGACTTCCAGCTAGATACTACAAGGACAATATCTATTGTTATCTTAACTGTGGTAACTACAGCGTATGGTTTTCTCTCCTATTTTGTTGGTTGCAAAGTCTTTGGAATTCAAGAAGTTAACTTATTGGATGAAATAATTGAAGATATTAAAAAGAATTTATTTAAAAGAAAGAAAAGGAAAGTCGATGTTCAAGAAGGTATTTAGAATTCTCTTATTAGTATTTCTTTTTGTAACTATTGCTTTAGTGGCTGTAGACTTTGTTTCTTATCTTGGATATTCTAAATGGGAAGAGGAAGAACTATCTAAACAAGATATAACCTGTATGTCAGATATTACGGTGGAATCTTCCATCGTAGAAGATAAAATAAAGAAATTTACACTCTCGGATACCAGAACAGACTTTATTGTTTTAACTGAATCAGAGATGCTTTATCTGCTTGGGGAAAACTTTACAGAGGAGGGGGGAGATATATCTGTTGAAGATATTTGTCTTAAACCATCTCAAGGATTATGGCAGCTGTATCTAAAAAGCGAGTACAAAGGGATATCTATTCCATGGTTGGTTTTAGATATAGCAAAGGACAATATTGAAACTGCAGAGGTATATGTTAGAAAAGTGTACATAGGAAACTTGAATCTTCCGGAGTTTTTAGAAGCTAGATTGAAGGGAGATTTAAATAAGGGAATATCTGATGGCATTATAATGCTTAATGAAAATAATTTCCTAGGGAGAAGAATAGACAATATAGAATTACTTGAGGACAGGGTTGTATTCAAAGGAACAAGGTAGATCCCTTAATGTCCTTTATTTAACCTATATCTTTATTTAATTACAATTAAGACTTGAAGAAAGTCAACCCTCTGTGATACAATTCTTTGGCAATCATTAAATTAATCTGCTAAAAATCTATGGCAAAAAGTATAAAAATACAACCAATAGGAAACAGAGTTTTAGTAAAACCTGATGAAATAGAGGAAAAAACATCAGGAGGATTGGTTCTCCCACCTAGTGCAAGCGAGGATCAGAAGCCCGAAACAGGCACTATTATTAAGCTGGGAAAAGGCAAAATTGACGGGAAGGAAGTTTCCTTTGAAGTTTCTGTAGGAGACAGAATTTATTTTAAGAAATATTCTCCGGATGAAATTTTAATAGACGGAGATAAATACCTTTTACTCAACGAAGAAGATATTCTTGCAATCATTAAATAGTTAAATTTATTAGCTTACTAAAATGGCAAAATCAATAATATATAATGAAGAAGCTAGAAAAGCTCTAAAGCTAGGTGTTGACATCATAGCGAATGCAGTAAAGACGACCCTTGGGCCAAAGGGAAGAAATGTAGCACTCGCAAAGAGTTTCGGATCTCAAGTTATTACCAAAGATGGTGTTACTGTTGCAAAGGAGATAGAAGACAAAGATCCGTTTAAGAATGTTGGAGTAGAGATGATAAAGGAAGCAGCAAGTCAGGTAAATGATATTGCTGGAGATGGAACTACTACGGTTACAGTATTGGCTCAAGCAATAGCCTCTGCCGGATTTAGAAATGTAGCTGCAGGTTCTAACCCAATTTCTCTTAAAAGAGGGTTAGATTACGGCACGGAATTAGTAGTAGAGGAATTGAAGAAAATTTCTAAGAAAATTTCTAATAAGGAAGAGATAGCACAAGTTGCTACAATATCGACCAATAACGATAAAGAATTGGGAGAAATGATAGGTGAAGTCTTTGATAAAGTCGGTGGAGAGGGAGTAATAACTGTTGAAGAAGCAAAGGGTTTTAAGGATGAGGTTGAGTATACCGAAGGTATGGAGTTCGATAACGGTTATGTAAGTCCCTACTTTGTAACAAATCCCGAAACTTTAGAAACCGTTATGGAAAACCCATACATTTTTGTTACAGACAAGAAACTCTCTAACCTTCAAGACATCCAAGCAATCGCAGAAAAGGTACTTGGAGCTGCAGACAGACCCCTTGTAATAATTGCAGATGACATAGAGAATCAAGCTTTAGCAACTTTAGTTGTTAACAAGTTAAGGGGAACATTAGATGTTGTTGCTGTCAAGGCTCCGGGATTTGGAGATAGAAAGAAGGAGATGCTACAAGATATCTCTGTTCTTACGGGAGCAGAATTTATCTCCGAAGAAGTCGGAAAAACATTAGATTCTGTAGAATTAAGTAATCTCGGTTCTGCAAAGAAGGTTATTGTTAACAAGGAAAAGACAATAATTGTAGAGGGAAAAGGAGATAAAAAAGCTCTAGAAGCAAGAATCAAAGAAATTAAAGCTCAAATAGAAAGTACAACCTCTGATTATGACAAGGAGAAGTTACAAGAAAGATTGGCAAAATTAGCAGGAGGAGTCGCGGTTATTAAAGTAGGGGCGGCTTCTGAAGTAGAGGCTAAAGAAAAGAAAATGAGGATAGAGGATGCTATTAACGCAACAAGAGCAGCAATAGAAGAAGGTGTTGTAGCAGGAGGAGGATTAGCACTTCACAACGCTAAAAAGGTTTTGGAGAATGTAAAGATGGATGATCCTGATGAACAACTAGGAATAGAAATTTTAAAGAATGTTTTAAGTGAACCTCTTAAACAGATAGCTGAAAATGCGGGGGAAGATGGTGCGGTAGTTGCAGCTAACTGTAAAAATAAGATTGGTTTCGATGCTAAGACCGGAGAATATGTAGATATGGTTGAGGCTGGAATAATAGATCCTGTTAAGGTTACAAGGTTAGTGCTTGTAAATGCTGTATCTGTTGGTTCTATGTTAGTAACAACGGAGGCTGTTGTTGCAGATCTTCCGGAAGAAAAAGGTGAAAAAGCTTCTGCTATGTCGGGAGACATGAGTGGAATGCAGGGGATGATGTAATCTCTTTTTCTAAAATAAATCTTCTATAAAATAAGTCTTCTAGAACAAATCTTCTAAAATAAATAAGGGAGGCAAAAGCCTCCCCTTTACGTCTTTTATATCTTTTTTATTTTTTACTAGAGATAATGTCTATCCAATTATCCTTTAGCCAAGTATCTGCTTTCTCTTGTTCCTCTAACAACCCTCTCTTTGCTAATTCCTTATCTATAACATTCCCTTGATGGGGATTCTTAAACCTCTTCTGAAGAGGGGAACTAAAACCATGTGTGTAATGACATAGTTCATGAGCAATAGTTGCTCTAATAACAAACTCAGGAATATTCTCATCTTGGAAATATCTTGTAATGGTTATTACAGTAATACTCTTGTCATCTTGTATTTCATAATCTTCTCTCATTCTTCTTAGCAATCCCTTGATTCTAGTTCTTTCTGTTGCGAGCTTAATACTTCCTAATTGTCTTTGGGAATATTTCCCATACTTGATTAGAACTAAATTCCTCCTAGGAACATCACAGAAATGATTCTCCCAGAGTTCATACAATAAATTTTCTAAAAATTTCTCATTTCTCATTTTCCTACCTCTTTAAGCATGCTATCATATTCTAATGATTGTACAAAAATTCAAGGATAAAATGTTTGTTTTAAGGAAAACTTTAGGGTTCATATATTCACATTACACCTTTGCGGCAATAGGAAGAGATATCCTGTTTATACTGTCTACGGGTGCGGAAATTTATGGAATTACGGTTTTTGGTAGATTTATAGACGAAACAGCGAAGATCCTCTTAAATTGGAATGAGTTTGATCTGAATTCTTACTTAGGGACAGAGTCCTTCTATTATCTCCTTATGTTACTTCTTCTTTGGGTTGTACTACAGATATGTATACAAGGGAGAGAGTATCTTTATCATGTAATAAACGAGAATGTTTGGAAAGATTCCCAAAAGGAAATGTTAGCCAAGGTGTCTAGTGCAAACTTAGAGGATGTTGAAAAAGAGGAGTTTCAAGATTATTTAGTGTTTGTTCCCTCATATTCTATAGCTAGAATAACCTCTGCATATGATAACTTCTCAACGATATTGAGTAATATAATTAGGTTTGCAAGTGCTTTTGTAATACTATTCGGAACGATGGGTTGGACAGCCTTACTGTTATTCCTTTTCGTAATCCCCGAGACAATAGCTGTGCATATGAGGAGAAAAGAACTTAAAGCCTACAGGGATGAAGAGGTTGGCAGACTGAAGTTTCTTAATTATATCCAGAACTTAGGACTAGGGATTCCTAATTTTGCAGAATTGAGAGTTAATAATATATATTCCTACCTAAGAAGAAAATACAAAGAAGAATACCAAGAATTTGTACAGGGTTTGTTAAAAAAGTTGTTTGGCTTTTATACGGATAAAATATCTTTTTCAATCGTGGGTCAGTTCATGAAATATGGTTATATAATTTATGTTCTGTCCATGGCTGTAGTCAAGAGATTATCTATAGGTACTTTTAAAGCACTTTATGACTATGTAGAAGTTATTTATACCAGTACATTTAGAATCATAAACGCACTTTCTTTAATGTCCAACAATCTCGAATATGTAGATGAGTATTTTAAGCTAATTGACTACGAGGGTTTTGGAGATTACAAACATGGAGATATTAAATTAAAGAATGGAACACCATCCCTGGAATTCAAGAATCTAACCTTTGCATACCCAGATGATCCTGATACAAAGATTTTAAAGAATTTGAATATTAAGATAGAGCCCGGAGAAAAAGTTGCTTTCTTCGGTGGGGATGGTTCCGGAAAGACAACAACCGTAAAAATCTTAACAGGCCTATACAGGGTTAAGGAAGACCAGTATTTGATAGATGGGTATGGGATACAAGATTTAGATAGGACGCAGTTAAAGCAAAAACTTTCGGTTATGTTCCAAGATTTCATTCATTACCACTTTAGTCTAATGGAAAATGTTGTTATCTCAGGACAGAGAAAGAATGTAAATAAAGATCTTTATAAAGAGGTAATTGAAATTACTGGTGTTAAGAAGTTCAAAAAAGAGATTAACCTTGAAGATAAGAGTGTTCTAGGAAAGACATTCCCTTCGGGAAAAGAACTTTCTCCCGGATATTGGCAAAGACTTTCCATAGCAAGAACACTTTACAGAAGTAAAAACGTATTTATTATGGATGAGCCATTTACCTTTATAGATGATATGTCTGCAAGAGAGATTCTTAATGGGATTTTTGGATTTCTTGGAGAGGACAGATCCATGATCTATATTACTAGAAGCGTAAATCTTTTGAAAAACTTCGACCGTATATATTATTTTAACAAAGGTAGGGTTGTGGAATCCGGATCTTGGGATGAACTTATGAAAAAGAAAGGTAGGCTTTACTCGGAAATTAAAAACAAAGATGGTAAATAGTTAAAGAAGCCCAATCTGTAGTTTTCCTTAATATAATGGTAAAATACGAGGCATAAATGAAGATCATAGATGGAAAACGCACATCACAGAAGATACTAGATAATATCTCCTCAAAGATTGAGAGGGTTGTTTTAGACGGAGAAAAAGTCCCCAGATTGGACCTGATTTTAGTAGGAGATGATTTTGCAAGTGTTAAGTATGTTCAAATTAAAGAACAAAGGGCAAGAGAGTTAGGAATAGATTGTCAGACACATCACTTGAAGGAGGATTCAACAACTGAGGAAGTTGTAAATCTTGTTAAAACTCTAAATGCCTTTAATGAAGTAGACGGTTTTATGGTTCAATTACCTCTACCTAGTCATATAGATACAAACGTTGTTTTGGAAAGTATAGAGCCGAGAAAGGATGTAGACGGATTAACCTCAGTTAATTTAGGCAGACTCTTTCAGAATGACCCAAAAGCTATTCCTCCGGCAACTCCTCTTGGGATAATGAAACTCCTAGATGAATACAAAATAGATGTATTCGGCAAAAGGGTTGTTATCCTCGGAGCTAGTAACATAGTAGGAGTTCCCCTAAGTGCCATGTTATTAAGAAGAGATGCTACGGTAACTATATGTAACTCTAAGACTGCTAATATACAAGAAATTGCAAAGACAGCAGATATTCTAATATCCGCAACAGGAGTTCCTCTTTTAGTTAATTCGGAATTTCTTAAAGAAGGGGTTGTTGTTATTGATGTGGGTTCAAACAAGCATCCAAAGACAGGGAAATTAGTAGGAGATGTGGATTGGGAAGATGTACAAGGGATTCCTTCGTACATAACACCCGTTCCCGGTGGGGTTGGACCGATGACGGTAGCTTCTTTAATGCTAAACTTAATGAACTGCTATGAACAAAATAAAAGATAAAGAGATATTTACATACCTAGAGGAAGAGAAAAAAAGGCAATTGGAAGGTTTAGAGCTAATAGCTTCAGAGAACTATGTGTCTGAGGATGTCCTTGCATGTATGGGTTCCATTCTAACAAATAAATATTCCGAGGGTTATGTCGGAAAGAGATATTACAAAGGAAATCAGTATGTAGATGAAATAGAAAAATTAGCAATAGAAAGGGCTAAAGAACTTTTTAAGGCAGAGCATGTAAATGTACAACCATACTCTGGTTCTCCTGCTAATCTGGCTGTTTACTTTGCATTATTGCAACCAGGAGATAGGACTTTGGGAATGTCCTTAGATGCAGGTGGTCATTTAACCCATGGATTTAAGGTTTCCATATCCGGTAAATATTACAACTCTGCAAGTTATGGAGTTGACGACAGTGGTTACATAGATTACGACCAGGTAAGAAAATTAGCGAAAGAGCACAAACCAAAATTAATATGGGCAGGTTTTTCTGCGTATTCAAGAATAATAGATTGGTCAGAATTTAGAAAAATAGCAGATGAAGTCGGAGCGTTTCTTGTTGCAGACATAGCCCATGTGGCCGGTCTAATCGCAGCAGGTGATTATCCGTCTCCTGTAGGGATAGCAGATGTGGTTACTACAACCACTCATAAGACTCTAAGAGGTCCTAGAGGGGCTATGATTATGTCAAAGGAAGAATTCGGGGAGAAGATAGATAAAGCGGTCTTCCCAGGCCTTCAGGGAGGTCCTCACAACCATATAACAGCCGCCATAGCAGTTGCTCTAAAAGAAGCATCAACAAAGGAATTCAAACAGTATTCTAAGCAAGTTATTAAAAACGCAAAGGTTCTATCAGAGGAACTTATGAAAAGAGGTTACAAAATTGTTTCTGGAGGAACAGATAACCATCTTTTCTTAGTAGATTTATCTAATTCAAAAGGTTTGAAAGACCTCGGAGGAGAGGAAGCATCTACCTTGTTAGAAGAAGCAAACATTACATTAAACAAGAACGCTATCCCCAATGATCCCAGAAAACCATGGAATCCTTCCGGACTTAGAATTGGGACTCCTGCGTTAACGACTAGGGGAATGAAAGAGAAGGAGATGTTTAAGGTAGCGGAATATATAGATACTGTATTAAAAAACAGAGATGATAAATCCCTAATTAAGAAAATAAGAAAAGACGTTAAACAGTTTGCCTCTAAGTTCCCAATTCCAGGGATAAATAGTAGAAATTAAACTTTTAATAATAAACTTTCAATAACAAAAATGAAGTTAAGCTTTAGAAAGGATTTACATATTGCTACTTTAAGATCTGAATCTTCTTGGAATAGATTTAGGGTACAGACGTTGCTTCAAGATACAGAGAGAAAACAGCCATCTATTAATGCTTATCTGGGAGCAAGATATAGTAGGTCTGCGGATTCCATTTTAGATATAGCCTCTGAGATTATGAGGGAGAGTACGGATGCAGCGGAGAAGTTAGAAAAAATATTCGCAGGTTATGGTCACAAATCTGTAGGAGATATGGCAGATCTTTTTGTCTGTTTAGAAAATGTACCAATATATCTTGAAACAAAAATGTTTTATTCTTGTCCGGTAATATCTGGGCAAGGTAGGTCTACTAGATACCAGAACTTTCAAGATCCTAACTTCGTCAAAATTCCTAATGAGGTTTGTGATAACCACGAAGTTAGTAGAGAGTATGAGAGGATAATGCTAAAGCAGATTAAAGATTACAGGGAGATGCTAGGTCCTACTAGAGATGCCCTTAAAAAATACTTTAGGATAAATGAGGAGAGTAGTCAGGAGGTTTCTGCTCTAAAGGCAAGGGCATTCGATACTACTAGGTATTTTTTACCGTATGGTTTGAGTACAAGTAGTGCTTATTTAATGTCAGCAAGAAGTTGGTCTGATGCCATCAGCTTTATGTGTGCAAGTGATACTGTGGTAGAAAATGAGGTTGCAAGTATGCTTCTTAATCTTCTAGGTGAATCTAAACTTAATGCAAGGGGTTATATCAGAGAAGCAGATGGACTAATTAGGCATACGGATGCAAATTGTTGTAGAAAAAACTCAACAGAAAGAATTATTGAGTATATGAAAGAAAGTTTCTCTTCAGAGCAAAAGAGGGAGATTCCTGAGAGTGAAAGTTATTCTGTCAAGGTATCTTATTCTCCCGATTGTATGGAGTCTTTGGTCTCCCATTATGAATATTTAATAAACCCATTGGGTTCTAAAGAGGAGTTTGAATTCTCTGAGGAGGATCAGGAGAGATTTGGGGAAATAATATTTGAATTACATGACCATCATAGCCAGCTTGGGAATATTGGTCAGTCTGGAGCAATAAAGATAGAGGGGTTTGCTTCACTTGGAACGCTAAAAGATCTTAATAGGCATAGGAGTTTTGAGAGGTTTATTCCTTTTCTACATGAGCAAGTGGATATGGATAAAGAGTTAGACAGGAGGAGTGACCAGTGTTTCTATCTTTGTAATTATTTGGATATAGGGTCTCTTTCTAAGGTTAAGAAGGAGTATATAAAGAGATTATCTGATACGTACGACAGGATAAAGGGTTGGAGGGAGATGGCAAAGCAACATCTTTCCAAAGAGGTGTGCGATGAATTTACAAAGTATTTGTTACCTCATGCGCATGCAACTAAGTATATATTTTACGGATCGTTCGATGATTTACAATATCTGATAAACTTAAGAAGTAGAAATGGTGGACATATCTCTTATAGGGTTTTAGTCTACGAATGGTTAAGGAATCTCAACTATATTGATCCTATTTGGAGACCATTATTAAGAAAGATTATAGAGCCAAGAATAGATGACAAGCATCAGTTTGTAGATAGGAGTTAAGGTAGAGAATAACAACAAATTAAGTTTTTATGTGTAAGATATGATTCTTTCGGATAGGACAATAAAAGCCAAATTAAAGAGCAAGGAGATTGTAATAGAGCCTTTTTCGGAAGAGTTTTTACAGCCCGCATCTTATGATTTGCATCTAGATAAGTTCTTTCTTATTTTTAATAAGGAGAGTGTGGGGATAGTGGATGTTAAAGATAAGCCTAAAAATCTGATGAAGGAGATAGAGGTTGATGAAAAGGAGGGTTTTATTATTCATCCAAGTGAATTTGTTTTAGCTAATGTTAAGGAGATTACGGGTGTTGACTCCAAGCATGTTGGTCGTTTAGAAGGAAAGAGCTCTTTGGGAAGATTGGGACTAATAGTGCACGCCACTGCAGGATTTTTAGACCCCGGTAACAAATTAAGGTTAACTCTTGAATTGGCAAATGTTTCTCCAATTCCAATAAAAATATATCCTGGAATGAAGATTGCACAGATAGCCTTTGAGACCTTAGACAAAGAGTGTGAGAGGCCATATGGCAGTAAAGATCTTAATAGTAAGTACCTAGGAGATCTTAGGGTTAAAGGTAGTGAAATATGGAGGAACTTTGAGTAATTCCTCCACACTTTCCATATTAATTACATTGTTGGAGGTACGGGAGGGATCTCCTCTGGAGTATTATCTGTATCTTGGTTTTGTTGTGATGTTATTGGTGGCATATGTGGTTGTGGGCGTTCAGGCATGATATTCTCAGGGGTTTCCTGTTGTGGTGAAACAGAAAATCCTGTAGAGAAAGGAACATTCTGGTTAGGTTGTGGAGCCTGCGGAGTGCTATCTCCCATAGCTGTTGGAATAGAGGATTCCCTTTGAAGAATTTCCTGCAAATCCTCTTCTTGAGAGGCACTCGAAATTGGGGGGGTATTTTGTTGTGGAGGTGTGTATATGGGTTGTTCTGGTGTCGGTTGTGTATTTTGACTCATTGGTGTTGGGGGAGTCACTTCTGCTGGTGGTGGTGTGGTCTGTGTCGGTGCACTATTAGGATTATTTACCATATCTCTGAGAAATGTTTCACTCTGTTGCTCCGGTTGTATTACGGGAGGAATCTGGTTTTGTTCTGCTTTCTTTACCTTAGGCTGTTTTGGTTCTTTGTCCTTCCTGAGCAGTAGAACCACTATGCTAATAAGTAAGATTACGGATCCTGCAATTAATATGTATGGTAAGTAGTTAGTTATACTGTCTAGTAAACTTGTTTTTGTTGTTGTAGTTGGTTGTTCTGTTGTTACAGCTGGAGTCTCCTGTACAGTTGGAGTTTCAGTAGCTGTCGGTTGTGTATCTTCTGTCGTGGATACAGTATTTGTTTGTTCAAAACTGACGGTTTCTCCCAGAGTAAGGGTACCAAGATCTAAATCGTCGGATTCAACCACTTCAAAAGTTGTAGGGGTATCTCCCGTGGAGGTAAATGCAATATTAGCCAGTACTCCATTTAGTGCTGTTGCTGAGTCCAATTTACATGTTACCAGTATGGTGTTTACAGTCCCTTGGGATTCGGTATAACTTAACTCTGAACAAGCAACATCTCCGTCTGTAACATCCGTTATTTCAACACCGTCTGAATAGCTTATTGGAAGGGTAACACTTTCTAGGGTATCAGTCTCTGTATCTATCCCAATTGCTACATTCCCAGTTTCACCTTCTCTAAGTGTTATATTTACGGCAGCATATGTTGCGAACGGGAACATAAAGACAATAAAAGAGACCAAAAGGGAATATATTTTTTTCATATTAAAGGCAGTTTATATTATCTATCTTAAGGTTATCATGCAAAGTTTCTAATATCAATAGTGTGTGGTAAAAGTTTGACTTAATCGTGTTATAAAGATACACTTTACAAGTATATTAAACTGCCTAAATATGGAATATTCTAATAATTATAACCAAACAAATCACCCTGTTGTTAATGACAGTCTTGAGGAGAGTTTAATGGAGGTTAAGGCACTTGAGGTAAAGTTATCCTCTACAAATCTTCCGGAAAAGTTGAGAGAAGAGACAATGGTGAGGGTGTCGAGGCTTGGAAGAATGTTTAAATTGGGTGGATATAGTGCAGAATTTGAAACAGTCAGTAAATATATAGACTGGATCACAAGGATTCCTTGGGGTGTAGTAAGTGAAGACAATTTGGATATCCATAGGGCAAGGGAGGTTATGGATGAAACTCATCATGGAATGGAAACTATTAAGGATTTGATTCTGGATTATATTGCAACCATGCAATTACAAAGTGTTGGGGGAGTGGAAAGATTAAGAGGAGACGTTATCCCTTCGCAAGTGCAATATCAGAATAGTATCTCCCAAGTACCCCATAACAGACCAATTGGGCAAGGAGTTCAAATGGGAGTACTAAAAAGTCATGTGGCTAATGCTCCTGTCTTTCTTTTTCTGGGCTTGCAGGGTGTAGGAAAGACCTCTATTGCAAGGTCTATAGCTCAGTCTATGGGTAGGAAGTTTTCCCGTATATCTTTAGGGGCTATTGGGGATGTTAGAACACTAAGGGGAGCACCCCGGTATTCTCCGGATGCTGAACCTGGTCAAATAATTAAGTCTTTGGTTAGGTGCGGAACCATGAATCCGGTGATATTATTGGATGAGATAGAGAAAGCTAGTGGAAATAAAGGACTTCTTAGTGATATTATGGCTGCACTTCTTGAAATATTAGACCCTGAGCAAAACTCTACATTTGTAGATCACTATATTGATTATCCGGTAGACCTCTCTAATGTCTTCTTCATATGTACAGCGAATAATTTAGGTGGTCTTTCTGCAGCACTATTGGATCGTGTGGAAGTTATTCGTTTTACCAGTTACTCTGATCAGGAGAAGGAAGTAATTGGTAAGGAATATATCCTACCCAGAGTTCTTGAAGATCTTAACATATCTCCTGAATATATAAGGATAGAGGAGGAGGTGTGGCCGTTGATAATTAGACCTGTTGGGTTTGATGCTGGTATTAGACAGTTAGAAAGGAATATTACAACGATTGTAAGAAGTGCAGCTAGAATGATTGTTGAAGGGAAGCCACTTCCTATCGTCATAAATAGCTCCAACCTAACCGATTATGTCCTAGCTGATCAGGGACCACTAAGTTAGTTATTTTCTAGCAAGTTGATGATGAGAGGATTATATTCCTCTAAATGGATTTGAAAGTCTCAGAGAGTCGGCAGCTTTTCTGACTTTAGAGCTCTCCATCCTTCTAGGAGTAGTTGATCTGTTTTGTTGCTTCTCTTCCGCTTTTGATAATAGGTAAAGGTCCATTCCTTTCTGGATTGGGTCTATCTTTTGAGGATTAACAGCTTCTGTTACTAGATAATTAGAGACTTCGACATTGTTATTGTTCGTATTAGAGTTGCTCATTCTTATCCTCCGGATAACTTTCAATTAAACCTTGTGGAGTCAGATGTTCTTTCCCCTTCTGGATATCTTTGCGAGATTGCACTGCCTGACCGGAGAGGGTGTTACTCTTAATTCTATCTAAGATTCCCTTTTCCATTTCGGTTTTATCAGGACTTAATTGTTCTTCTTGTTCTTTTAATCTCTTTTCTAGTTCTTTTTGGTATTCTGCTCTCTCCATCTGTATGGTGCTTCTTTGTCCCTGTGTTCGTTTTACAGCTTCTTCAATAATTTCTTCCTGTCTTGCCATTTCTTCTCCATTTTTCATTGGTCTTTGTTCTGTCGGAGGTTCATATATTTCAGATAATTGTTCTAAAGTTCTGGTATCTGGCTGACCCTCTCTTGTTTTAAGCTTTTCTAAATCTCTAGGGTCAGAAGTTATTAATTCATGTTCTGATACGCTGGACAGTACTTGAATTCCCACGTGGTTTGAGCCTGCAAAGAAGAGTCCTTGTCCTTGATCACAGTTAAGGAGGAAGTTTTTTTCTCCATCTGAGAGATTAAAGACCTCTTGTAGTTTTTCTACTGCTGTTGGACTTTGCATCATGAGCATTTGTATGGAAGAGTTTGAAATTATTGCCTTACCCATGTCATTGTTTAGGAAGTCCGCAACATCCTGAGTTATTGTGGACAGACCAAGGTAGTATTTCCTTGCTCTTTTTGCTATAGAGTACATAAATTTAGCAGAGTCTTCGGACTGCATCATATACCAAGCCTCATCTACTATGAGTAGTCTTCTTTTTCTCTCCTTTCTAATCTTAGTCCAAATGAAGTCTAGCATTAGATACATAGCAAGGGGTTTTAATTCTTCCTGCAGGTCTCTAACACTAAAGACTGTAAATGGATTGTCTATCTCAAAGTTGCTTGCCTCATTGAAAACTCCGGCACCACTACCAATAATATATTTTTCCAATCTTCTTGCCAGACCATGTGCTTCTGTTTCTGCCATTCCCTTTAAGACTTTATATAAATCTTCAAGGAGTGGAGGAGTTTTAGTTTGAGTGTTAGGGTCGAATGTTATTCCTTTCTCACGATATGTGAGTATGAGAGCTCGATCCAGAATAGAGCTCTCAATATTGCTAAGTTCTCCAAGCATAACTTTGAAGAAACCTTGTAAAGCCAAGAGTTTCATTCTTAATTCATCATCTCCTTCTTCTGTCACACCGGAGAGTTCGAAAGGATTCATTTTATTTCCTTTGTCTTGTGAGAAGGAGATGTAGGCACCATTAACGGCTTTAGCTAAACTCTCGTACTCCCTTTCTGGGTCAATTATTAATATTTCTGTTCCCAACATTAGACTTCTTACGGCCTCGAGCTTAACGAAATAGCTCTTACCCGCACCGGATTTTGCAAAGACTACTGTGTTAGCATTTTCTAGTTCAAAGCGATCGAAGATTACCAAACTTCTGTTGTGTAGGTTTAATCCGTACATAATTCCATGATCCATGGTAAGTTCAGATGTAACAAAGGGAAAAGTTGTTGCGAGAGAAGTAGTATCCATATTTCTAGTTATGTACATACTATCTAGTCCGAGGGGTTGGCAACTTATGAATCCCTGCTCCTGTTGTAAGGTTGCAGGTTTTGCAGTTACGTTTATTGCGGCTAGAGTTGATGTGACATTCCTGGAAATTCTCTCAAGAGTATCTTTGTCTTTTGCATAGAGGGTTATATACATTGAGAAGTGGAAAAATTTTTCTGTTCCCTCTGCAATAGAATCCTGTAACTGCTGAGCATCTGCGAGTGCCACTTTTAGTGAAGGGTCTATAACTTTCCTTTCTTCCATTTGAGAATAAAGGGTAGCTTCCATCTCTCCGATTTTCTTTTTGAGTTTTTCTAAAATAGTTTTGTTGTCTACCGGATAATAGAAGGTACTGATTCTTAATGAGTGTTCGAAGTTGATTATGGGGGAGAGCCAATTAGGACCAACAAATCTTGGGTATCCACTCACAAATAATGTTTTGAAGAAGTAATCTCCTATTTGTAAGTTGTTAAAATCCACTTCTAGGTCTATTGGGGCAATGATGTCTTGTATAGACATATCCGAAGGAATTAATTTCCTAACACTATGTGGGTCGTTATTTACATATCTGGTTTCCCAAGAACTTTCTTCTTCAGTTGTTTCTTCTTTAGATTTTTTCTTGTTAGAGTGCCCGAGTAGTTCGGTAACGTTATCCATGACATTTGTGATAATATTCCCTTTTTTCTTTTTTTCCTCCTCTTCTAGAGATTTTGTATCATTGTATCTGTCCTCCTTTCCCTCGGGGATGTTTTTAGCTTCCTCTTTAAGTTTTGAAACTTCCTGTCGGAATGAGGCATACTTTTCACCGGTTGTTTTAAACTTTTCGGTTTGCTGTTCCAACTTTTGAGTTGTCTTTGTTTCCAGTTGTTTGTTGTAGTTGTTGTAGTTATTATTTATGCCATCCATTATTCTTCGTCAGGGTTATATATTGTATAGAATTCAGATAATAATTCTTTAGTTGTTAACTGGTGGCCGAAGAGTCCCATTCTACTAAGTTGCTTAAGAATATGGTCTCTCTTTGGAAATAGGAAGATTTTAGCCTTTTCTACTAATTGGTCCGTTTTCATCTGGTTCATTTGCTCCTGTTCTTCTTTTTTCTTTTTGGAATCCAATATGTTTGTTCCCGGTATAGGTGCTCCCGGACTGTAAGGAATCACTATAAAGAAGTTCTTATCTAGGACATCATTTTGAATAATTAGTTTCTGAACAAAATTCGTGTATATATCTAACTGTTTTCTGAGTCCTTCACTCATCTGTTTTCTATCCATGCTGGTCGTTAGGTAATCTATATAGTTAGAAATATCTATTCTTTTTGTCCTAATAAGGATTTGAATCCTGAAATTTAGGGAGTTTAGAAGTCCAGCGAATGCATATATTTTATTGTCTTGTTCGTACTCTGCAAGAAGGTCAAAGTTAATGGAGGAGGTTTGTATGACCATTGCCACACTCCCTTGTGTGGTTATTATTAAATCATCTTGGATATCTTTTATCCCTAGATGGTCCTGTGTTGACGCTGTCGCTCTTGCTCTCGCTTTTTTATCCACCTTATATATTGTTAATTTTAATTGGCAACTTACTTCTTTTCTCTGTTACTTCTAGTTGAACTTTTGGAAATTCATATGTAGGATGTTGAAATTCTAACATATATGTACCTGGTTCCCATAATTTATTTGTTAAGAAATAGCCACTTTCTCTAGTCTTATTTGCATAGAGGATTTTTCCGTCTGCAGACTTTAAGTATACAATAACATTTGGAATAGGCTTTGAATCTTTTGTAGATAACCATGCATTTATATTCCCAGGGAGTTTGTCTGCATTAGCTATGTTGAATTGGTACTTAGATATATTATCCTCAGTAAGAATCATGGTATTAGGAATAAGTCGAGGATCTACATTAAGTTCCTCATCTAACATATCTTTAGGGTCATTCTCTTCAGGTTCAATAGGGTTGCCTGTAGCGGGAAGGCTCTCTCCAATAATTTTCTTCTTTTTAATTTTAACGTCCTTCGGAATTAGTCTACCTTCTTCATCCGGTTTAAGTTCTGGTTTAGCTCCTTTCTCCTTTAATTCTTCATTTAACCATACCCTTTGTGTTGGATTTGTTATTGCTGTAATATAATTTTTTATGAAGACATCCGCATCTTGCTCATTTATTGGAACCAGACCCAGGAAAGCTCCTAGTCCAGAGGATACGATAAAGATTGGTATCCCAAGTAAAGCAGGAATAATATTTGAGACCACTAGGTATATCATGATTCCTCCAATACCCAAACCTATTGCTAAGTAGGCAAATTCCTTAAGAGTAAACTTCGTAAAGAGTTTAAACTCAATATCTAATATATTTTGCGGAATCGCATGTTGTCTCATATGTAGGCAGATTTTACTATTTTCTTCATATAAAGTTTACCAGAATATTGAATATACTTACAATGTTTGGTTCTTTTAAGTTGTATTATAATGATTATATGGTAACGAGGTATGAAAAATTTAAAGATCTTCTCAAATTCAGAAAAACCATGGATCTGGGTCTTTCTAAAGATAAGGTAAGATATATATGGGGTAGAAGGTTTCTTAGGGAGTTGGAGGGAGAGGATATTAAGGACGACGGAGATTTAGGCCATGCATCTTTAGAAAAATTGGAAATAGCAAAAAAAGAGCTTCCTAAACTTAAGGTCTTTGATTGGGTCAGATTTGTGGGAGTATCCGGTTCAGTTGCTGCGGGTTTTGCAAATGAGAGTGATGACATTGATATATTCGTCGTAGTAAGGAATGGGACCATGTGGATTTATAGGGCTATTGTCGCGTTTAGAAACGTCTTTCATAATAAGATTCGAGCAAAAAGACATAAAGATGTAAGAAATAAATTGTGTGTGAATTTAATTTGTGAGGAACGTGGTCTGGAATTTCCGAATGATATTTTTAATATGCATGAGCTTCTCTTCATGATTCCTCTATATAATGAAGAGTATAAAAGATATATTTTTTCTGTAAATCCGTGGTTGGAAAAGGACTTCTGTGTTAAAAAGGAGTTACTTAAATCAAGAACAATTCCAAAGGAAAGGGTGTTTTTCCCCCTTAGAGTTCTCAATTTTCTTGCGTTTGTCGGGCAGTTAATCTTCATGTTTATTTCCGGTCATAATCCTGAGATGAAGAGATTAGTAGAGAATTACAAAAAGGGCAGAATAGAATTCTTTGAATATAGTTTTCGTATAGAGAAATTGGAGAAATATCTTAATGGGTAGTTATTTAAAGGAGTTTAGATTTATCAATTGTGCTTTTTCTATAACTTCTCTGGGGAGATTTTTGTAGTCAATTGTTGTTATAAAGGTTTGTTGTTTAGAAAGAAAATTTTTATTAAATATTTTTTTGGTGTTTTCCTTATCTAATTCTGAGGAGATATCATCTAGCAAGAGTATAGGGTAGAAACCCAGTTTTTTCGCCACTAATTCTTGTTTACTAAATAGTAATTGCCCAATAGATAGCCTTTTTTCTCCTCTTGATCCGAATTTTTTAATATCCATTCCGTTTATTAAGTTCCAATCGTCTCTGTGTGGTCCTATGTTTGTGTATCCTGTTGCGATGTCTCTTTTTTTAGACATTTCAATTTTTTCTTCGAGAGGCGTTTCTCCATTTGATTTTATATATTCCATTCGAATATATTCCGAACTGATTTCACGGCACAGCTGAATTCTTTTTTTTTGTATCTCCTCTGCGAGCTTTGTAAACTTTTCCGTCCAGAAATTAAGTTGGGTATCGTTTATTGCTATGGTTCCCCTTTCATAAAAATCCTTAGAAAGTCTTTTAAGATAGGAGTTTCTTTGTCTCAATGTTTTCTTGAAAGTTTTAAGAGTATCGGAGTAGTCGTAATTTATTAGGGAAATCGTTTCGTCTAGGAACTCTCTTCTTTTGCTTGGAGAGATCATTAATATCTCAATTTGTTCAGGATTAAAAGTTGTAGAGGCGGTTTCTTCAAAGAACTTTTTTGGTGTGGTCCTTTTGGAGTCTATTTGGAATACTCGTTTAGTATTATCCTTAAAAAAGGAGAATATTTTCCCATCTATGTTTATCTCTATTCTAGTATATTTTTTATTATCCTCTTGGTTGGTGTAGATATATTCGTCCGAGGAAGCCCATGGAGAGAAGCCGTTTGTTATTAGCATAATGGATTCTAGGATTGTGCTTTTACCCTGTGCGTTATCTCCATATAGGATTACTATTTCTTTGTTAATAGGGATTTCTATTTCCCCAAATTTCCTAAAATTTGATAGTTTTATATTTCTAATAATCATTATGTCTTAAGAATTGCTAAAAAGGCTTCCTGAGGTATAGTTACCTGACCAATTTCTTTTAATCTCTTCTTCCCTTTCTTCTGTTTTTCCAAGAGCTTTTTCTTTCTGGAGTAGTCTCCTCCGTACAGTTTTTCTGTCACATTTTTTCTATATCCTTGGACATCTTCTCTTGCAATTATCTTTGCTCCTATTGATGCTTGTAGTGGGATAGGGAACTGTTGTTTAGGAATTACTTTCTTCATCTCCTTTAAGAGGGTAACAGCCTTTAATCTTGCTTTCTCTTTTACCTCCAAGAAGCTAAGTGCTTCCACCTCCTCATGATTTACTAGTACTGAAACTTTTACAATATCTGCAGGAAAGAAGTCTATTATTTCGTATTCCATTGAAGCATATCCACTCGTAATATTCTTCATGAGGTCAAAGAAGTTGGATATAAGAGATGCTAATGGCATATCATACTCCAAGGTTATATATTGCTCTCTTAGAAGAATCTCTTTTTCAGCGGAGAGATATTTTGTATTTACGTATTCTCCCCTTTTTAATTGGCATAACTTCATAAGGTCACCCAGATATTTCTCAGGAGTCATAATTGCAATCCTGGCCCATGGTTCTCTTATTTCTTTTATTTCTGAAGGGTCGGGAAGTTCGTTTGGAGTCTGTATCTCAAGTTCTGCTCCGTTCGTTTTTATGACTCTGTATTCTACTGTTGGAGCGGTTACTACGAGGTTAACTCCATATTCTCTCTCCAATCGTTCCTGAATAATTTCCATATGTAGAAGGCCTAAGAAACCACATCTGAAACCAGAGCCTAATAATGGAGATCTCTGTTCTGTAAATGAGAGGGAAGAGTCATTCAGGGAAAGTTTTTTGAGAGCGATCTTGAGATTTTCGTATTCTTCTGGATCTGTAGGAAAGAAAGTTGCAAACATATTGGGTTTTGGAACTTTATATCCCGAGAGAGGCTTTGTTCCCTTTTTATCTGACACAGTATCTCCGACTGTAAAGTAGCTGGTATCTTTAAGTCCGGTAGCTATGTAACCGACCTCTCCTGTTTTTAATATGCCTGTTTCTAAAAGATTAGGATTGAAGACTCCTATTTCTGCTGGTTTAAAAGATTCTTTTCTTTGCATCATGTAAAGCTCTTCGGCTTTTCCATGGATGTATTCTATTTTCCCATCAAAGACTCTAACTGCAATTACCACTCCCCTATGTTCGTCATAGAAGGAGTCAAAGACTAATGCTTTTAAAGGTTTGTTAGGATCTCCCTTTGGAGAAGGGGATCTTTTTACAATTTCATCTAATAATCTGTCCACATTCTCGCCTGTTTTTGCAGAGACTTTTATGATCTCTTCTTTTTTAAATCCCAAGAGGCTTCTGATCTCTCTTTCTCTCTCTGTTATATCTAGATTAGGCAGATCTATCTTGTTGAGGACTGGAATTATTTTTAGACCTAAATCTAAAGCCTTCTTCGTGTTAGATATTGTTTGAGCTTGAATTCCTTGGCTGGCATCTATTAAAAGTATTGCGGATTCACATGCGGCTAACGATCTGGAAACCTCGTAGGAGAAATCTACATGGCCGGGAGTGTCTATTAGGTTTAATTGGTATCCTTTCCAACTCATTCTACAAGCCTGTAGCTTTATGGTAATTCCTTTTTCTTGTTCTAAATCTAGTCTATCTAAAACTCTCTCTTTTCTTTTTTCTCTAGAGAGATCTGTCTTAACTGCTTCTAAAATTCTGTCCGCTAGGGTGGATTTCCCATGGTCTATATGTGCAATTATTGAGAAATTGCGAATCCTGTCTAAATCTTGCATACGAGGAATTATAACACGAGAAAGGAGGGGAGATTGCTTATCTATTCGATAGTTATTGTCATGTCGAATAATTCAGAAAACTGAACACCGGATAGATTCTCTAAAGCCAGGAAGATAATTAATTTCTCTGAAGGAAGAATACTAATTTTTTGTTCGTATGTCTCTCCTGTATTATCTTGTAGAAGATATGGAATTTCTTTCTCCTGTAAATATATTTTTGATCTTGTGTTACTAAGGGTCTGACCCCAGAAAGTGAGAACCTTCTTCTCTTCTGTATTATTTTGTATTTCTAGAATTGGCTTTGAGTAGGAGTCTGCACCTCTTTTGCCAATTCTTGCAGAGTAGGAATATTCGGTTTCGTCTATTTTAGTAAGATTCTCCCCAGAGAATATCTCATGTTGGCCAGCCACCAACCTTATAACTAGTTCATCCTGAGTAGTTACTCCCAATACGTCTATTTTTTTAATTTGCCTAGTTATTGGTGTTAGATTCATTACGGTTACAATTGGTAATATGAAGAAAAGGGCTAGTAAGCCAAGTGCAAAGGGTTCTAGTATCTGTGAGAATGTCTTTTTAAATTCTTCTTTTTTCCCCATTTGGTATCTTTAAGGTGATTAATAATAACTGTTTTCTTTAGGATATATCTTATCAGTTTCTAATTCAAATGTCTTTATTGTTCCCCATACAGAAAGGAGTGAAGTTACTCCAGCTCCTACACCTATCCAGGTATATGTTTGACCCTGTAGTGTGTGGGTTATTGCAATAATCGAGGCTATTGTTAGAAATGTAGTCCATATGAATATGTGTAAAAATGTTACGTCTTTTCTAGTTATCCATTTTAGAAGATTGAATCTTGTCACCTTTACCAAAGTTCTAGGATTCTGGAGTGTTGTTTGGTATAGAGAGGTCTTTATTATGAAGTAAAATGTGGGAACTGCTAGAAACAGAAGCATGGTTAGGTTTGAAATAGAGTTGACAAAGAGAGTGACATTGCTATCTGTAAAAACGATTTGTATGGAGGTGAACCCCTCTATGTCATTTTCAATGAAAAATTCGAGATCATAGATCACTGTTGGCAAGATTATCCCGATTGCTTTTCCTGCTATCATTAATATCGCAGGAGCGAGGGATATTTTAAGTGCTTTTTTTAGCAATTTTGACATTATTTTGGGACAGTTCGTTTAAATTTTTAGTAAGGCGAGATTTAATTCTATCTGCCTTTCCTTTCTTTATAACATTTTTTCTGGCTGCTTTGTCAAGAACCTTATAAGCATTTTTTATGTTTTTAGTAGCTCTTTCGATTTCCCCCTCGTTAATTAGGGTATTTTGTTTTTTAACTGCTCTCTTTATTCTGTTTCTTAACCTGTCATTGACGGTTTTTCTTTTCTTATTTTGTCTAAGATCTTTAATAGATGTCTTAAGATTTGGCATTTTAATTAGATATGTTATATATGTAAAGTAAGTAACTCGTAAGTCAGGGTATTATATATATTATGTCTTTGTTTGTAAACATTCCTATTTGTGTTACACTGTTTTTATGAGGAGGAGTAGGTTCTTAAAGTTTTTTTCATTTCTATTTTTTGTATTTTCCGTTGCTTCGGCAGTTTCTATTTATGTCGTTTATTACCAGGAAGATACAGAGGATGTTTCTGAGAATGTTCTTGGAGTGAGGAATCCTACCGGAGTCCCATATATTATTAACCTTCCTCCGTTGGTTATTCAGGAGGGAGAAATGTACGAGTATAGGGTGAGGGCTTTGGATGGCGACACAGTAGCAGAAAATTTGGAATTGGAATATGTAGAAGGTCCTGAATGGCTCAAGTTAGAAGACTTTGTTCTCAAGGGTGTTGCTCCTAGTAGAAGTAAGGGTACATACAAAATTGTTTTGAAGGTTTCAGACGGGTATAATAGCTCTACTAAAGAGGATTATATATTAGTAGAGGGGAGTTTAGATAATGCCGAATAAAAAAAAGAAAGTTTACATCTTATCTGTTATGGCACTTTTGTTTCTAGCCTCTGGTCTTTTTTTGTTGTTTTCAAAGGGTGCTGATGAGTTAGAGGTGAAGGGTATAGCTGAAAAGGATTGTGTCCCATATAATATTTTTGTTATGCCGGGTGAGAATGATTATTCGGTTGATATATCTTGGAAGACGAGGTCTGAATGTCTAGGTTTTGTACTCTATGGTCAGAATAGAGGTAATTTAGATATGGTCGGGGTTGATCTTGTGAATAAGAGTAGTGCGAGGGATCATAGTGTGACAATTGATGGTCTTCTTAGGAAAGAGAGATATTATTTCTTAGTAAATTCACAGGATCAAGCTTATGGAGATAATGGCTCGCCTCTAGAATTTGTTATAGAGGATCTTTAAGATTTCTTTTTCTTGTTTTTAGATACTTTTCTTACTAGTTTTGTTTCAAAGTACTTTTTGGGTTTGAATATTCTCCATGAGAACACCTCTGCTTCTTTGTAAGGTTGAGAGTTTATTAACTTTACCATCATTGCTTGACCCATAGGTCTTGAGTAAATGTACCAACCGACTAGTACGGTAATAATCCCTAAGAGTATTCTTCCGATTACAGAATCGAAGATTCCTGTCTCGGGTGTTGTTTCAGAATCTGGTTCTTCAACAACTGGAGGAGTTTCCTCACTTGGTTGAGTACAACTTTGTGCTACATTTAGGACAAGTTCGGCTCTAAGTGTTTCTGGATCAGTTGGTATCTCTGCAGGTGTTATTACCACTTCATTCTGATTTTCTCCTGTTATTGCATCTTCACCTGCTTCCGACATAAAGAGTATTGTTAATGATTGACCACTATTTACAGACCAACCTCCCGTTTTCTCCCAAACTATTTCCTGAGTATCTCCAATGTCTGTTATTGTTACAAATTCCGTGTCTTCTACTTTAACCCCATTTATCTTTGTCGAATCTGCTACGTATGTAAAACCGAGTGGTAGTTTGTCCTTAACTGAATAGATTATTTGAGCTGTGGTGCTGTCATTAACTGTTTTTAAAGTAAATTCTGCGACATTATTGGGTGTTACTCTTTCAACACAAGTTACATTCGAGGTCTTAGAAACCCTAAATTTAGATTCTTGTGCTTGTTGTAATTCTTCGGAGGTAGGCTCTATTTGTGGGAAGTTAAAGGAGGTACTTACAGTACCTATAACTTCTGTGTCTGATCTGACTTCCGCTGTTATTTCTATGTTTCCGACTTTTTTATCAAGTTGAGAAAAATTTAGATCGGTACTGAAGTTTTCACTATTATAAAGATCTTGCTCCAGTATGGATATCTCACCCTTAGCACTATCTATTGTAAAACCATCTGTCATTGAAAGATCACCAGCCTCTGAATCCTCTAGTTTAAAGGAGAATCTTATTGTTAATTGTGTACTATCTTCAATGTTTCCGATTCCTATTTTAATTGTAGAAACTTTGTAAGTGTCTTCAGCCTTTCTAGTTTGGACTTGTATGCTACTAACACTTGCAGAAGTTGTTTGTTCCACCTCTATAAGTCTTCTACAGATAGGGGAGTTTATTTGATTTGCACTGGCATCTGACGCTGTTGCAAAGATCTCTATGGTTGAGGTATCTAATTCGGTGTATGTTTTTGTTATGGTTAAGGAGTCTGGGGATATCGAGTCCGGTTGCACCTCTTGATTATTGATTACAAATTTGTGGTCCGTATAGACATCGTCGAATTTCGCCTCAATAGTAAGCTCTTTCTCGTTTAGCGGAATTTTCCCTGTAACAATCTTCCCAGAGCTATCCTTTATTGTCATTTCGGTACATCTGCTATCTTGTACCACTGGTATAGTACAGATCTGGTAGAGGGCTTGCTGTGTTGTGCTGTTCAGTAGATTTGTTGAAAGGTTGTCAACAGAACAAGGTGCACTACAAGTTTGGTCGCTAGGGACAGTATTTAATTCGAAGGAAAAACCTCTTCTAGGATCTCCACATTCTGGTACAACTTCTGGATCGATGTAATAACAGGCACAGGTTGTCTCTGTTACGATTTGTTCTTTTGCTGGTTCTTCAAGGGTATAAAAATAAACTGCTGAGACAATAAGCCCTATGCCTAGAATAGCGGCGATTATGATTAATAAAGTAGTACTTTTTTTCTTTTCACTTGTGGTGGGAATCCTTCTAACTTCTTCCATTAAGAGCAGTAAAAACTTATCTTCCCCTAAAGTTTAGTTTAATGTGGTAAGAGTGTCAACTCGAAAGGATATGCAATTTGTTTCTGAAAGGAGAAGGGTTTTCACAAAAATTGGCAAATTAAAGTAAGTCCTAGATTGGGTTCAATCTTTCCTGTCTTAATTTGGTAATCTAAGTTAGAAAGTTTAGAGTAGAGTAGTTTTATTTTCTCTTCAGAGTACTGCTTGGAAGCCCTTATTAGGGAAGGTGTTGTGAATGGGGGTATCTTTAGTAGCGAGGAGATTTCTCTATATCCCTTTCCATCTTCGTCCAACGTTTTAGTTAAGTAGAGTAGTCTTAGATTTCTTGCCAACATCGAGAGTATGTAATTTGCGTCTGTTTGTTGTAATGCGAGGTCCTCTAGGATTGTGATGCTTTTTTCTTTGTCTTGGATATTTATAGAGTCTGTCAGATCCCAGATTTTTTCTTCTAAAGTATCTGCCGTAAGCTCTTCGATATCTTTTTCTCTAATTATCTTGTTTTGGTTGTATAACCTGAGTTTTTCTATCTCATTTTTGCATCTCTCTGGATCGTAGTTTGTTCTTTCCGCGAGCTTCTTTATAACGCTTTGGTCTATTTTGAGTTCATGTTTCTCTAGTTCTTTTCTTAGCCAAGTGAAGAAGGTTTTCTTATTAAGTTCGTTTAATTCCTCTATAGCTCTGTTTTTCTGGAAGAATTTGTAATATTTTGTATTTGATCTTATTTTTTGGTCTTCCCAGATTATTATGTGGTCATTACTTTTTCCTTCTTGAAGGATTTTTATAAGTACTTCTACTAAAAGATTTTTTTCTTTGTTTCTATATAGTCTTTTTATTAATATAGTCCTCTTTGTAGAGAAGAGGGATGGGGAAGCTAGAAAGTCAACTATTTCTTTTGAATCTTTTAAGTCTGCTTCTAGAATATCTATGCTAGTTAGGGTACTCTCCTTTTTTAGCTTGTCTATATGGGAGTGAACCGCCTCCAAAGAGAGATATGTTGAATTTCCATGGTAAAGTTTGTATTCCACTTTTATTCTTCCTCGATTGTAATGTTACTTCCTACTAGTATTGTAACATCTTCACCGTTTAAGTTGGTTGTAATGTAATCGGGTGCAGTTTTTAAGTCTGTTTTGAGGTATTTGGAAAACTCTTGAACCGTACTGTTATTTTTGCCGTCTTCGTGGGAATAGACTATCACTTCCTCCTTATCATCTCTTAATGTTCCTGCAAAAGAAATATTTAG
Organism: Candidatus Dojkabacteria bacterium UBA4813; assembly: GCA_002402455.1. GTDB lineage: Bacteria > Patescibacteriota > Dojkabacteria > SC72 > SC72 > UBA2177. The sequence goes on from DHFX01000006.1 coordinate 82,840, forward strand.
GTATGGATAATCCTGGTTTATCTTCTCTGTTAGTTCCAAAACTGTTTTGTATCCAGCACCCGTGTCGTATACGAGGACTCTGGCATTCTCTTCATAGAGAGCTGGTGTGTCCATTATTAGATGAATAAATTCATGTATATCCGTGTAATTCCCGTATCCTGCCTTAGGACCTATTGCGTAGGCTCCACTCTCCATAGATTTGTTCTCAACTAAGGAGTAATTTCCAACGGATGGATCCAAAACGAATGAATAAGTCTTACCGGAGTTTTCATCAAATTTTTTAAGAAGTTCTAATCCAGCTTCTATATCATTTGTGGAAAATTCCGAAACTCTAATATTTCCATCTATGGAAGAGAGAATCCCAAAGATTGTTTTTGGATTCGTTAGAGACTCGGAAGATAACAATTTATCCTTAAGTGCAATTATTACTTTCTGTTGTCTTTTTGCTCTGGCAAAGTCACTTCCTTCATTGTTTTGTAGAGAGCGTCTGGATCTCGAATATATTAATGCTGTTTCTCCATCCATAGTCTGTGGACCCGCCTCAAAAGATATTGTTTGGTAACCGTCTCCTAGAGGATATAAATAATCTGTAAAGCTGTTTTCGACATTTATATCTATGCCTCCTATTGTGTCTATTATCTCCACAAAGGCCTTAAAGTCCACTATCGCGTAATACTGGATTTCCTGTCCTGTAACCCTCTCAACGGTGTCTTGAAGGGCTGTTATTCCAGTTCCTTCTTCCTTCTGTTCGGCAGTACTATATATGCTGTTGATTCTGTTGTACCAAGGTACTTCTCCCTCCACTTCAACATGGAAGTCTCTGGGTATAGAAAGTAGTGTTATGTTATTAGTCTCATAGTTGTAAGAGGCCATTATGATGGTATCTGTGTTTAGTAATCCACTATTTTCTCTAGTATCTAATCCTACTAGTAAAACATTTGTAAATTTCCCCGTAGGATCTTTTTTCAAAGTTTTCTCTTCTCTTCCTAATAATTCTTCTGGTTTCAATCTAAAACCAAAATCATGGGAGAATATGTACCCTTTGTAAATTAAAAATCCAAGACCTAGGAGAAGAAGGGTGACAATTGTTAGAATTACTGTTTTTTTCTTTTTACTTTTCTTTGTGCCTTTCTCCTTTGGGGAAAGGTTTTCTTCTTTGATTCCTTTAGCCTTTTTCTTAGGGTTGTTTGGGATATTCAGGCTACTATCTTTTAAATCTATATCTATAGTCATTTAAACAGATTATTACTTTAGGTATTTATTAATATTCTCGTTGTGTTCATCCAAAGTTTCAGCATAATGGGCATTCCCATCGGTGTCATGGATGTAATAGTAGTAGTTAGTTTCTACTGGGTTCCAAATTGCTTCTATTGATTGTAATCCCGGATTACAGATTGGGGTGGGAGGAAGTCCGATGTTTTTATAAGTATTGTAAGGATTGTTATTCTCTTTTACCTCCTGTGTTATTGGGTGTTTCCAATCTTTTAAAGGATAAAGTAGAGTGGCATCTGTCTGTAATAACCAGCCTTCTTTAAATCTCTTAAGAATTATACCAGCTATGATTGGTCTGTCACTTTCGTTGTATCCTTCTCGCTCAACGATACTGGCAAGGATTATGTCCTCGTATGTATACTCTTTAGTAACTTTTGCCTTGAAGTTCTCTATTAGTCTGACAATTACTTGCTTCGTATCTATATCTGCTGGGAAGGAGTATTTGTCCGGAAAGAGGAAACCTTCTAGGTTATCTATTTCAAGCCCTAATTCTAATGTTTGTATGAATGCAGGATCATTCGTAAGAGCCAAGAATTCTTCCGAAGAGAAATTTTTACTTGCTAATTCCTCGTCAAGCAACTGTGCAATTTCATCTTTTCTAAGTCCTTCAGGGATGGTTACCCAAACTTCCTCGTCCTTCCCATATTGTAAAGTTTCTATTAACTCTACTATAGTCAGATTCTTAGGGAGGTCATATACTCCGGCTTGTAGTGTTGAATCCAGACCATTCAGTCTTAGGTAAACTTTTGCATAGTAGTAATTCTTTTTGGTTATAAGCTCCTTCTCTAAGAGGTTCTGTAAGATATTTGTTACGCTTTCCCCCTCTGCTATTTCTATTCTGACTTTTTCATCGCTTGAACTATTTGGAACGGACAAATTTCTTTTGTAGTCTGTTATGAGTAAGACAATTCCAATTCCAATAAGAATTAAAAAAAATAGTGGCAATTTGCCCTCGGAAATTTTAGATTCTTTTTTTTCTCCCTTCATCTTTTATGCTTTTTGAATTTAAAAATTCTTGCAGGAAAACGGTTGCTGCAATCTTGTCAATTTTATCTTTAGAGCCTCTACTGTTTTGTCCCAAAGATGTTAGCATATTTTGTGCATTCGTTGTAGAAAAACTTTCATCCCATGTCAGTATCTCTATATCTGTAGCTTTTCTAAGTAGTTTAATAAAGTTCTCTAT
>DHFX01000028.1 GCA_002402455.1 Candidatus Dojkabacteria bacterium UBA4813
CATCTAGTATGTTTTCCAATTCTTCTTCATTTGTAAGAATTCTGTTTTCTTCTTTTAGATTCTCTAGTGCTATTTTTATTTTTTCCAAGTCAATAGCTTTGCTTAATTCAATAAGTTCATCTTTATTTAGAACAACTATTCCTCTTTTCATTGATGTTTTTGTTTAATTAAATATATAAAGGTAACATATATTTAAGTTTTATTACAAACCTGCCTTTATATCCTTTATCTCATCCCTTATCTTAGCTGCTTTTTCAAATTCCAACCTATCTGCAGCTATTAACATATCTCCTTCTAACTTCTTAATAAGTATCCTCTTCTGTTTAATATCCAATTTCTCAATATCCAGATCAACCTCTTTTGTTTCTTCCTCACCTTCCACAAGCCTTCCCCTAATTTCTTTCTCTATACTCTTAGGAGTTATATTATGCTTCCTGTTATATTCTATCTGGTATCTCCTTCTCCTCTCCGTTTCCTCTATAGCATACCTCATACTCTCCGTAACAGTATCTGCATACATTAAAACCCTACCTTCTACATGACGAGCTGCTCTCCCTATTGTCTGAACCAAACTAGTTTTAGACCTAAGGAAACCTTCTTTGTCAGCATCTAAAATTATTACTAAAGAAACTTCCGGAAGGTCAATACCCTCCCTTAAAAGGTTAATTCCAACTAACACATCATATTTCCCAAGCCTAAGATCTCTTAAAATATCTACACGTTCAATGGTATCTATATCCGAATGCAAATACTGAACCTTAATATCCAGATCCTGAAGGAAAGAAGTAAGATCTTCAGCCATCCTCTTAGTTAAAGTAGTAACTAGAACCCTCTGACCCTTTTTTACATTAACATTAATTTCCGAAATAACATCATCTATCTGACCATCTGTCTTCCTAACCTCTATTGTAGGGTCCAGAAGACCCGTAGGCCTTGTTAGAAGCTCCACAACATTCTTATTACTATCTCTTATCTCCCAATCCGCCGGTGTAGCAGAGAAGTAAACTGTAGTTCCCTGCCTTTCTTGAAACTCTTTAAAATTAAGAGGTCTATTATCCCTAGCTGTAGGTAACCTAAAACCGTATTCTATTAAATTATCTTTCCTTGCCTTATCTCCGCTGTACATACCACCAATCTGAGGAATAGTAATGTGTGACTCATCTATAAACATAAGATAGTCATCCGGAAAGTAATCCAGCAGGGTATAAGGCGGTTCCCCGGGTTTTCTGCCGTCAAAATATATACTGTAATTCTCCATACTCTTACAGTAACCGACTTGCTCTAACATTTCTATGTCGTAGTTTGTTTTCTGTTCCAAACGGTATGCCTCTATCTCTTTTCCTATGTTCTTTAGGAAATCTAATCTCTTTTTTAAATCTTTTTTAATATTTTCTACAGCGTTTTTAATAACATCATGAGAATATATTAATGAAGTGGCAGGAAAAACAAGTATTTCACTTGGTTCTTCAACCTTCTGCTTAGAAAGAGGATGAACCTTAGAAATATTTTCCACCCTGTTTCCCCACATCTCTATTCTAAAGGAAAACTCCTCGTAGGGAGGAAATATTTCAATGATATCCCCGGCTATTCTAAACACACCGGTTGTAAAATCTAAAGTATCTCTTGTGTATCTCATGGACACTAACTCCCTTGCAATGTCGGAGATTTCTATTTCCTGTCCTACGTAAAAAGAGAGACTTCTGTTTTCATAATTACTGGGATTGCCGATATTATATATACAGGAAACTGAGGCAACGACAATAGTATCTCTTCTGGTAATTGCAGAGTTCATGGCACCAAATCTTAAATTCTCTATCTCTTTATTTACCTCAGACTCCTTTTCAATATATAGATCTTTTGCAGGAATATATGCTTCGGGCTGGTAGTAGTCATAGTAGGAAACAAAATATTTAACGGAGTTATTAGGAAAAAACTCTTTAAATTCCTCATACAGTTGTGCTGCCAAAGTCTTGTTATGAGAAATAACCAATGTCGGCCTGTTTAAAGAATCTATAATATTTGCCATGACAAAAGTCTTTCCCGAACCTGTTACTCCTAATAAAGTTTGTTTCTTCTCATTTGCTTTTATTCTTGTGACAATCTCTTCAATTGCCTTGGCTTGGTCCGGAGACTCTTCGTAGGGTTTTTGCAAGTTAAACTTGTTATTACTGTAATTTTTATTTCTATTTACGATATCCACAACGTATTCTAGCAGATATATAGATGTGTTAGAATAACAGTGTGAAAAAGAAAAAATTACACAAATTACCGCAGAGCGTTGTAAACCAGATAGCGGCAGGAGAAGTAGTAGAAAAACCTGCTTCTGTAGTTAAGGAACTTGTGGACAACGCAATAGATGCACAGGCAAGCAAGATTGAGGTAAGAATAAAAAATGGAGGAATAGATATGATAGAGGTGGCAGATAACGGCTTCGGTATTCCCAAAGAAGAACTTCCTTTCATCTTTGATGCTCATACTACTTCTAAAATAGAAAAAATTGAAGATCTTAATACTCTTGTTAGTATGGGTTTTAGGGGAGAGGCTCTCTCGGCAATCACATCTGTAGCAAGAGTTAATGTGTCCTCTAAATATGTAGAAGAAGAAATTGGAAATGAGATAGATTTTGATGAAAAGGGAAAATCTTCCGTTAAAAAAACTGCAAAAGAAGAAGGTACAACCGTTCGGGTAGAAAATCTCTTTTACAATATTCCTGCCAGAAAGAAACACTTAAAGACTCCACAGACAGAGTACAGAAAAATTTTTGAATTAATGAATAACTACTACTTAATTTATCCTAATATTCACTTCATTTTAGAAAAAGACGGAAAAGTAGTTTTAGATTTACCTGTAGTAGAAAACTCTAAGAAGGGAGATATCACAGAGGAGAGAGTTGGGGAGATTATGAATGAAAAAGCTTCTAATTTCCTTCGAGTTTATTATGAAGGGGCCGGTGTAAAAATATCCGGATATGTAGCACATCCATCCAACCATAAAAACGTTGGAAGTAAAAATTACATGTTTGTTAATAACAGACCTATTTGGGATAAAGGAATCTACAGAGCTGTTCATGAAGGGTTTTCCAGATATATTCCCCATGGGCAGAAGATTGATTTTGCAATTAAAATAGACATGGATCCTCAGTTTGTAGATGTTAATGTTCATCCGAGAAAAGAGGAAGTTCGTTTCGAAAATCCGTACAGAGTTTATTCCGCCATAGAGGACGCTGTTAGACATACTTTGGAGAAAGAATTATCTTTTAAGGACACTCCAAGTAAGGAGGAAAGGAATGTAAAGGATTTTTCATCATTAAGGCAGAGATTTAACAAGGCATCAACAACATCTTCTAACAGGGCAGGTAGAGGAGAAGAGAGTGGAAAGGTGTACGAGAGTAGAAATCTATACTCTTCCGCCAGATCCACTTCAGTAAAAGACAGTCTGTTGTTCTCTAAAGAAATTCTTTCTTCACAAATAAAAGAAGAGGATGATCAGCAAAAAGATCTTCCTTGGGAAGAGAAAATGAATATAAGAGATATCTTCCAAATATTTAACAAATATATAGTTATAGAATTTACAGATGAAAAACTTTGGGTAATAGACCAACACGCTGCTGCAGAGCGAATAAACTTCGAAAAACTTTCTAAAGGTAAAAACGGTTTAGATTTGCAAAACTATCTAGTTCCGGTAGAAATCGAACGTACAAGGGAGGAAGCCATTTTCCTAGATGAGGTTAAGGATTTTTTTGGAAATATCGGAATAATATATGAAATAAACGGCAACAAACTTATTCTTAAAACTGTACCAACAGCTCTTTCAAAATCTAATTTTGAAGAGATGTTTAACGAGATATTTTCTTTGGAGGATAATATTAATGATTTAAAAAAGAATTTGGAAAAGAGAAGAGATGATCTTTTAGCTACTGTATCTTGTCACGCAAGCATAAGGAGCGGACAAAAGTTAAGCAAAGAAGAGATGTTAAATTTGCTTAGAGAGCTTTCTGCCTGTGACAACCCATACAGTTGTCCTCATGGTAGACCGGCAGTATGGAAGTTAACACTTTCTCAAATAGATAGTAATTTTGAAAGAACATATTAATGAAAACAGGAAAACTTTATTTAATACCGGTACCAATTTCACAGGACCTAAGGTTGTCAGAAACATTACTCACCAAAGACCTGGAAATCGTTGAAAACTTAGAATACTTTGTTTCCGAAACACCTAAAATAGCCAGGGCATTTTTAAGAGATCTTTCCTTAAAGAAGCAGTTGCGAGATATAGATATCACTGAATTAAATAAGAATACAAAAGAGGCTGAATTAGAGCCTCTTTTAGAACCAATATTTCAGGGCAAAGACCTAGGCTTAATCTCAGATGCAGGTGCTCCCTCAATAGCAGATCCGGGGCATAGATTGGTTAGAGTTGCTCAAAAGAAAGGAATTCGCTGTATACCTCTTGTTGGTCCTTCGTCTGTTTTTCTTGCACTAATGGCCTCAGGTCTTAATGGTCAAAGTTTTGCTTTTTACGGTTACCTACCAAAAGAAAGAGGACAAAAGAGAAAGAAGATTAAAACACTGGAAAGGATTGCTCAGAATACAAGACAGACACAGATTTTTATGGAGACCCCATACAAAAACCAAGGTATGCTGGAGGATATATTGGATATATGTGAAGAGGAAACTCTTCTTTGTATAGCACAAGAAGTTATGTCAGAAGACGAATACATTGTTACCAAGAGTATTAAGGAGTGGAAGAGAGAAAAGAAGGTATTAGAAAAAACTCCGTGTCTTTTTCTAATTAATATTTAATATGGTCTTTATTTAATCGTTTAACAAAAATGTCAGTTTTCATAGGTTCAATACCTAATACAGAGAAAGATGACTTACAATTGGCTAAAAGGATTTTAAAGGGACAAGAAGATCTGAAAGGGTCTATTGGTAGTTTAAGAGAACAACTTCTTGAGCATCTTAGAAAAAATGACAATTTAGTTGAAATAACAGAAGAAAACATTTTTCTTTTTAACAGAGGCAGAGATTCTATCTATTTTTATTTAAACACCCTAGGATTAAACGAAGGTGATGAGGTCATAGTCCAAGCATTTACCTGTGTAGCTGTTGTTGCACCAATTCTGTGGAATAACTTGAAACCTGTTTATGTAGATATAGACCCACAGACTTTCAATATGGATCTATCTTCCCTGCAGAAGAAAATTACAGAGAAGACCCGAGCAATTGTAGTTCAGCATACCTTCGGAAATATTGTAGATATGCAAAAAGTTAGAAACATTGTAGAGGAGGAGAATGAGCAAAGAAAACAAGGAGAGAGAATAAGAATTGTTGAGGATGCCGCACATATCTTCCCATCAGATTTCAAAGGAATACACTCTGTGTTAGGAAAATACAGTGACATGCTTCTTTTCAGTTTTTCTCAAGACAAAAGTATAAGCTCTACACAGGGAGCAGCGAGTGTTATTTTAGATAAAGAGGTTTTGGATATTGCTAAAGAAAACTATTCAAAGCTTCACAAACCTAGTAAAAAAGAATCCCTATATAATGCAAGATACATTAAACTTTGGTCTTTAATAAAAAAATATTACTTTACCAAACTAATTCCCTTTACAAATATTACAATAGGTAGAGTCTTAATTATTTTGTTTAGAAGTTTGGGATTAATAAAGAAACAGGCAGAGGCAAATACTTTGGAGTTCTCCGGAATAGAGAAACTTTCTCAAGTACAAGCAGTTCTTCTAAGTAACCAACTTAAAAAAGTTTCTAAGAGAAACGAGAAAAGAGAGAAGATTACAGAGTTTTACAATACAAACCTTAAGAAAGAATTTAAATTTAAAACAGAGAGAGATGTGCTTCTGAGATATCCCATACTCTTAGAAAATAAGGAAGAAATAAAGAAGAGACTTTTAGAAAAAGAAATCATAGCAGGGAACTGGTACAGTTCTGTGGTAAATCCGCTAACAGAAGAAGAGTTAATAAATGCTAATTATGAGAAAGGTTCTTGTCCATTAGCAGAGAAGGTTGGTAGTCATATCTTGAACCTGCCTACAAATATTAAGGTAACCGAGAAAGATGCTAAGGAAATTGTTGAAATAGTTAATAGTTTTGCAAAACCTTTTAATATTTAATACGATCTACTATGTTGCATTTTAAAGAAATGGTTGACGATAATGCTTGGGACAGTCTTGTTCAAACTCTTCCGAATTATTCATTTTTAAACAGTAGTGCAAGGTATAGATACGAAGAATCTATTGGCAGGAAAGTTTTTAGGTATGCAATATATCGTGGGGAGGAATTTGCAGGGATAATTAATTGCTTTGTCGGTAAGTCAAAACTTTTTGGTAACTTTTTAGAATGTAAACATTCTCCAATGCTTAAAGAGGGGAGAGAAGAGGAGTGGGGGGAGGTTTTGGCTTTTTGTAAAGAGATTGCAAAAGAAAACAGTTGTTTTATGTTAAGATTCGCACCGTTGTATGAAGTGAATAAAACTCTGGAAAGTTTTTATAACAGAAATTCCTTTAAGCTTGCTCCTATACATAATGTAGATGCCCTAATCTCCCAGCAGATAGATTTGACAAAAGGTATGGAGGATCTGAGGAGGAATATGAATAAGACAAAAAGGAATCTTCTGAATCGTCTTCTTAAAAATACTGAAGATGTAGTGGTTAGGATATTTAATGATAGTTCTCAGTTTGATCTTTTTAAAGAGTTACATGAGCAAACAGTTAAATTAAAGGGATATACAGATAAACCGACCTCTTTGCTTCTTTCTGAATTAGGAGAGCAAGTTAAAAATAATATGTGTTATATGGTTGTTGGATATTACAAGAACAAACCTATTGGTGTGTGGCAGTGTACAGTATATGGAGAGCATATGTATCTTTACCAGGCAGCTACAGATACAGAATTTAGGGATAAGAATATAAATATTTCATATCTTCTTTATTGGGAATGTTTAAAACTTGGTAAGGAGTTAGGTTGTAAAGTATTTGATCTTTTTGGTGGTGTTGTTCCGGAAGGTTACAAAGGTAGAAAACATCCTTGGATGGGAGTAGGGGCTTTTAAAGAAAGTTTGGGAGGTAAAAAGGTTACATATATGCATAGTAGGGATTATGTTTTAAGTAAGGTAAAGTACTATATTTATTATGTATATTCTTGGTTAAGGACAACTCTGAAGGGGTATACAATTAAATGGTAGTATCCTACCAACTACCACCACCGGAACCGCCACCACCTCCACCTGACGAGCCACCACTAAAACCTGAACCTCCTGATGACCAACCGCTGGACCTTAGACCCGAGTTGCTTCCGTATGCTTTGGCAGTTGCACTCTTAACACTTCTATTAAGTGAATTAACAGCCATAGTAAGCATGTATACATTAAAGACATCAAAGTCTCCTTGATACCAATTAGGCTGTGTATCTTTATATAAATCTTCAAACTCTTTAGCCCACTTCTTTTCCAAACCAAATATCATGGCATAAGGCAGTAATGCTTCAAAAACACCTCTAAACTTTTCAGGATCATTATGGAACTCTATTCTATGTTTCTCTGCAGTATTTATATACATTTTAAGACCCTCTAGTTCATAGTAAAGCTCATTACCCTTCTTGGTTTTAATATCTATTTTACCGGCAATGATTGCGGTAACTATACCACTAATTCCTATACCAATACCCGTACCAATAGCACCATATGTAGCAAGAAATGGGGTTAAAGCGAAAAATCCGAAAGTTGCTACTACAATACCGAGGCTTAATAATAAATTCTTTGTACCAACTCTCCCTTCGTCAATATATTCCGAGCTATTAGACTTAACTATAAAAAGGATACTTTGCACCTTATTTGTAAAACTAAAGGGCATCCCTTTAATAGCTACTTTGTCATTTTTATTAAACAGTGCATTGAATAGTTCTTCTATGTGGGAGACTTCTGACTTTAGATCTTCCACTTCTTTTTGAATAAAAATATTTTTTCCTTCCTTCTTTATGGACACATATCCCTTAGTAGCCATCCAGATTAAAGTCGCAGATATATGCTTAAAGTCTTGCTTGCTCTCGTATACATAACCTCCTATTATGGGATCAAGATCGTTAGGAACTTCATAGTGGGGTATGATTGTAATTTTTTTATTACTCCATTTCTTTTTAAGCAGAGATCTTAAGAGCATTATGACCGGGATAGGAAGAAGGATACCAAGGTTGCTAATAATCATACTTATCCATATCTGTGTACTTCTGTTTTCAATACTCCCGGCAGGATACTTATAAGCGAAAGTAAGTGCCTCATACGGTTGTAATACGGAAGTGGTTTTTAAAGTATATCCGTTATCACTTTCTTCAAAGTTACAGTTTTGTAAGGTAGAACCCTCAGGACCTGTGTAGCATATTTTCTCTGTTGGTTTTGTAAATGAATTGATATTAGCAGTAGCCTGAAGTATGGGGACTTGCCATCCTGGACCAATGACATTTAGATAGACTTCGTCATGGTCATCAAAATATGAAATACCTGCATCTTTGATAGTGTAGTCTATTACATAAACATAGCTACCTTTAATTGTTCTATCAGGATCTCCTATTTTTAATTCAATCCAGCCGTTACTTGTGCTTTTTTCATATATGGACTTATTTGCATTAGGATTCCCTTCAGGATAATAATATAAACTGTTTAAATCAAAAGAGGTAGACCTCTTAAAACCATTGGCATTGTATTCAATAGGATATTGCCAATATATTCCGTGTTTGTATGTATCAAAATAGTAATGAATTTCTTCAGTAACATCTATAGTAGCATCCTGATTGATAGTAATATCACTCTTAAACTCTTCAATATGTTCAGTAGTTAGCTCTTGGGCATAAGTAGGAACAAGAAATATACTGCATAAGAGAAACAGAGCAAGTAGAAAATATCTCTTCATTTTAATGTCCTAGAATTTAATCTTTACATTTTCCTTTTCTTCTTCACCTGCTTGGAAGAAAGGAACCTCTGAAAATCCGAAAACTCCTGCTAAAAGGTTATTAGGAAATACTGCTATCATAGTATTGAAATCCCTTGCAGCACCATTATAAAACCTTCTAGACTTTTGGATATTATCCTCAAGGCCTTTTAAACTACTCTGTAATTCCAAAAAGTTTGTATTTGCTTTCAATTCTGGATAATTCTCAGCAACTGCCATTATTTTAGACAGAGCCTTTGTAAGTTCTCCCTCTATTTCCATCTTCTCAGACAAAGAACCTGCAGACATAGCCTTAGCCCTCATCTCCGTTATTTCCCTAAATGTTTCTTTCTCATGTGTAGCATAACCTTTTACAATCTCTACAAGGTTAGGAATCATGTCATATCTCTGCTTTAAGAAAGTTTCAATATCTGAAGAAGCTTCGTCAACAACGATTCTCTGTTTTGCCAAACGGTTATAAAGCCCTACTAAAAGAGCAACTAGCAAAACTATGGCTATTACTGCGTAAACCATAAAACTAAAACAATAAATTTATTGGTATCATTCTAAATTATTTTTGTTCCCTTTGCAATTTTTATATGTAAGAACCCTCTCAAAATTTTAGAGCTATTTCTCATACAAAAATTAACCTTATTACAAACATTTTAAAATTTCTTGACAGTAGAAATTCAAAGCAAGTATTCTACTTATAGACCTAGACTAGGTTACAGTAGTAGAAGAAATTATATTAGGACAGAAGTACAGTGCTAGAAACAATTGAATATGTCTGCAAAATTGAATAAGTTCCGAATCTCGTAGGGTGCAAAAAAACACCCTATTTTAATATACGACTAGCTTAACTGGGGCGTGAGCATGCAAGAAGAAGGAAACCTGAATCAAGTAAATATAGCAAAAGCAGAATTCTCTCCAAAATATGAGAATTGGTTTGAGGCAACTTTTGAAGATGAGACAATGGAAATGCGTCTTAGGGATCTTAAGAAAGAGATCTTTAACGACAAAATAACTTCAACAGGAAGAAAGTTTTCCGACATTCTAGTAACCACTGAGGAGTTAGCAGAACAAGGAAGATATGTATTTGGTCAGGAGGAAGTTACAGAATATGAATCTAAAGAATCTCAGGAGAGAAGGGCTAGGACATTATACAAGGGAGACCTATTTGAACCGAAGATTATTCTAAAGAACATAGTGTCATCATCCCAGCGTGAAAACAGAGAGGAAGGACTTAATAGACCTGAATATAAAAAATCTATACAGCGAGAGGTTGTTAAATATCTTGTTACCTCCGGGTGTTCAATAATCGAAGCATTAAGCCTTCTTGCAAAAAGTACACAACTTGCAACAAACGAACAGTGGATTACACAAGAGGAATGGGTTGGAGAAAACAAATTGAATTCGGAAGATATAGATGTAAAACTTGCCAGAAAATATGCAGATATTTTAGAAATAGATCTGAATGATCTTCTTCTTCATCAACAGAGGGTAGAAAGAATAAACTCAAGTAGTCCTACCTATATAAATCAACATGACCAACATATAGTACCCTCTTCACAAGGTGGCTTATCACAGAGACCTGTGGCAATATCATCTCACTGGTTTGAACACTCTCTTTTAGCAAGTGACTCTGCAGAGGCACTCTCAATACTATTAGCAGAAAAAGAACTTGGTACAATAGAGGATCAGAAAGCTTTAGACAAAATGGTTGAACTAACCTTTTTTGCCTACCAAATAAACTCTCAAGCAGCAGAACTTCTTAGAGAGTCCATACCTCTGTCCCCAAGCCTTTCTACTAAATATATTCTTGAAAAAAGGAAAGAGATTTGTACAGATGCTAGGGCAATAATAAATAAAACAATACTTCTAGACCAGAACAATCATCTTGATATCCTATCAGAAGAGGATATAGAGACATTAGTGTCTTTGGCTGAAAAAATAAGCAAAAACAGGGGAACACTTGAAGAGGAAGAAGATAAAGAGGTTCTAACAATTGATGAAACCATTGCAATTGAAAAGCTTGAACTAGTTGTTGAACTTTTAGATAGGGATTCTGCAATCAACAAACTTAAAACATCTCTGGATAATCTTGGTAGGATAGGGAAAACACCACGAGGTTTGTTAGGATATATAACTAAAGAGGAATTCCAAACGGTATTAATGTTAATAAAAAAACTTGAATCAGGACATAAAGCTCTCTACCTACATAATATGAATAAACAGGAATACCAAGCTGTTCTCTCACTACAGCAAGCCTTAGATGAAGAGATCTTAATAAATATCGCCGTTCCAACAAAAATAAAAAATGTTAGACCTGCATGGAGATACAGATTAGATTTAGAATCAATAGGTGATGTGTTAGTGAATCCCTACGATGATAGGGGACTTGAAATTAGAATGCTTTTAGATGTTTTACAAGAGCCGGTTTTTAAAAAAATCTTTCCGACCGGTTCTCCTCCCAGAAGAAATGATTTTACAAAAGAGCAATTACAGGAAGATATGTATCTTTCAGATAAAGTCTATGGTGATCTTCGTTATGTAAAAGTATTAGAAGGTGTGATTGCAAACAATATGCTTGATGAATATTACAAATCTCTGGGAGTTGAAAATAAAAAGGAGATGTTGGAAGCAATGTTTCCTAGTGAAAATGCCCCGGAACCTCCAAGTGCATTACAGAACGTAGATAAGGCTGCAGAGTTAGTGTACGAAGCTGTTGTTAATGATAATAAAATTGCAACAATAGGAGACTGCGATCAAGATGGTTTCTTTGCATCAATCAATTGGAGATGGATATTGGAACACGTAGGAGTAGAAAATGTGGAACAGAAGTTTAATACAAGACTTGAGGGTCATGTGGTTCAACCAATAGACTTGCTGAACCTAGCTCTCAAAGATACCGGTCTTGTGATTATTAATGACACAGGGTCTAGTGAACAGGATACTAGGACATTTTCATTAATTAAAAACGGTGCTAAATCTGTAGAGGACCTTCTTTTCTTTAGAGAGAATATGGAGTGGATACAAGGCTACGACGATTTAACAGAACATGAACGCAGACAGATTAAAACAAAGCTAACAAGGTTTATTAATGAACATAAGGATTATGGAGAAATAAATATAACAGAACTTCTTGAGATAGGATACACAACCGGCCAGAGATATACCGATGATTTCGGTCTCACACATTCGGTGTACAAAACACTTGGTGATTATTCCCCTCTTGTTCGCTTTTTAAAAGGTTTTCCTGATCTTAATATAATTGTATGTGACCACCACACACCATCTATAGAAGCCATTGAATATTTTAGGGGAAACAAGGATGTAATAATGGTCAACCCTGAATGGGTACGCACAGGATATGAGGAGGAATTTGTTAAAGAAATGAAACTAGCCCTAAAGCCCAATGATAAAGGAGAAGTAAATATTGAAGAGATAAACAGAGTACAGAGAAGATATACTTGTTATCCGGAATCAGACATTGTAGGAACAGTAACTTCCGGAAAGGTAATTGGAAGATTTCTTCAACTACTGACAGATGATGAAATCGTTAGAGAGGATGCAACAGAAATCTACTCTCTGGATGCTCAAAGCCGTAAGAATAAATATAGAGAACTTGCAGAGATTGTATCTAAAGATTCTTCTCTTCCAACCGAAATACACATAAGATTAGATGAAGATACAGATATAGAATTATCTCTAGAAGGTTTATGGCTAGAGAAAGCCCCAATGGGGAAAATAAGTTCAAGAATAAAACAATCTGTAAATTCTCTCGGATACTACATTAAAGAAACAAAACAGAATAGTTTAAGCAAAGAAGAAAATATTGAATCACTAAGGAAGCTTGAAGCAAGATGGGGATTAGCAATTAAAAACAAAGATAGTTTTCTTGAATATATAAAGCAAGAAGGATTCTTTTGGGATAAAGATTCTGTAATTAGTCACACAATAAACAGGATAGATAAAGTTTACACAGATAGAATAAAAGAAACAAAAGAGAAAGAAATTCTTAGCAAAGGAGAGCTTCGCTTCTATCTGGATTATGCTGAGAAACTGCCAAAATCATTCTTCTTACTCTCAAGAGAAGAAAAAGAAAGATATATTCTTCCAATTCTATTAAAGCTATCTACAGAAATAGACAATACGACAAGGATAGAGGCGATAAATGGCAATTTTTCTATTGATTTAACTGGTATTGTTCAAAGATCCTTACTTCCGGATGACGACCCTAATAAAATCTTCAACCTCAGAGATCTAAAAATTCACCTATTTGATTTAATAGAGCAAGGATACGAAAAAAATGGTGGGATACCAGAAAATTCGAAAACAGGAAAAATTCCAGACAAAAGAGCAAAGGTTAGATACGAAGGGAATAAGATTTGGAATAAAATAATAAATAGACTACAAGATAAGGATAAACTTCCACCTATGGAAATGAGAGTTATGGATTCTTTCCTTAAATATGGTCCATACGGTCTTGAATTTATTAATTTAACAGAAGCCACTGCAACATTAGGAGATGGTGGTTCTGTTGATCTGGGTAAAGGTAGGGAAAACAGAGCTATTGTAAGAAAAGGGATGAATGCAATAGAAAAATTTACGGATGATTATTGGGAAGCAAGTGGTCAAAAGAAAAGTGAATTGAAGCGAATACAACCTGAAATCCTTCGTTTAATTAGGACTTCTTTGAGAGGTACTCATGTTAAATCTGTTAACTGGCACTTATCTAGACTACTAACCCATGGAGTTTCTGCTTTTGTTAACGCTATGTACAGGAGAGGTAAGGAAGAAAGGCCGGAAAGAGCAAAGGAATTTTGGACAGAAGCAGCAGATTTTTGTATACGCAGATCGGATAATGAAACAACAAGGAGACATAGGCATACTCTTGTGTATGCTCAGGAAGTTTCCATAGAACGAAGGGAGGAGCTTTTTGCACAAATAGCCAAAGATTTAGATAAAGATCATGGGGAATTAGAGAGACCAATAATAATAACTAAGCTCGAGGGTCGAAAATATATTGACCCGACAAAAGGTCTTAGGGGTTTAATAGCCGGTCAGGTTGCAGGAAGATATGAGAAGCCGACTATGGTTATAGTAGAAGAGAAAGCCGAAACAATTGATACCCCCGGAAGATATAGCGTATCTTTCAGATTACCTGCAAAAGGCAATGTTGCTGCAGATATGGTTCAATTAGGACTGGCAATAAATGAAGTCCCTGGGGTAAAGATACTTGCTCATGGTGGGCATCCGGAAGCTGCAGGAGGTACATGGGAAGTTAAGGGAGGGATAGAAAGGATGCATGAGGTTTTAGATCCAATATTTTCAAAATATGAGATAGAAAATCCGGATGCTGGGATAGTAAAGATTGAAGAGGTTATAGAGAAAACTGCACAAGGTCTTGAGGATGATGGTTGGGGATATTTAGGTGATTATAGAGAATATGTAAATACTTTTGATATAGCAGATACTATTGCTACAAATATGTACAAGCAGACAAATCCTTATGGTGTTAATATGCCGAGTTTGACGATTGAGTTTGAAGATTTAACCGTTGTAAGTAGATCTAATGGTGTAAAGAATGACGGAGAGGAATATATTAATTTAATAGTTAGAGATAAGAGAGGGAATGTTAGAACAATGAGGCTTTTTAAAGATTTAGCTAACCTAAACCAAATTCACAAAGGAGATAAGGTTACATTAAGGGCACAACCGATTATGAGGCTGAGACCACTCGAAGAAGGAAATCTTGAATATAATTGGCCAATACCATGGAATCCGGACGAAAGGATATCTGCAAGTGTGGTGGTGGGACAAAAAGCAAGGCCACATTTGGATATTGAAGAAATTGTTAGTATAAAAGAGAATGGCTAAAGACTTGCATAGGAATTACTACCTAAGTGGTCGGGGAGACAGGACTTGAACCTGCGACCTCTGCGTCCCAAACGCAGCGTTCTAGCCAACTGAACTACTCCCCGAGATTGACGAATTCTAACATAATATCTTAAAAAAGGGGAGAACTTATCCCCCCTTTTTAAAACCTTTAGATCAGATAATAAGACTTTCCTAGAAAGCTCCCATCAACTTTAATGCCCAACCTGATACCACAGAGACATCAAATCTCTCACCCCTTGAAGCCTTCACCATTGCAATAATTATTACAACCCACATTAAGATCATGACAGGTGTGGCAATAACCCACCCAATTACAGGGATAATACTAATAATAAAACTTACAACTCCTAAGATTGTAAACTGTGCACCCATGTATCTTACAAACTTATCTTCTTTTTCAACAAAGAAAAGGATTAATCCAATTAAAGGAATACAGGCTAAGATACCCATAACCTTATTTGCTTCATTGAATTTAATCTCTTCCAATGTATAGACCTTTTTGGCTTGTTTCTCTTCTGCCATATAAAATAGGGATTTTAAATTAATATATACAACAGTATAGTATCAAGAGAAACTTTATGCAAGAGAAACCTTTTCCAGAATATTTCTATAGGTACTTGTATACCCCTTGGACAGGAGGGTATACTATCTTGTTAATATATAAATCATACAAAGAAGATGGGTGGTATACTAACTAAGAAACAAGAAAGGGTTCTTAAAGTAATTAGAAAGTACTATCTGGATACTGGACAACCTCCATCTCTAAGGGAGTTACAGGAATTTTTGGGAATATCCACAAAAAGAGGTGTTGTTAATCACTTAATTGCCTTGGAGAAGAAGGGTTACATTATTAGGACTGGAGATCCAAGGGGTATACATATTGTAGACAATGACGAAGAGATAGTATACGAGTACCTAATTGGAGTACCTATCTTAGGGTATGCCAATGCAGGAATTCCACTTGCTAAAGCAGAGGAGGAAAATTTGGGATATATTAAAATAGATCCAAAGCTAGTAAACAAAAGAAACGATCTTTTTGCTCTCATTGTTAAGGGAGATTCCATGGATTTGGCAAAGATAGAAGATAAAAATATCCAGGAGGGAAATTACCTAATAGTTCAAAAAGATGGAGAGATTAAAGATGGAGATGTCGTAGTTGCTGTTATAGACGATAGTGCAACTGTTAAGAGATTTAAAAAAGGAGATAACATGATAATTCTTTATCCAGAGTCTAGTAACCCTCTTAACCAACCAATTTTTCTGGACAAAGACACAGATGTTATGTTTAATGGAAAAGTTATAAAGGTTTTAGAAAATCCTACCTAATTTGGACATTCTTTACATACTTTTCTATGACTTCTTTTATTTGTTCCAATTCCCTAGTTGTAAATGAATTTTCTCTGGTTAATGTTGGGTCAATAGTTTTCCCTGGTCTAAAATTTTGTATGTAGTAATTTTTCGCACCCTTAATCATTTTACCAATTTCATCTGCCGACTCTAGCGAATGTAATGATTTAACATAGGTAGTTCTAAATTCATAATCTAGTCCTGAGTTCATTATTATCTTAATGGACTTCTCTATTTTCTCGCCTATCCCAGAAATCATAGAGTTCGTGGCATATTTATATTCTGTTTTAGGAGACTTAACATCCATAGCGACATAATCTATAAGACCTGTCTTTATAAAATCATTCAGCTTATCCGGGAATGTTCCATTGCTATCCAGCTTTATTAAGAAACCCATATCCTTAACTTTCTTTATGAATGGTAAGAGATCACTCTGAACTAAAGGTTCCCCACCGGTTATAACTAAAGCATCGAGCTTCCCTTTGCGAGATTCTAAGAAATTCAGAACATACTCTTCACTAAAGCTTCTTTCCTCATTAAATTTCTCTATAACTAACTCGGGATTATGACAATAAGGACATCTTAAATTACAACCATGAGTAAATATAATTGCAGAGATCTTTCCCGGATAATCCAATAGAGAAGCTTTTTCTAAACCACCAATTTTAAGCATTTTGCTGTTCCTCTTTTATTTGAAATGTTTTTCTATCTGCCCATTCTGCTTTCTTTCCTACATTCCATTGAGAAACGGGACTTAAATAACCGACTACACGAGAATAAACTTCACACTTTTGTCTTGCAACTTTTGTATTAGACATAATTTTAATATATAAAAATTTAATTATTTTTCATCAAAAGACATACCTTCTTTATAACCAGCTTCCTCATCGCACAGAGGACAGAATTCATGCTCACCAGGAATATAACCATGCTTCGGACAAATACTGAAAGTGGGAGTTATGGAGAAGTAGGGCAGAGAGTAGTTCTCACAAACCTTTCTAACAAGATTCTTAACAGATTCTCCAGAGGGCATCTTCTCTCCAAGGAAGATATGTACAACCGTTCCTCCCGTATATTTGGTTTGAAATTCATCTTGTAAATCTAATGCTTCGAAAATGTCGTCCGTATAGCCAACCGGAAGATGGGAACTGTTTGTATAGTATGGAGTGGTGCTTTTTGTGTTTCCTATATCTGCAGCTGTAATTATATCTTTTCCAAACTTCTTTCTGTCAGCTTTAGCAAATTTATATGTAGTACTTTCTCCGGGAGTGGCTTCTAAATTAAACAGGCTATTAGTTTCCTTTTGATACTTTTTTAACCTTTCTCTCATATGATCCATAATCTCTAGAGCAAACGTCCTTCCTTCCTCTGAGGTAACTCCTTTCTCCTTGTCTTTAAAGAAATTAGCCATGGATTCGTTCATACCGAGTATTCCAATTGTATTAAAATGATTTTTATAATACTCCTTAAACCTCTTTTTAATATTATCCAGATAAAAACGGGAGTATGGATACAATCCCATATCCATATACTTTTCGATAAATCTTCTTTTAATAATAAGGCTCTTTTTCGCTAAATCCATAAGATTATCTAATCTCTTAAAGTAATCTTCTTTATCTTTACTTAAGTAACCTATACGAGGAAGATTGATTGTTACTACACCAATACTCCCCGTAAGAGGATTGGCTCCAAAGAGACCACCGCCTCTTTTCTTAAGCTCCCTGTTATCGATCCTGAGCCTACAACAGTTATGGGTAATAGTACCCAATGAGTGGACAAAGAGGTGGTTTTTATCTAACTCAATATCAAAGAAAGAGACCTTTTTGTCTAATTTCTGTTTAGATATTTTCTTAACTCTAACTATATAAAAATCCGATTCTTGAATATATTTACTCTCATTAGTTTGTGCCTTATATTTTTCTAAAGAAGCAAAACCTACCATCCTTTTCCTGTTTAAACCGGGTACTAGATACGTGGATTTAGCAAGAAAACCAGGTACGCGATTGGCTATTATCGGTCCTGCTAACCTGCCATCTTTGGCGATCTCATTCGCTTGATGTTGTACATATATCTTCTGACTATTTTCTCTCTCCCTATATGTCACCGGTCTCCCGACCAAGGAGTACAGAAGAGTAAGGTCTCTTGCTAATGGCAAATCATTAATGTGAATCTCTTTTCTTTTTCCATACCCATCACCTTTAAAGTGGTAATCCAAGAAAGCTTCAATTACCGTCTTGGGAGAATTAAAGAGTATGTTTGGCAATCTTCCGTACTTTTCAAATCCTGCTTCTTTTAATTTGCGTGCAATACTGCTGTCGTAAACATAAAGATAGTAGGTATTATATCTTGGATCCTGTTTCTCCTTAGTGGAAACATTAAAGCAATCCTTTAACAATTTTTTAACTTCACCTAAGTTTTCTTTTGTTTTTGAGTAAAATGTAAATTGTAAACCTCTTGGCTCACCGTAGTGCTTCATCTCTTTTCTACTTTCCTTTAGATAATTACCATCAGCAACAAAATAGCCTAGAATCTTTGCTACTTTTTCATCTAAAATTATGTCTTTGGAGATTTTTTGATACTCAGTATTAAATTGATCCGTTTGTTTAAGATTGATAAGGTAGTCATTCTTGTTGATATCTTTTGCTAGCTTGTTTTTAAAGCCATGTTTAGTTAGTACGGGAATTAGATGCTTTGAAGATATCCTAATTTCTTTTCCATCTTCCAAGGTTAATTTAACAAGTTCATCATCTTTAACCCTTAAAAAACTTGTAATGGGAACCCATTCTGTTTTTCCACTTTCTAAATCTAAGGATAACGCTTTCAATTTTTCATTCTTTTTTATCTTTACCCAACCGTCTTTATCATATTCGCCACTTTTGTGGTTTTCTACTAAATTCCCGATACTTTCTCTCTTTATGTTTTTCCCTTCTTTGTAGATAATCTCTTCGTCGGGATGAAGACACATACTCCTAGCGTCATCAGGCTTCATATCCGAATTTATGAAATTGGAAAAATAGGGAATACCATACTTTGCAGTCATCTCCCATACTGGTTCGTATTTAGGATTATCCCAATCAAAATCTTTAGTTATAT
>DHFX01000014.1 GCA_002402455.1 Candidatus Dojkabacteria bacterium UBA4813
AATGGATTCCCATAATAATCTCACAAGGGATACCTGTCTCTTCTTGCGCTTTAGTATAAACTTCTACTAGTTCTGGGGTTAACCTTGTTTGGATGTATGTATTAAAATAATCCTTAGCCTGTCTTGGTATACTACTGTAACTTGGGAGACCTTCTACCTTAGCAAAAGATTCACCATCACAACATACTAACGAATCTTCTATTGGAGTCAGTCCTAGATCTGTATATGCCTCACACATAACTATCTCATTTGGAGCAACGTGTGAATATTTACCAAAAACCATAAGGAAGAAACTACCGAAAACAACTAAAGTCAATGTAAAACAGCCTCCTACAAAAAATACTAAAACCTGCACCGAAGATTTAATAACGGGCTCTGCCACCTTTATTACAAGATCTGTACCTATCCAGGTTAATACACTTGCTACGGCACTTCCAATGGGTCCAGCGATAGAAACTCCAATTGCCTGCAAAGCTGCCTTTACCACCCCACTTGCAAGGGCTCTGAAACCACCCTTTAACATCCAAGCCTCTACGGCTTCTGTCCCTAATTTGGATGCTTGTATAAAGCCCATTCCCAGTAGCTTAGTACCAACAGTATTTCTAACTTTCTTCCCCACATTCTCTTCTATCCAGCCCTGAATCTTCTGTTTCATTCTAGAAATTCCAGAGAATCTGTATGCCATCTTGGTCATCCTTCCTTCCTGCTTCATAAACTTTTCAAGCTTTTTCATAAGATCTTCATTTATAGTTCCACTAAGAGAATTTATATAATCCATTCCCTTGCCTTCCATTATTCCGTCCATAAACGCCTGCATGTCAAATCCAGCTAGAGCACTTTCCACATCCTTTAGAATTTGCTTCTCAAAAGTCTTTTTAATTAGATGTGCCCTATACGCGAATACCTCTCCGGTTCCTAAACTCTTTACCCAAGTGACGGGAGAAAGATAATAAAGGGGAGTCATTGCTTCCGCATAAGCGTTCTTAAATTTGCTTCCCGGACCAGTTTTTTCCTTTGGAACTAGAAATTCAAGCTCCCATTTATTATCATCCTTTTTCCAAGTACCATCTTTAAAAGAGGATCCAAACTTTAGTTTCGCTTTCTTAGCAGGCTGTAACCACTCGATCTGATTAACTCTTCCGTTGAAGAAATTCCCATTAATAACATTAGGAAGAAGATTCCCTCCTAGAAAGAGATCCTTGGCTGTATACCAGTTACCTTCAAAAGTTCCTATCTTACTTGCAAATTCATATCTCTGAGCCATGTTGTAACCGGATTGCAATTCCTTTATTCTTTTCTTATGTACATCTAATTCATCTTGGGAAGCACCTTTCTTTTTAAGTCTCTGAAGTTCTCCTTGATGGAACTCCATTGCCTTTTTGGTGTCACCCATATATTTTCGAATCTGACCAACAGCAGAGATGTTCTCAACAAAACGAGCAGCAGCTATATAATCTAATCGTTTTTGACGATCTGTTTCCAAACGGGCTTTCCCTCGGATATTTTCTGCTTCTAGGAAGGAATACAACTCTGATATGGAGGTCTTCTGATCTTCAAATATCTTATCACTACCTGAGAATATTTTAGCTCTATCTTGTGGACTTCCTTCTCTATAAACAGATTCAGCCTTCTTATACGCATTAAACAATCTCTCTCCCTTGTCCCTACCATATTTGTCAGTTAGCTTTTTCTTATCAACCGGACGTGAACCACTTGTGAAATGTGATTCCATTAGTTTATCAGCCCTCGTCATCATCTCATGACTAAATTCGTCAGTTCTACCTACTCCGGCTAATGCAGTCCTTGTTTCAAAATCTAGGCCCTTTTTAGCAGCCCAGCTACCGGCAACAACTCCCCTCATAGCTTCTCCGGTAGCTGCCATCCTCTGAGATTTTCTAATAGCCTCTGCTGTAGTAAACTGAGATTCTACATATTTGCCGGGATCCTTTAATATTTGGCCGATGTTCTTGAGTCTAAATCTAATCTGTGCTCCTCTCTGGTCTAGGTCTATCTTTGCAAGATCAATATCAACAAAATCCTGGAAAGCATTTATTGTATTACTGTTAACAAACATTGCAGGATTTTCTATCGCTGCTGCTAACGCATCTACTATTTCAGATGTTCCGTCAACACCGGTAACCTTAAGGGGTTTAGTTTTACTAGGAGGCTTTTGAGATTGCGTGAATATAAAGTCAAATATTGACCCTAAAGCATCTTCATACTGTTCTTGCTTACCCTGAGGCATAAGATTCTAAATCTCAATTATTTAAACATACCTCCGACTAACGGAATTTTACTCAAACTCTGCTTTATAGCACCGGCAGCATCAGCACCTCCTTTGGAGGCGGTAGCTGGAATAATTGCCTTAACAAATTCAGGTGCTTGGGCAGCTACAAAGATTGCGATAATTTTCGCTATAGCCATCATAAGAGGGCCTATTGTGTCTGCGAAAGAGGCATCTTCAAATACTGTCTGCGGGAAAGTAAATGTTACTCTGTTCTGCTTTTCAACCAAGTAGTAGGGAAGATTTACTATGGCGAATGCCACGGGAAATACCAAAGAGCTCCTTAACATTGACTTAAACACATTCGTCGTCATAGCCTCGTTCCCGGGTATAGATCCCGCCATAATGGCCAATGGGGCAATTATGACGTTTACCAAGAGAGAAAGGTATGTTTTCACTAATGTAAACCACAATTTGATGGCTCCGAATAAAACTATTATCACAACTATTAATGCAACAAGAAGTGATATTACTGCCATTGCTGGCACAATGGCATGGACTATTATCCCAACGATCGCTCCGATGCCCAGTCCACCCACAGCTCCAAGTCCTACTGTCGATGCAGCACCAAGAGTTGTCCCTATAAGAAGTTTCCCGATATTATGTATAGCGATATCAGATTGTAAAACTCCAGCAATAACCCTCATCAGGATTCCGGAGATATCTAAAATAATTCCTGCAATTGCGAAACTAAATGTTACAAGAACTAAACCAACTACAACCTTAGGAATTGCATTCCCCACTGTTACGATTGTTTGACCTCCAACTTTACTTCTAAACATTATCATGAAGCCAATAATAATCATTACAACAACAAAACCTATATAAGCAATATTCCTTGTAACAGACCAAAGAGTATCAATTCCACTACTCATAAGATCATCATAACCGGAGGCATATACGGATTGCTTTTCTTTATATCCCGGAACCCATTCTTCGGATAAGTGTGCAACCACATCTATATTCGGCTGAGCATTAAACATTGCAATTACCTGATTCTCAACTACTCCAACTACCCCACCCCTCAGCTGCTCTGGAACATTATTATCCGGATCTTGAATCTCTTCATACGCCGTTGTACACTGAGGACAGATAAGAGTTAGGAAGAAATCTCCTATGGCAGTAACAAATTTCGAAACCAATTGAGAGATACTCTCACCCACCGCCCCAGTTGCAACAGAGACAAAGTTCTTCATCGTTCCCCAAAGCCCCGTAGGGGAGTTATCTACAGGTTCAACATAATCATCCAGTACTGATCCCTCCTCTTGAGCAAAAATAGGATTTATTGATTGTTGAGCGAAACCAAACATTGACAGGGCAATTAAGAAAATTCCTAATATGGGAAGGATATACTTTCTCATTTTATCTTTAATAATTATATTTTAATTAATATTATTCTAAACCGTAATAGTCAGCTGACAATTCCATAGCTTGTTGTACCAGATCCCAGTATACCTCAAAGGAGGATGGGAACTCTTCATCATTAGGAGCTTCAAAGGTTTTTTGCAACTTATAATCTAAGAGATAGGGGGATACATCCCAAAGGCATGTTACTACAACATTTCTTGTTGAACCCCCGACAACCTTTCCTTCATCGTCTCTCGACCCACCTACTGTAACATTAGCTCTACATGGAGTTCCAATAAAAAACATTAAACTGTCATCAGTACTAGTCCCTTCCACAACTTTAGACTCTGCCTCACTAGGATTAAGCCCAGCTTTATAGGAATTTGTTAAATACGCATTTGCGCACAATTCATCGTCACACTTATATGGCTCTCCAAATATCGGAGTCATCTTAACACCGATCTCCATACTTCCTGTGCAATTATCAGATGGTTGTTCAATAGTACAGACCTCTTCACCTTGCTCATTTGTAACACAAACCTTCTTTGGCGTATTACAATTCTCCCATTCACCACGACTAAAAACCTTAGAAAAAACTCCACTCAGTTTCCCCACAGCAGTACCTAGAGGATCATAACAAGCTAGTACATTTCCAAAAAGTATTACTTCATAATCTTCCCCTCGAGCTAAACATTGATCCAAAGGAGGAATCTCGTAATTATCACCGTCAGGAGCCTGTTGCCGAGACCAACCACCGGCCACAGAGCCCTGTCTGTTAGGGGAACCGGGATTGTAATCAGAATTACTGACCTCCGGTTCTTCACAGGCACACTCAGCATCATTTACATTCATCACTCCATATTCTTCACCTCCCGGATCATCTGTTGTGAAAGTTCCATCTATTCCTTTGACATCAACACTGGCACTAACCTCATAATCTTCTCTTACTGTTTCATCTAAACGTTCCGAGTATTCCTCGGCATCTGCAGGAGAGTGGGTTTTAAGGGTATAATTTTTATCTATTATCTGACCATTAGAAGGATAATTAGGACTTTCTAAACTAGCTTCCCTATTGCTATTCTCGATTACAAATTGCCCTAAGAAAAATGCCAGGGGATATGTCACAGTCGTTAACTCGACATCGGTTATGGCATTGGCGTTCACCTCTGTATTTCCTCGGACATAATCCCAAAGTTTTTCCCCAATACTTCTCTGATCTATGTTCACAGTAGTTCCCCCTTCTCCACACAATCTATTAACGGAATTCAAAGTTTGTGCAGGATCGTATGCATCACACGTTGGAAAATTTTTAACAAATTCCCACACATCGCTTAAATTCTTAACTTCTCCTGTTATATCAACCGTGTATTCCTCATCTAACATTGCTATGGCAATCTGTGGTTCTTCCGGTATTATTTCTTCCTCAACCCCCCCTGCACAATTGGTACATTCCTGTTGTGGTTCAGGCAAACTCTCTTCTTTCGGAGCTTGCACACTCTCATTTCCGAATGTAATCTTCTGTCCAAGGTTAATGAATATATAACCGACTAAAATCAGTGATATTAAAACTAGTCCTGCCTTGTTATTTCTTTTATTTTTTCTCATCTGATACTATCTCCCATATTACCTTTTTTGCTTTTCTTTGTCATCTTCAAAATTGAAAATATCCCCATTATTACTACAAGAGAAGGAAGAATTATAAAATATGTTAAAGTTGAATCGAAAAGTCCTGTCTCAGGAGTTTGTGTTCCACTCTCTACGGTATACTGTTCTTCAATATTGTATACAGTATCAAAGTGTATTGGATCTCCTGTGCTGTAACCAAGGACTCCATAATTATCCAAAAGGCTTACTTGTCCTTCGGCAGCTGTCTGGGACTCCCTAACTACTATGTTAACATCTCTCTCTCCTACACCCTGAGTTCCTTCCTCATGTGGATCAGTAGGAAATGTTGTAACTACATCCAACTTAAGAACATCTCCGGAGGTATATTCAAAGTAAGAAGTACCGTCCTCGTTTCTAACATCTGCAATGGACAGTATCCACCTGGCATTGTCATCTACAATGGTTGCCATTTCGGAACTTTTACCCTCGGTTCCCACACCGTCCTTATCTTCTACATAAGCGACGATTACAGCCTCCCCATGTTCCGGAAGACCATCAATGTCTCCACTTGCAGAATCGAAGGGTGGACGAGAAGATAGGGGAGGTGCTGTTGTTACAGAATATTTGCTTCCATTGTTATCATAGTTTTTATCTCCAGATATTATTTCAAAGAAATATCCCGTCTCTGGGAGTAATCTTGAAGTGGATGCCATATGGACATAGTACTTTCCCTTGGAAGACACACTATCTCTTTCATCTACAGCTTCAGAACTTAAGTTTGAAGAGGATGTCCCATATTTTATATACCCTTCTTCTCTCTCCTTAGAGATCCATATAACACTAAAACCTGTGTCTGTTAGATTAACAATTCTTACACTATCTTCCTCGGTAGGAGAGCTTACTGCACTACCGGAAGTAAGTATGTCCGTCCAGATCACATCTTGGACTAATTGGTAATCTCTTTGCAAACTTTTTTCATCTAGAAGACCACTCTCTTGTTCGGGAATAATTACTTCCGTTTCTTTTACAGGTTCTTTTGGAGCCGGTACTTCTGGAAGAGATCCTAAGAAAGATTCTTCTGGGAATGGTAAGTACAAGGAGGTACTCTCTCCTACTATAAAAGAATTAATATCTTTTAATTTACCATTGCTGTCAAAGAGTTCAGAGAATGTTCCTTCAAGAACCGCTCCTTGTTCTAACCCGGAAATTGCGACAAGAACAAAATTTGTGCTTGGAGTAATGGAAACTAGGGAAGTATCACTTACTGTCCTTAAGACGGAGAGATCCATTATCCAGTTTCCACCCTTAGGCATAATTGCAGATACTGGGTATGCAGATTTATCTTTTAGCATTGCATAGACAACTATGTCTTCTCCACTAGCTCCAGATACGGTTCCATGTATAAGGTTACGAGTTGAAGCTTGAGCAGTAATTGGTGCAGTTTTAAAACTAAGGCTTTTGGACCCTTCACCATTGTATTTCTTGCTGTCTGAAACTATTATAAATTCATACTGTTTGCTAGGTTCAAGGTTAGTTAATTCAACATAATGTGTTTTTGTTTTCCCTGTCCCTCTTTTATCTAAAACAGGGCTCATTTCCTGACCATTGGACACAGGTATTACGGAACCGGTAGCAGTAACTTCTGTGACCCAGCTTACTGTTACAGAGCTGGTTGTAAGATTACTTAGAACAACATTTTGAGGTTTGGCTTCAACGGAAGCTCTTATGAAGAACTGATATACCTGGTATGATGCAAAAACTAGTATAGGAAGACCTATTAGTAGTATTGCAATTATGATTAGATCTTTTCTTCTTTTAGTTGGAACAGTAGCTACTTTCATTAATACTTATAATACCTATAAAGGAAGAAGAAGACAATTGGAGAGAATATATTTTGGTTATTTTCTGCGAAGACCTTCTAGAAAATCTCCCACTATTGTTAGTGTGTTTCCTATTTTCTTTGTTGGTATTAGTATGCTGTCGTTTATGGACATTATGGTCGTCTTAACTGTAGATACAGTTTCTTGAGCATCATTCACTATTAAGGTAGTTTGTTTCATTATTTCGTCTGCATTTTTTATGATGGCTCTGGAATCTCTTACCACATCTCTTGATTCCTTAATTAGCATTGCTATGTAGTAGAGTACTAGGCAGAGCATGAGGGTTATTACACCTACGATTGTCATCCAATATATTGGGGGTATTGTTTCCATATTTGTTTTATTTTTAAATTAAGACTTACAATAAAGGATAGCAAAAGACAGAGGTTATTTCTAGTAACCTATATTTTTATCAGATACTCTTTATTTACTACTGTGTTCTTAACTCTGGTTGCCAGTTACCTCTTCCTTGTAAGATTCTTACGAAGTATGATTCTAAAGGATTAATGGGAAAGTCAAAACCGTATTCTTGATTCTCAGAGAATTGGAATCCTTCATATATTTGTTTATTTCTAGCCCATTTGGTTACGTTATCTGCTGTAAAGTTGGATGCATTTATATCTGCTATCATACTCTTGGCTGTGTATGTTTTTACACCTGTACCATAGAGTTCTATTAGGTTCCAACCTTCGAAGAGCGTTATTGGAGAGGTATCTGTTGCACTGTCATCTTTTACTGGTTGGCCTATTAGAGTTATTGAGATATCCTCTTTTGCTTTAATTACATAGTAAACGTATTTACTGCTATAAATCACCCTTTTACAATAACCATGTCAATAAATATTAATGCTATAATCACCTATGCAAAAATTTTTTATTAGACACAAACTCTCCCTTGGAGATATAACAAACCTCTCTGATTCAGATAGTGAACATATAATAAAAGAGAACTTATATAACATAGAAGATGTTATTAAAATCCAAACATACGAAAAAGAATTCCTTGCACAAATAACAGACATAACAAAAAGCTCTGTAGAGATTGAAATAGTAGAGGATCTAGGGGAAAGAGAGAACGAATACATCCCTAGGATTACAATCATCCAATCACTAAGTAATGATACAAAGTTCAACTACTTTATAGAAAAAAGCGTGGAAATAGGAATAGAAAAAATAATCCCAATACAATCCCAATATTCACTAAAAACAAAAGCTAAGGCCATAAAAGATACCGGCTATTGGAACAAATTAGTAAAAGATGCCGTTGAACAATCCAGAAACATATTCCCAACAATAATAGGAAAGCCAATAAGAATAAATGAATTAAATAAAAATAACCTAAAGGGAATCAGGATTTGTCTTAGTACGGAATCCGCAAGCACAAAACCTAAATATCTCAATGAAACTCTCAAAAATAAAGACCTCTCCCAACCCATATACATTGCCATAGGCCCGGAGAAAGGATGGAGTTCTTCAGATATAAATATTTTTAAGAATTTGGATTTCGAATTTGTTAAATTAAAAGGCAACATCCTAAGAACAGAAACTACCGGACTAGTAATAGGAAGCATAATTAAATACCTTAAAGGAGAGATATAATCATGAAGAATAAAAGATCCAATTACAAAAAACCGAGAGGTAGTAAGTACTCTTACAACAAACCTAAGGAAAAGAGAGAATTTTACACAAAAGAAAATATTTTCGTTTCAAGAATGGCCAGTATATTACTCTTGCCCAAATCCAAGATTGTTCCACTCTTCTCGCAAAGAGCAAAGACAACAATTAGATTAAATCCTCTAAAAGGAGATGTTAATAAAACAAAAGATTCTTTAATCAAAAGAGGGTATGACTTGGAACAAATACCTTGGGAAGAAAATACCTATTTTGTTCTAAACAAAGATAAAAACGAAGTATCTCAGAGTAGAGAATATGAAGAAGGGAAGTTCTACATACAAAATCTCTCTAGCATCTTGGCTACCGTGTTACTAGAACCAGAAGGGGGGGAGAAGATATTAGATATGTGTGCTGCTCCGGGAAGCAAGACTACACATATTGCAGCACTTACAAATAATAAAGCAGAGATTATTGCCAATGACTCCGAGATATCCAGGGTTAATTCTCTAAATAGGGTTGTTGACCAGTTCGGAGTTAAAAATTGCAAAGTAACCCTTAGTGATGGGGAGGATTTTGGTAAAAAATATCCCGTTAGTTTTGACAAAGTTTTACTAGATGCTCCGTGCAGTGGAGAAGGAATGATATACATGAGAGGACCAAAGCCACTAAGGTTTTGGGGTATACAGAAGATAAACAGATACTCACAAATACAAAGAGGGTTAATAGAGAGTGCATTCTTAACACTAAATCACGGGAGGACCATGATCTACTCTACATGTACACTGGAACCGGAAGAGAATGAAGGTGTTGTTACCTACCTTCTGGAGAAATACCCCAATGCAAAGATTGAAGAGATTAATCTTCACAAGAGCATAAAGCACGAAAGGGGAATAACAAAGTGGAGTGGCAACAAGTACCACCCCGACGTTAAAAAGACCATACGTATAATTCCATCTAGTGAAATGATGGGATTTTATATTGCCAAGATATTTAAAGAATAATCTTGCTCGTGCCCGACAGAGAAAAGGATTACTCCTCTATTCCTTTTCTGCTTAATTTGATTTTCCCTTGGCTATCTATTCCGATAATCTTGACCTTGATTATTTCTCCTTCGTTAACAAACTTTCTTACATCTTTAACAAATTCGTCAGAGAGTTCGGAAACATGAAGAAGTCCAGCAACTCCTGGAGCAAGATCTACAAAAGCTCCATAGTTCATTATTGAAGCAACTTTACCTTCATAAATTTCTCCTATCTCTGGTTGGAAGTCATATCCTGAGATTAGCTTCTGTGCTTTATCTATAGACTCTTGTGAGGAACTATATATGTTTACAGTTCCATCCTCTTCTATCTCTACTTCTGCACCTGTTCTTTCAGATATCTCTCTAATGTTTTTCCCTCCCGGACCGATAATTTCCCCTATCTTATCCTTAGGAACTTTAACCTGAACAACTCTAGGAGCATGGGCTGACATATCTTTTCTTGGTTCAGAGATTGCCTCTGCCATTTTATCTAGGATTTTTAATCTCGCTTCTCTCGATTGTGCGAATGTCTGCTTTACAACATCCATACTTAAACCTTTTGTTTTGGTATCCATCTGAACTGCTGTAACACCATCTTGAGTTCCTATGATTTTAAAGTCCATATCCCCATAGAAATCTTCCACTCCTTGCATATCTGTCAAAACCTTGAAACTTCCGTCTTCGTCGGTCACGAGTCCACATGCAATTCCTGCTACAGGCTTTTTAATCGGAACACCTGCTGCCATTAACGCCATACTTGAACCACAAGCCGAAGCCATAGAGCTGGAACCATTTTCACCTTGGATTTCACTCATAACAACCATTGTGTACGGGAACTCTTCTTCTGAAGGAATAACCGGAAGTAAGCCTTTTTCTGCCAACTTTCCATGACCGATTGCTCTCCTACTTGGAATTAACCTTGGACTTGAGGCATCACCATAACAAAATGGGAGATCATTGTAAAAGTGCATATATCTCTGCTCTCTCTCTCCCTCCATATCATCAACTAATCTAACATCCCTTAGACTCCCTAATGTGGCGATAGTTAATACCTGTGTAACTCCTCTTGTAAAGAGTGCGGAACCATGAACCCTTGGAAGGAGATCTGTTTCCACATACATCTCCCTAATCTCCTCCATACCTCTTCCGTCTGCCCTTACATTGTCTTTAATCACTAACTTCCTTAAAGCTTTCTTAAGAAGTAAGTCATATGCTTCATCCAAAGAAGATTTAGAATATTTCCCTTCAAATTCTTTGTGTAATTCTTCCTTTGTAGCCTCATGTATAGACGACTCCGAATCCTTTAGATTTTTCTCTATTCTCTCTTCTCCTAAGAACTCCTTTACTTTGTCAATCACTTCCTGATCTAAGGCTACAGATTTATAGGTTTTCTCTTTAGGCTCTAACTTCTTGAGGAATTTATTCTGTTCATCTATCCACACTTGAATATCCCCTAGGGATTTTTCCATTCCCTTAATTATTAAGTCTTCCTCAACATCGTGACACCCACCGTCTATCATTGAAAATGTTTTACCGTCTCCTGCAACCACATAGTCCATCTTGTCTTCCGGAGTCGTCATCTCCATAGTATTAAGGCTATTAACTATTTCTCCATCTTTAAGGCCGATTCTTACACCTCCGATCGGACCTTCAAACGGGGAGGTTGAATTCATAAGAGCAACTGAAACAGTGTTTAATGCCAATATTAAAGGATCATTTTCCTCATCATATGACATAACCGTAACGATCACACTAACCTCATTCTTGTAATCTTTAGGAAATAATGGTCTTATTGCCCTATCTATCATTCTAGCTCTTAAAACAGCCTCGTCTGTCGGAAACCTCTCCCTTTTCACAAACCTAGAACCACTAATTCTTCCCGAAGCATAAAACTTCTCTATATATTCTACTGAAAGAGGAAAATAATCTAATTCACCGGAAGGTTTCTGTGAATTGACATTGACCGTAATTACAGTATCCCCCATTCTTGCAAGAATAGAAGATTCTGACCTGAGAGCCAATTTCCCTGTTTCAAAAGAACACTTTCTCCCATCCATTTCAAACTCGTGTTTGATTTCTTTAAACATATTATTTAATTAATAAATTAGCTATATAGATAATCTAGACGTAAGTATAGACAAATCTATTTTAAATGGAAAGTTTTTACAAAGAAAGAGGGTTTGATTATATCTTCAGCTTTTTAGCAAGTTCTCTATGCCTTTCTGGTTCGTTGTTTTTTAAATATTGTATTAATCTTCTCCTTTTACCAACCATACTTAAAAGACCTCTTCTGGAATGATTATCTTTTTTATGTTGCTTAAGATGTTCACTTAATTCTTCTACCTGTTTTGTAAGTAAGGCAATCTGAACCTCTGGAGATCCAGTATCACCTTCATGCAGAGAAAATTTTTCAACTATTTCTTCCTTTTGATCCTTTGTTAGTGACATATTATAGATTAGCATTATATATTTACATTATCAAGAGAAAATCCTCGACAAAAACAGCAGTCATTCTATAATTTTATAGGTCTTCTGTCAAGTTGTACTGCTTATTTTACAACCTTATAACAATATATTTCATCGCCTTCTTTTACCTTCGCATCCTTATCCATTAATTGGATTCCACAATCAAAACCTTTTTGGACTTCTGTAACAGTATCTTTGTTTATCCTTAAGGTCTTAATTTTAGACTCCATAATAATCTCATCATCTCTTACAATATCACATTTGTGATCCTTCTTTAGAACACCTTCCTCAACTCTCGATCCCAATATAGTTGTCCCATCAGAAAGGGTGAATAATTGTTTCACCGTAGCATTCCCTATCTCTTCTTCCGCAGTAGATGGTAAAGACATTAGAGAGATAGCTTCCTCTATCTCTTCTATTAGTTTGTAAATAATGTCATATGTTTTAATAAGTATTCTCTGTTTCTTAGCGTAATTGAAAACTCCGGCCTCTACCCCAACTTCAAAACCTATAACTATGGATTTAGAAAGTTCTGCTAATTCGACATCCTTTTGCGTAATACTACCTACTGCCGAATCCACTACATTTACACTACACCCATCTTCCTCAATTTTTGACAGGGAATTTAATATCGCCTCAAGCGAACCTTGGGAGGAACTTTTTACAATTACATTAAGTGACTTTTCTTCACTTTTATCTTGTTTAATTGTAAAGAATTCCTCGAGTGTAACTTCTTCCTCGTCCTCTTTCTTCTTCTCTGAAAGCAGAGATTTTAGTAGTTTCTCATCCCTGTTCTTAAGAACATATACAACTGTCCCTAATTCAAGGAGATGTGAGAGACCAATAATTTTCCCCCCACAACCTCGATCTAAAACACAGAAACTTCCCCCTTCCTCCGTCACCATTCCTTTAACCTTCTCTAATACAAATTCTCCTTTTACTCGGTAACCTAGCCAATCTCCCTGACATATTCCCCCTTGAACCAATGCGACAGACGATGTATTCCCCTTAAATTTATCCTTAACAGATTCTAAAACATATGCTTTTCCTAAGACGCCTTCTGGGAGTTCCTCTTCACCTTTAACACCTTCCACCTCTGCGACTAAGAGTATTAACTCTAAAAGCTCGGGTATTCCCTTTCCGGTTTTTCCGGAAACTTCAATCACAGGGATATGTCCACCTAGACCTTCTATTTGTAAACCACTATTTACAATTTCTCTTTTAACTTTATCTATTTGGACATCCGGAAGATCTATTTTATTAATAACAACGATTGGCTTCGCATCTGATTTTTTTATTATTTCTATAGACTCCTTGGTCTGGGGTTTGACCCCTGCGTCTGCTGCAACAACCAGAAGGACTATATCTGCGATACTTCCACCACGGCTCCTCATGAGATCGAAAGCTTCGTGTCCGGGGGTATCTATGAATGTAATTTTCTTGCCATCTGACACATCTACCGTAAAAACAGAAACCTTTTGGGTCATTCCACCCACCTCACATCTTTGGACATCGCTTTTCCTTATCTTATCAAGGATTGTTGTCTTCCCATGATCTACATGGCCGAGAATGGTAACAATAGGGGGTCTGACACAATCCGTTGTGCCTCCAATATTCTGCTTTGTGTCTTTTCCACCCTTAACCATTCTTTGTCTTTAATCCTTAAATTATTCCTCTTTTTCATCTGTCTTGTCAGATTTATTTTCTTCAAGGTCTTCCTTTTTAACAACTTCCCCTCCGGAACCGATAATATCTATTTTGTAACCTGTTAACTTCCAAGCTAACCTGACATTCTGTCCGTCTCTACCGATTGCCAAAGAAAGCTGATCGTCAGCTACAGTTACCGTAGCCGTATCACCTTCTATGTTTACCTCTTCTACTTTTGCAGGACTTAGTGCATTAGCTACAAAAACCTCCGGATCTTCATCCCATTCTATTATGTCAATTTTCTCTTCTCCTAATTCGTTCATAACGTTTGCTATACGGATACCCCTCTGTCCTACACAAGAACCAATGGGGTCTACACCTTCTTGTGTCGACCTAACCGCCATCTTACTCCTAGAGCCCGCCTCTCTTGCTATCGCCATAACCTCCAATGCTCCGGACTCTATTTCTGGAACTTCCAGTTTGAAAAGTTCTACTAAGAATTTAGGATCTGCTCTGGAAACAATCATTTGGGAATCCACTATGTCTTTTAGTAAAACCTTGTATCTATCTCCAAGCCTGTAAAACTCATTTGGGATTTGCTCCTCGGGAG
Source organism: Candidatus Dojkabacteria bacterium UBA4813 (assembly GCA_002402455.1). GTDB lineage: Bacteria > Patescibacteriota > Dojkabacteria > SC72 > SC72 > UBA2177. Next base: position 14,474 of record DHFX01000014.1, read on the forward strand.
GCATCAAAGCTGTGGCCTTTCCTATTTCAAACACAACCTCTCCTTTCTGCATCCTTTGCATCAACGCTGTAAATACTTCTCCTATCTTGTCACTATACTCACTTATAACTGCTTCCTTTTCAGATTCTCTTATCTTCTGCAAGATTACCTGCTTAGCAGTCTGTGCTGCAATCCTCCCAAAGTCCTCTACAGGCATCTCTATCTGAACAGAGTCTCCTACCTCAACACTTGGAGAGATCATTTCCGCTTCTTCTAAAGATATCTCCAGATCATTGTCCTTCACTTTCTTCACAACTTCTTTGGTTGCTATCAATTTGAATTCACCTGTCTCCCTATCTAATTCAACAGAAAGATTACTTCCAAATTCATCTTCTTCCCTTTCTCCTCCAGAGAATTTCTCTTTTTTGTAAGCAACTAAAATGGCCGATTCCAAAGCAGTAAAAATTTCTTCTTTTTCTATTCCTCTTTCTGCAGATATTTGGTTTATAGCAGAGATAAATTCCGACATCATTGCCATCTTAATATTTGTCTCTTAATTTAAATATTAATAAACGGAAGTAAAAAAAGTTATTAAACTCCTTTCTTATCCTTAGTAATTATACACCTTTATAAGTATTTACCAAAAAAAAGGTGAGAATAATATCCTCACCCTTATCTTTGTATAACTTCCGAGTCTAGTATAACACAAATGGAAGCAGGAAACCAATTAGAATATCCAAGAGCTTAAAAACGTTGAATGCACCTACATTCTCCCAAGTTGTTCCCACAACTTCCTTTCCTCCCTACTTACTTTCGTAGGGATATCTACGTCAACACGGACATAGTGATCCCCTCTCTTACCTTCCTGATTTAATACAGGACATCCTTTTCCTTTTAGTTTGAATATTGTTCCAGGTTGTGTACCTTTCGGAATCTTTAGTTTAACATCATTAAATATCGTTTCTACTTCTATAGCACCTCCCAGAACAGCAATATGGACAGGAATAGATTCCTGAGAATATATGTCATTGCCTCTCCTGTCGAATTTAGCAGACGCTTCTACCTCTATTTCTATATATAGATCTCCAAAAACCCCGCTATTTCTCCCGGCGTTTCCTCCCCCTCTAAATCTAAGAACCATTCCATCATATGCACCTGCGGGGATTTTAATTGTAAGCTCCTCTTCCTTTTCTAATACACCTGTTCCTTTACACTTAGAGCATGGTTTCTCTACAACCCTTCCCGTTCCACCACAGTTAGAACAGGTAGACATTACTGCCATCTGCCCCAGTATTGTATTTCTTACCTGTCTCTCCTGTCCCGTTCCTTTACAAACCGGGCACTCCTTTGTCTTACCGTCTTCACTCCCAGTACCTTTACATCTATCACAAGGAACATCTCTTTTTATCTTAATCTTGTACTCGCCACCTCTCATGGCCTCGTCAAAACTTACCCTTACCCTGTATCTAATATCTGCTCCCACATCTTCCCTTGGTCCACCACTTCTACCTGCTCCAGTTCTCTGAGAAAAGTCAAAACCGAATCCCTCACCAAACCCACTACCTCCAAAAAACGTATTAAAAATATCTCCCATGTCAAAAGGTGCACCATACTGGGTATAACTATAACCACTACTGTCGGCTCCCGGGTTAAAACCCGCCGTCCCTGCATGACCGTACTGGTCGTACGCAGATCTTTTACTATCATCTGAAAGCGTTTCATAAGCCTCCTGAATCTCTTTGAACTTCTCTTCAGCATCATTTTCCTTGTTTACATCCGGATGATACTTCTTAACCAGCTTTCTGTAAGCTTTCTTTATCTCTTCTTTTGTTGCGTCTTTTTTAACCCCCAAGACTTCGTAATAATCTCTCTTTTCCATAACAGATTGATTCTAGCAAACTAGACAAATCTTTGCTACCCTGTATTTCATCTCTAATCTCAAATTTGCTATATTAACAATACATGGAAAACAACTGGAATGTTTCTGTACATAGTGAGAAAAAAGTTAGGAGAACAAGGATTATTGTTTCTGCTGTTTTAGCTACAACAGGGCTTATTATTGTAGCTAGTCAAGTAATCCCATTGACGAAGTCTTATGTTGAAGGCATCGTGGAACAGAAAAGAACCGAAGTTAAAGTAGACCCTGTCCCGGAATCTTACAAGAAATTCATAGAAGAGGAATTCGCCTACTACGATCCTGGACAGAGTTACTTTGCAAACTTATCCCAACAGGTTGGAGATATAAATATGACCGGGAGATATTCCTACGATCCTGTAACTAAAACTCAAAAACCTATTGAGATTAACAAAGATTATAAAAAGGATATGTATATAACTATAGATAGCGTTGGGATTGAGAATATAAAAATATCTCCCAATGTGGATAGTGAAAATGAGACTATTTACAACCAATATCTAAAAAGTGGAGTTGCACATTTCAAAGGGACACCTCTGCCCGGTGATGGAGGAAACTCTTTTATTTATGGGCATAGTGCTGTTGAATCGTTCTTCAGTAGGCATAAGGATCTACCGGAAACAATATTCTCAAGACTCAATGATATAGACATTGGTCAGAAGATAGTTGTAAAAAGGGATGATAGCGTAATAGAATATGTAGTGAGAAATAAGAAAATAGTTGAACCTGATGACTTCACTATTTTACAACCCGTACAAAGCAAGGAAACCGTAACTCTAATGACTTGCTGGCCGTTGGGAATAGGTTCTAAGAGATTAATAGTCGTAGCAGAAAGAAGGATATAAGAGAATAATTAGATTAATTAATAAAGGACTAAAATGGAAGAAAAACAGAAAAAGACCTTAATAATTGTAGGAGTCGTGGTTGTAATATTGATAATAGCAACGGTAATCCTATTTCTACTAAGAGGAAATTCCCCAGAACCGGGACAGACTCCTGAGACGCAAACTCCAATAACACTTACATACTGGGGGCTGTGGGAACCATCTTCTGTTATGCAGCCCGTTATAGATGAATTTGAGGCTGCAAATCCGGGAATTAATATAGAATATTCTCAACAGACTTTTTCAAACTACGAATCTAAACTTTTTACCAGACTTCAACAAGCCACAGGAAACGAGGAGCCTGCCCCAGATGTTTTCAGAATACATAACACATGGACTCCGAAATATTATTCTTACCTGGCTCCTATGCCGACAGATATAATGAGCGTAGAAGAGTACCAACAGAAATTTTATCCGACAGCACTGAACGACTTTAGCGCAAAGGATGGGAACATCTATGCAATCCCTTGGGAAATAGATGGATTGGCAGTCTTCTACAACAAACAATTATTGGCAGAAGAGGGAGCTACCCAACCTCCGGAAGACTGGGACAGTTTCTTTGAGCTTGCAAGGAATTTAACTAAAAAAGATGCTAATGGGAGAATAGTCAAGGCAGGAGTTGCTATTGGCACATCTAGAAACATAATGCACTCTGCAGAGATCTTGGCATACATGTTAGCATTGGAAGATATTCAAATAATGGATCAGACTAGAACACAGATTTCCTTAAATACCCCTAGAGTACAAAGAGTCTTTGAAACATACACCAACTTTGCAAAAGGAGATGATGCTCTATGGTCACCCTCTTTAAGAAGTGATCTTGAAATGTTCTTTACGGAAGATCTTGCGATGATGATCGCACCAAGTTGGAGAGCATTCGACATAATTCAGGCAGCTCCAAGTATAGAATTCGATACTGCCCCTCTGCCTCAGTTGTTAGCTAATGAAGAGGATATCTACTATGCAACATACTGGGGAGATGCTGTGAATAGAACCAGTGCCAACCCACTAGCCGCCTGGAAGTTCATAGCCTTTCTTGCCCAGAAGGAACAACAAATGAAATTGTATTCAAACGCATCTCAAATAAGAGCATTCGGTGAACCCTACTCTCTAGTTGAACTTAATAGTGAAATGCAGGGAAAACCGTATGTTTCATCAATAGCTCAGATGGCCCCAAATATGAGAGCCTACCCCTGGGGAGATGAGACTGTTGTAAACACAGCTATAAATACGGCAATAACAGATATCATAGAAGGCAGACGAGATGTGGATACAGCATTAGAAGATGCAGAAGCTACAATAAATGCTACAATAGAACAGACAAATAAATAATAATTAAAACCGTAATTAAATGCGAGAAAGAAGTGCCCCTAAAAAACGTGCCCAGCTTTCGATGATCTACCTTACATTTCTACTATTGTTGTCTATCCCTCTGACAATATTCGGTTTAACACAGGATGATTTTGACCTTCGAGAAAGGGCTTTTGACGACCTTCAACTTAGTAAAGAACATCCATGCTTGATATCTTTTCCTAATGTTAACCCCTACTCACTTCAGGTTGGAGAAACTGTAACAGTTCAAATAGATGCAAAGTTGGACGATAAAGCTATTTCAGAACTAAGGGTTATGGATGGAGAAAGTAACCTCGTTTACGAAGAGTTGTTCAGTAATGCTCCAATTGAAATAGCAACCTCATTTGCATATACCCCCTTAAAAGCTGGAGAGGCAGATCTGGTAGGAGAACTAACTCTTGAGCAAGGAGGAAAGGTAAACTGCGAGATAACTAGCCCATATGACATACAGGGATTACAAGTCCTTCCTGAGAACAATGCTCCTACTTTCATAACTCTCCCCTCTCAATCAATACCCTCTCAAAACATTGTTACCGACGATACATATGAATACACTCTGGAAGCACAAGACCCGGAGGGGGACAGAATTAATTACAGTTACTCTTTCACTCCAAGGGCACTTTGGCTTAACAAAACAATAATAGACGATGGATCTTCAGGTAGACTAACGATCAAATTCAGTGGGAAAGCAGATAAACCCGCAAGCTATTTGGCAAATATTTTCATTCACGATGGTTATAGTAAAAACCTAAGTGCACAATCTTGGGTTATTAATGTAAGCCCTCGGGAAAATGATATTCCAATCGTAACAATTACCGAGCCAACAGAGAGCTTAAGATTAGATGAAGGAACCACTTTTAAATCCTCCTGGGAGGCTACAGACAGAAACTTAATTGAAAGGTACGAACTCTTTATTACAAAAAATATAGTTGATGAGCAACAATGGATACCGATAGATGAAAATATCCCTTATGACATAAGCTCTTACAATGTAAAAACTGTCGGACTAACGACAGGAACATATAAATTAATAGCCCAAGCTGTAGATAACCAATCCCCCCCCGGAATAGGTAGAGGGATATCTGAAGAAATTGTAATAAGTAAAACTGTAGAAACTCCCATTGAAAAACCAGATGCCGGAACAGATGACAAGGTTATCCTTTCCGAACCACAGGTCATTAACATGTCTCCTATGAGTACAGATGAAATAACAAACGCAAGAGTAACAATAAAAGCAACCCTAATTGCAGGGGAAGATGCCACAATAGACGAGGAGAGCATCATGTTCAAACTAGATAACATAGACTATTCAGATCAAATTAAAATAAATAAAATTTCAGATGCACAGTACACAATAATCTACCAGCCACAACAAGATTTAGAAGCCGGTTTACATAAGGCAGAGGCAATATTTAAAGATTCAAAGGGATCTGACATTGATAAATCTTGGAGCTTCACAATACAAACCCTAGGAACAGAGGATGATTCTACATACAACATCTTCGGATATGAAATCGGGAAAAATATCGTGAGAATAATCGCTATTGGAGTTGTAACTGTCATCTTAGCCATTGTAGCCCCCTTCATAATCTTCTCCATCTGGAAAGGAGATGAAACAAAAGATAACTCTACAATGTATAGCAACCCCAAACTTCCCCCATCTATACCACCAGATAATACTGAATATATTCCAATAGAAGAAAACTTGGAGGTTAAACATCTAGTCCAAGAACAACCACAGCAAGTAGAATCCTCAGAGGAAGATGTCTGGGATAAGTACTCTGCACCTAAACCCCAAGAAGAAGACTCTAAAATGGAGGAACAGAACCCTCTAGATACCCAGCCCATTAAACAACAAGAGGTAGAAGTCAAAGTAGAACAAGTCCCTGAAGACGTAAAACAAGAAGAATCCACAACACCATCCCCACCTGAGCCGGAAATCCCCGAGGTGTCAGAATTACAAAAGTTGTCAGAACAATTACAAAAGATAAAAGAACAAGAGAAGCAGGAAAGTAACAATAACCAAAATTCCTAAGAGTAAAATTAGTAGTTAAAGATCTCGGAAGTTGTTATAATCATCCCTATGAAAGATTTAAAATACAACGAAGTTAGAAGAAAATATCTGGACTTTTTTAAGAAAAAAGGCCATGCGGAAATTCCTAGTGCACCCCTAGTTCCTGAAAATGACCCTTCAGTCTTGTTTGTAAATGCGGGAATGTTTCCTCTAGCACCGTTTCTACTGGGAGAGAAACATCCGAAAGGAGTAAGATTAACAAACGCTCAAAGATGTGTAAGGACAGGAGATATAGATAAAGTAGGAGACAATTCCCACTGCACCTCCTTTGAAATGCTAGGTAATTGGTCCTTAAATGACTACTTTAAGGAAGAGGCTATTAGATATACTCTGGAATTTTTCGTTGAAGAATTAGAATTAGATATAAATAATATTTATGCCTCCGTTTTCGGAGGAGAAGACGGGATTCCAAAAGATGAAGTCTCCATCTTAGTTTGGAAAAATCTTTTCAAAGAATATGGGATAGATGCTAAAGTCGGAAAGAGAGAAAGAATACAAGAATTTGGCAAAAAAGATAATTGGTGGGGATTAGATTCCGGAGGACCTTGTGGTCCCGATTCTGAAATTTTCTACGATACGGGAAAGGAACCATGTGGAGAAAATTGTGACCTAAGCTGTGACTGCGGGAAATATATAGAAATAGGGAACAATGTATTCATGGAATACCTCAAAGAAGGAGATAACCTCAAACCCCTAGGAAGACACAATGTAGACTTCGGAGGAGGTTTAGAGAGAATTACAGCTCTCCTGCAAGGTGTTAATAGTGTGTACGAAATAGATATATACAAACCAATATTAGAAAAAATCCAAGAGATCACTCCGAAAGACATTAAGATAGGGGGAAATGTCAATTCCGAAGAGATACTAAGATCCCAAAGAATAATAGTGGACCATATCAAAGCTGCTACTTGGATTGTAATGGACGATATTGTCCCTTCAAACAACCAACAAGGCTACATTCTAAAAAGGTTAATCAGAAGAGCAGTAAGACACGGGAGAAAATTGAATATTACTGAAACATTCACGGCAGAAATAGCAAAAGTGGCAATAGACCAATTCTCCACTATTTACCCAAATCTTAATGAAAAGAAAGAAGAGATAATCAAAGTAATTAAAGAAGAAGAGATCAAATTTAATAATACTTTAGAAAATGGGCTTAAAGAGTTAGAGAATCTCCTTGAAAAGAAAAACAAAATAACCGGAGAAGATGCATTCGAACTATACGAAACATATGGACTACCACTGGAAGTTACAGAAGAAATTCTTACAGAAAAGAATATTGCTCTGGAAGACAGACAAAACTTCTTCTCTGCCCAAGAAAGACATCAAGAGAAATCTAGAAGTGGTTCCAAAGGACTTTTCAAAGGAGGACTTGCAGATACTTCCGAAATCTCTACGAAATACCATACAGCAACACACTTACTCCTTGCTTCTTTAAGAAGGGTTCTAGGAGACCATGTTTACCAGAAAGGAAGCAACATAACCCATGAAAGATTGAGATTGGACTTCCCAAATGAAACAAAACTGACTCAAGAGGAATTAAAACAGGTTGAAGATTTGGTAAATTCGGCTATAGAACAGGAATTAGAAGTAACCTTCGAAGAACATCCCAAAGAGGAAGCTCTCAAAATAATAGAAAAGCATTCCTCTACAAGTTCCTTTAAAGAGAAATACCCTGACATTGTTAAGGTGTATTTTATCGGAGACAAACAATCACCTTTTTCAGTTGAACTTTGCAATGGTCCTCATGTTAGTAACACAAGAGAATTAGGAAAGTTCAAGATTGTTAAACAAGAGAATATCGGAGCTGGTGTAAAAAGAATTAAAGCTATATTAGAATAGTCATACTGTTATTATGTACCCTATACTAGCCATAGATTACGGAGAGAAAAATTTTGGTCTAGCAATCTCTGATTCAAAAGGTATCATCGCATCTCCACTAGAGGTTATTTCCATAACAAAAAACAGAAATATCCATACAGTCATAAACGAGATCGTACAAATAG
>DHFX01000004.1:0-896 GCA_002402455.1 Candidatus Dojkabacteria bacterium UBA4813
GGAAGCTCAGCATCAAAATCGTCATAAATATCTGCCATAGCAGGAACTAGAACAAACATCATAAGCACAATAACAGCAACAATAATTACAAGAATAATTATGGGGTATATCATTGCAGACTTTATCTTTCCACCTAAAGCATCTTTCTCTTCTAACTCTGTTGCAAGCCTCTCAAGAACTATCTCAAGATTACCACTCTCTTCACCAGCTTCAATTAGGTTAATTGTAATATTGTCAAAAACTTCTTCTTCCTGCCTAAAAGAATCTGCTAACGTTTTACCGGATTGAACGGAGTCTAAAACATTCTTTAAGACTCGTCTAAACAGTGGGTTAGCTGTCTGTTGGGTCATAATCTCCAATGAACGGGAGAGAGGTAAACCTGCTCCCACCATAGTAGCCATCTGCCTCATAAAGACAACCTTCTCTTTCATCGGAACACCACCGATATTTATCTCATTAAGTCTTTCCAGATTAATACCCCCAGCTTCCTTAACAGATACTACCAATAAACCTCTATCGTGGAGGATGTCTGCTACGTCTTGAGGATCTTTCGCTTCAATCTCTCCTTCAACAGGTTTTCCCTTAGAGTCTCTTGCAGAATATTTAAATTTCTTCATATTTTTAGTTCTTTAGTAATCTTAAAACTTCCTCCGGGTTCACTGCATATTCCTGAGCCCTTTGAACGGAAATTACACCCTCTCTAACTAAGTTTACAAGAGATTTCTCAAGATAGATCATTCCTATATCGGAACTTGTCCTAATTACATTATCTATCTGATGCATCTTTCCTTCTCTAATCATATTACTAATTGCAGAGTTATTTAACATAACTTCAGATACCGCTCTTCTACCACCAGAGTCTACCGGAACAAGCCTCTGTGCAATAACAGCTTCTA
>DHFX01000004.1:901-30021 GCA_002402455.1 Candidatus Dojkabacteria bacterium UBA4813
CATCTATTATTCTATCTAGTGTTTGGGATGCACTATTGGTATGAAGAGTAGCAAATACTAAATGGCCTGTTTCTGCTAAGGTAATGGCAGAGGCAATAGTTTCAAAATCCCTCATCTCCCCAACCAGTATTACATCCGGATCCTGTCTTAACACACTTCGTAAGGCTATATTCCAAGAGTGTGTATCATCATTCATTTCTCTTTGGTCAATTAGAGCCTTCTTCCCCTCAAAAACATACTCTATCGGATCCTCTATCGTAACTATGTGACAGAACCTAGTTCTATTTATTGCTTCTAAAATTGCAGCTATCGTTGTACTTTTACCATGACCCGTTGGTCCGGTGACAAGGATTAGTCCCTGTTTTAGTTTGGTAAATTGATTATATATCTGAGGCAACATTAACTCTTCTATGGTTCTTATCCTAGATGGTATCAATCTCAATGCTGCTGAAAGATTCTTCATTGCATAATATGCATTAACCCTGAACCTCGCTTTCATTGCACCCTCGTAGGTATAAGCAAAGTCAATTTCTCTATTTACCTCTAGAAGTTCTTTCTTCTCATCATTTAGAATCGAATATACTAATCTCTCGGTATCCTCGGAACTTAGTAAGTTTTCACCGAGGTTAATAAGTTCTCCATCTATTCTCAATATTGGTGGATAGCCGACTGCAAGGTGTAAGTCCGAAGCATTTCTATTAACAGCCTCAGACAATAACTGTTGCATCGTCAGTTTACTGGTAGTGTCCGTAACCATTTGGATCCCTCCTTGGGTACGCTGGTCTTCTATATCCTTTTGCTTTTGTGCAGCATCCTGTTGTGCCTTCTGTGTTTTCTCCACTGACTTCTTAGCCCTTTCTTCTATGCTTGGCATTATATTATCTAATGTTTCGTTGAATTTTGGTAAATCTGAAGGAAGAGGGTCAAATCCATCTCCCATGGGTCTAGGGACAACAGGATTTACTTGAGCTGTTTGGTCGGGAGTAAGACTCTGTCCCTTACCGGGTAAAGGAGTAGGTTTTTGAATATATGATTCATCCGATTCGACAACATCCTCTTCTGTTCCCAAAGCAATTTCAGAAACTCGCGGTATCTCTGTCTCAGGAATTGGGGGTGGAGTAAATGCTTCCTGAGAATTATCTTGAACCAATTGGTCAAGATCTTTTCTAAGGTCTTCTATCTTCTTGTCATCATCCTGCTGACTTGTGGAAGTTACTGGAGCAGGAGTATTGTTCACAGTAAAATCCGGATAAGAAAATTGCGGATTGTCTTTTGGGGCAGTATTTTGATCCATATATATTTATAATACCAAAAATTTATTCTTTTGAAACCCTTAGAACTTCTTCTAGTGTGGTTATCCCTTCTAAGGCCTTCAAATATCCATCTTGAAGCATTGTTAACATACCTTCTTCTACAGCAACATCTCTTATTTCATCTGCTGAAACATTATCCATAATCATTCTACTTATTTTCTCGGATACATCTAAAACCTCAAAAATACCAACCCTTCCTGAATAACCCATCCCTCCACATTTATCGCAACCTTTTCCTCTATAAAGATAGATTACCGGTTCTCCATCTGCCCCTATCTCTGGTGGTCTCATAATTACCTGCTCTCCATTTGCACTAGCACGTTTAGATTCATATACCCTCTGTAAATAGGGCACTAGGTCAAACTTCTGTTTTTCCCCAAGAACCTGTTGAATATTTCTAACAACCTCCGGAGGGGCAGGGTACGCTTCTATACAATCAGTACAAATTCTCCTCGGAAGTCTCTGTGCAACAATACAACGCAAGGTAGACGCAAGCAGGTACGACTCCACACCCATATCCAAAAGCCTTGGAATGGCTGCAGCGGCACTATTCGTGTGCAGAGTAGACAGCACTAAGTGACCGGTAAGGGAAGCCTGTACAGCAAGCTGTGCTGTCTCTTCATCTCTGATCTCCCCAACCATTACTATATCTGGATCCTGTCTTAATACAGATCTCAAACCATTAGCAAATGTAAGCCCAATATCTGGATTTATCTGTACTTGGGTAACACCAGGGATTCTAATCTCCACAGGATCTTCAAGAGAAATAATATTAACCTTAGGGTCATTGATTTTAATAAGAGAAGATGCCAAAGTTCTAGTTTTACCACTACCAGTAGGCCCAGTAACCAAAGAAATGCCGTTCGTAACACTTAAAGCATCCACAAAAACTTTATAAGCATTACCCCTTAATCCGGTGGTTTCTAAGGTTATGTCACCTGCGCCTGACTCTAAAAGCCTCATAACAACTTTCTCCCCATGTACTGTAGGCATAATAGAGACACGAAGATCTATCTTAGTATCTTCTATTTTAATGGGAAATCTCCCGTCTTGCGGTAATCTTCTTTCATCGATTTTCAGGTTGGAAAGAATTTTAATTCTAGAGACTATTGCTGGAGCAAGGGTCTTCGGCAAGGATAGTCTTTCTGTCATAACTCCATGAATTCTAAACCTAACCCTTACTCTTTTTTCCATAGGTTCAATATGGATGTCTGATGCTTTTGAGGTAACAGCATATTGCAACATCGAATTTACAATTCTGGCAACCGGAGCAGAAGACAGATTAGAACTGGAGAAAAGGTTCGGATCCTCACTGATTTCCGTGACAGGAACCTCAACATCCTCAAGAGCTTCAGACACCTCAGAACTCATAACATCTCCAACTCTTCTATCTAAAACAGAATTTATTGCCTCTTTAGTCGTAATATAAACTTGTATCCTAGTCCCTGCTGGATAGTTCCTTTGCAAGGCCTGTGTTGCTTGCACATCGAAAGGATCCTGCATTGCTATTTTTACAAAATCATTTCCCCTTTCAAAAGGAACTGCTCTGTACTTACTTAAGCCATCTATATTAACCTCTGCCAAAACACTCTCGGGAATACTAATTTCTTTAAGATCCACAAAGGGAATACCAAAGATCTCCGACTTACTCTTAGCGATATCACTCTCTGTAACTAGGCCGAGTTCTAACAATATAACCTCTTCCGGTTTCTGGGTACGACTCTTCTCCAGAACAACCTTACTTATATCGCTGTCCGTTATTAATCCCTTATTTTGAAGATGCCTCAGTAGTGAAGTTGCGGCAGCCATTGGGCAGATTTCATACAAATATTATCTTTTTTAAGTTTAAGTCAATCTACAGGGATAGTCAACTGTATAATAATAGTTACCCATACAAAAACATCAGGAAATTCCCAAGGTTTGTATATGGTAGAATCTAGAATGACTTACATAATAGCAAGCAAGGAGGAGAGGCTACAAAAGATTGAACTTAAGAGGCTTATTACAAGATTATTTGGGAAAGAGATGTACAAGTCCCCGGATATACATATATTAAACCCCGAAGGAGAAAACTCCATAGGAATTGAGGAGGTAAAAGAATTACAGCAATCTATGAGGTTCAAACCTTTTCAAGAGGAAGTACAGGTGGGGATAATCTTAGAAGCTCAGAAACTAACACACCAAGCACAGAATTCAATGTTAAAAAGCCTTGAAGATTCCTCGGAGACATCCATATATATACTTTGCGTGGACAACGAAAAAAATCTCTTACCAACAATAAGATCCAGAGGGGTTGTTCTTTACCCTAAGAGGGGAAAAGAAGCAGAAAAGGAAATCCCATTAGAGAAGAGTGATATCGAGAACATTATGGAGACATTCTTTGACCTTCCACCAATAGAGCAATTCAACATAATTGAGGAATATTCCCAAAGTAAAGATAGTTCCTTGATCTTCATAAACACTCTGGAGGAAAATCTTAGAAAGAAACTTGAATTAGATATAAAAAATGGTAACATAGATAGCTCCCAGAGGAACTTAGAATTTCTCAAGATAGTGGAAAAGAGTAGACAAAAAATCTCTTCAAACTGCAATAGAAAGCTCACTCTGGAAGCCATGATTATGCAGATTAAGACTTAACATTTAGGCTTAAAACAGGTAGAATATAAAGTCAGTAGTGCGAGATTTAAATTACATATTCCAGATAAAATATGGCCCAAAATTCCGGATACAAAGTTTCAGATATCCAAGTTTTAAAAGGTTTAGAGGCAGTAAGGAGAAGGCCGGCTATGTATATCGGTTCTACCGACAGAAATGGTCTTCACCACATTTTCACAGAGATTTTGGACAACTCTGTAGACGAAGCTATAGCAGGATACTGTAAAAACATCTGGGTTACCTTAAATAAAGATGGCTCTATTACCGTTAAAGATAATGGTAGAGGTATCCCTGTGGACAAGCATCCTGAAACAAAGGTTTCTACACTAGAAACAGTAATGACTAATCTTCATGCAGGAGGTAAGTTTGAAAAAGGTGCTTACAAGGTTTCCGGTGGTCTGCATGGAGTAGGTATGAAGTGCACAAATGCCCTTTCTGAATGGATGCAAACAACCGTACATTTTGACGGAGGGATATATACACAGAGATATGAAAGGGGAATCCCAACAGCTCCCGTTAAGAGGATAGGAGATACCAACGAAACTGGAACTGAACACACTTTTTTACCGGACCCAACAATATTTTCCGAAACGGAATTTGACTTTGACACAATAGTTAAAAAATGTAGACAACATGCTTATTTAACTGCCGGGTTAAGGATATCCATAATTGACCAAAGTAAAGAAGAGGAGAAAAGATATGACCTCTATTTTGAAGACGGAATTAAATCTTATGTCCAATTCCTCAATATAGATAGTAAAACAATAGGGGAGGAACCTCTCTACATTAACAAGACAGAGGAGGATGTTGTAGTAGAGGTAGCAATGCAATACACGGATGGTATGGAAGAAGATATTAGGTGTTATACAAATAATATTGTAAACCCCGAAGGGGGAACTCATCTGGCCGGTTTCAAAACCGCCATAACTAGTGCTTTTAACATCTATGCACAGAAAGAAGGGCTACTAAAGGGAGTAGGGGGAAATCTTAACGGGGACGATGTTAGAGAAGGTTTAACAGCGGTTGTATCTATTAAGGTTGCGGATCCTCAATTTGAAGGACAGACAAAGATAAAATTAAATAATCCTGAAGTAAAAAGTATTGTTGCAAGGGTTGTAAGAGATGAAATTATTACATATTTAGAAGAAAATCCTAAAGAAGCAAAAGAGATTGTTGGAAAAGCAGTTTTAGCAAATAAAGCAAAGGCAGCAGCAAAAGCTGCAAGGGATGCTGTAATTAGAAAAAGTGCTTTAGAATCTACAACATTGCCAGGGAAGTTAGCAGATTGTACTAGTAATGACCCTGCTGTTAGTGAATTGTTCATAGTGGAGGGAGACTCTGCGGGTGGATGCTTTTCCGGCGACACTAAAGTTGCATTAGCAGACGGAAGATCTATTAGCTTTCTTGAATTAATAAAAGAGCAAAAGCAAGATAAAACTAATTATTGTTATACAATCTCTAAAGACGGAAGAATCGCAATTTCTGAAATAAAGAATGTTCGAAGAACTAAACAAGGTGCAGAAGTGGTTAAAGTTACTTTAGACAATCAGGAAGAAATTATTTGTACTCCAGACCATAAGTTCATGTTAAGAGATGGTTCTTACAAGCAGGCAAAGGATCTTACCACAAAAGATTCTTTAATGCCTCTTTATAAAAAGCTTTCAGAGAGAAAGGGAAGAATTACAATCAAGGGATATGAAATGGTATTAAATCCTTCTACTTCCAGATGGGTATTTACACACTTACTGGCCGATAAATACAATTTAGAGAAAAATGTGTATTCTGAAACTTCTGGCACACATAGACATCACATAGATTTTAACAAACTCAATAACAACCCAAATAACATAACTAGGATGAATCAGGAGCAGCATTTAAAACTACATCAGGATCACATATCTAAAACCGTTCACACTAAAAAAGTTTTTGAACAATTAAGAGAACTAAAAAGAACCCCTGAATTTAGAAGAAAAATGAGTGCAAGAATGTTAGAGCCACAAACACGTCAACTCTTGAGTCAAAACGCTAAAAAACAGTGGAAGAACGAAGAGTATAAACAGTACATGACAGAGAAATTTTTGGCTTTTTACTTTACAAATGAAGAATACCAGAAAGAAAGTCAAAGGATATTAAAAAGGGCTAACGATGATTATTGGGCAAAAGAGGAAAATAGGGGAAAACAGTCAAATCGTACTTCTAAATACTTTGAGTCCCATCCGGAATCTAAGAAAAGGCTATCTGAACTAGCTAAGGAACAATGGAGTGATCTAAACTTGCGTAAGTGGAGGGCCGAGAAAACTAAAGCTCAGTGGACAGATGAATTTAGAATAAAAAGGAAAAAGGCATATAACAAAACGTATCTAAACAAAGGGCTTAAAGTTATGAGGTCTATTTACGATAATTTCGGAGAAATATCCGAAGAAATATATGACAAGGTAAGAATGGAATTAAACGATAGGACCCTAATAAAAATGTCAACTATATGTGACAGATTTTTCAACGGTGATATTGCTAGATTAGAGGATGCAGTAAAACACTACAACCATAAAATAGTTTCAGTCGAATTTCTAGACAAAAAAATTGATGTATATGATTTAGAAGTTCCTCACACACACAATTTCGCTCTACACAGTGGAATATTTGTACACAATAGTGCAAAACAAGGTAGAGATAGACATACCCAAGCCATATTACCCTTAAGAGGTAAAATCATGAATACCCAGAAATACAGAGTAGATAGAGTTCTTTCTAATAACGAATTCAATGACATAACAACTGCACTAGGAGTAGGGATCGGAGAAACCTTAGATATCTCTAAACTTAGATACCACAAAATCATCGTAATGAGCGATGCAGATGTAGATGGTCTTCACATCACAACATTAGTCCTTACTCTGTTATTCAGATTCTTCAAACCCCTAATAAAAGAAGGCTACGTTTATGTAGCACAACCTCCTTTACATAAAGTGGAAATAGGTAAAAAGAAATATTACTTCATAAACGACGCTGACAAAGATTCCTTTGTTAACAAAGCGAAAATGGAAGGGAAAGATCCCATAGAGAACAGATTCAAAGGTTTAGGAGAAATGAATCCTGATCAGTTATGGGAAACAACCATGAATCCGGAAACAAGAGTTCTAAAGAAAGTAGAAATACAAGATGCCGAAGAAGCAGAAAGGACATTTGAAATGCTAATGGGAACAGAAGTACCACCTAGAAGAAGATTTATACAAACCTATGCAGCTAATGCTAATTTAGACGTTTAAAACAATGGATGAAGTTGAGGAAAAAGATATAAAAGAACAAAAAAACAACAATTTAGATGTAGATTTGACATTTAAACCCGGAACTACAGTCGCAAGATCCATCGTTGACGAGATGAAGAGCAACTATCTTGACTACTCCATGTCAGTCATAGTTTCAAGAGCCCTACCGGAAGTAAAGGACGGACTTAAGCCTTCACAGAGAAGAATTTTGGTCGCTATGAATGACCTAAATCTCCTCCCTAATGCACATTACAGAAAGTCAGCAAAAATTGCAGGCGATACATCTGGAAACTACCACCCACACGGAGAATCTGTCGTGTACCCGACATTGGTTAAAATGGCCCAAGATTTTTCTACAAGATATCCCCTCATAGACGGACAGGGTAACTTTGGTTCCATAGATGGGGATGCACCGGCAGCAATGAGATATACCGAAGCCAGAATGGCAAAGATTACCCCCTCCTTATTAGATGAACTAAGCAAAGGGACTGTAACATATATACCAAACTATGATGGAACACGACTCGAACCAACAGTTCTACCTGCACTATTTCCAAACGTTTTGGCAAATGGTAGTGACGGTATCGCTGTGGGCATGGCAACAAAGATCCCTCCACATAACCTGACAGAACTAATAAATGCCCTCCAGAAAATGATAACACTTGGCAACAAGTGGGAAGGAAAAGCCGTATACAACGAATTAAGAAAGAAAAAAGAAGCAAAGGAAGAAATTCCTCAAACTTTAAATCCTAAACCACTAGATTACTTAGAGAATTACATTGGTAAAAATGATCTTAACCTTCAACAGAAGGTTACCGAACTCAGAATAGAATTAAAATATAATGAGGAAGTTCTTTACCCCAAATTTAAATCTGAAATCACCCCTTTAGAACTAATAGAGATAATCCCCGGACCGGATTTCCCAACAGGAGGAACAATATATGACCAAAAAGAGATCTTAAATGTTTACGCCACTGGAAGAGGAAGAATCCTACAGAGAGCTAAAGCCTCAATAGTAGAGGGGAAGAAGGGAAGATACCACATAGTCATTACAGAAATTCCCTACCAAGTTAACAAGGCTTACATGACGGAAAAGATCGCAGACCTTGTTAAAGACAAGAAGATAAAGGGTATTGCAGATATTAGAGACGAATCTAATAGGGAAGGCATGAGACTAGTAATTATTCTTAAAAAGGACGCTCAACCAAAGGCGGTTCTAAACAAACTCTACAAGTATACAGAGATGCAAAAGGTATTTAATGCTAACATGATTGCCCTCGTAGAACAGGAACCAAAAACATTACCTTTAAGAAGATTTTTAGAGTTATTCCTTTCCTTCAGATTGGTAGTAACAATAAGAAGATATGAATTTGACCTTGCAGAAGCAAGATATAGAGGACATATCTTAGAAGGTCTACTTAAGGCCTTGGACTTGTTAGACGAAGTTATTGCTACAATTAGAGGATCTAAGTCCCAAGACACTGCTAAAACTAACCTTATGGACAAATTCGGTTTTACTGAAGTACAAGCCCAGGCAATTTTGGACATGCAACTGAGAAGACTGGCAGCACTAGAGCGAATGAAGTTGCAAAATGAATATAAGGAAACCAAAGAAAAAATTAAAGAGTACAACGAAATTCTCGAGAACCAAGATAAAATATTAGAAATCGTGAATGGTGATTTAGAGGAAATTAAACAGAAATACGGAGATGAAAGAAGAACAAAGGTTGTAAAAGGTAAAATAGATGAAATCTCGGAAGAAGACATGGTCGCTTCTGAGGATACTCTTGTCACAATAACACACTCGGGATATATAAAGAGATTACCCCCTAATACATATAAATCTCAAAACAGGGGTGGGAAGGGAGTTTCTGGTGGAGAAACAAAAGAAGGCGACTTCATAGAACACGCATTCCTCTGTAACACACATGATGAACTCCTGTTATTCACAAATAAAGGGAAGGTTTTTAATTTAAGAATCTTTGAAATTCCGGAATTGGGAAGAACGGCAAAAGGTTTGCCCCTTGTTAACTTAGTACAACTTGGTAGAGATGAAATTGTAACTTCTGTTCTAACGAGAGATCCTAAGGGAGCTATATCAAAAGAGAAAAATACAGAGAAGACATATAAATACTTTATGATGGCAACTGAAAACGGAACTGTTAAGAAAACAGAGCTTAAAGAATTTGCAAAGATAAGGAGTAATGGATTAACTGCCATAAACCTAGAGGAAGGAGATAGCCTTAGTTGGGTTAGACCAACGACAGGAGAAGATGAGGTAATAATAATAACCAAGCATGGTAAATCTATAAGGTTTAAAGAGACAGATGTTAGACCAATGGGTAGAAACACAAAGGGAGTTAGGGGTATAAGTTTTAAGACGGAAGATGATTGTGTAATAGGTATGGGGATAATAGAAAATAATAAGCAAAGACTTCTTACCTTATCAGAATTCGGTTATGGGAAGATGTCTCTTCTTGAAGAATACGGTACACAGAAGAGAGGTGGAACAGGAATTTTTACCTTTAGGATCACAGAGAAAACAGGTGATGTTTCTTCCGCAAGATTATTGTCTGAAGACGAAGAAGAGATTGTTGTTATATCTGAAAAATCAAAAGTTATAAGAGCAGATCTAAAAGCTGTTCCAATCTTAGGAAGACAGACCTCTGGCGTAAAGGTTATGAATATAAATGGTGGAGATAAAGTCGCAACTGTCGCAATACTTTAAAAATATCTTCTATCGAATTTCTTCGACAAATTCCAACAAATTGACTTCCAACAACACCCTATAGTATAATGTACCGTTCTATTGAAACTGCTCTTTTAAAATTTCTAAGCATATATACACAGATTTAATCTTTTATTTGCTTAGATAAAATAGCGTGTGATGAAAAACTCCTTTTAGTGTTTAACCTCAACGGTGAATTTAGATTATTAAAAACTTTAGTAATTTAAACCCACCGTTGGTGGTATCTCGCAAGAGATGAAAATTTCACTAGAAATAAGGAGATTAAAATGAAAGGTCAAAAGTTTTTTTACTTTCTCGGATTCCTCCTAGAAGGAATCCTGCTCATGACCATCATTATGGTCATGATTCCGTCTGTGGTCGAAGATATAGCAGAAGGTAAATTTGGGATTTCAATCCCTGATAGGGATCTATTTCCCACACTTTTCTCGTGGGGTGTCTCGTACATCGGCATTTTAGTAATGCTGCATAGAAACTTTCCCCGTCGAGAGGATAGCCTCTTCGTCTTGATGGCGATTGCGATTATAGAACTTGTTAAAGGTTCAAATATCCTCTTTACATGGATCCTCCCTGCAGTAGATTGGGGGAAAACAGGAGATCTTCTAGCCTTCCTTGGAGGATTGGCCCTCCTCTCCATACCTGTTTTAGTAATCTTTTTCTATGGACAAATTCATAAGTTGTTCGTTTTTGAAGAAGATGAAGAAGCAGATGAGATACAAGAAGGAGAGGAGGAAAAAAAATAAAAATTTAGAAGTCAAAAGAGCCTTAGTGAAATATCACTACAACAATCATCACACGCTAAGGCTTTCATTCCATCCTTTCTATCTTTATTTCTCTAAAATATTCCTCCCCGGAAATTTCTTTAATATTCTTTGCCAACTCATCATATGTAAGCCCCATTTCAAAATTCCCTTTTACTATTTCTTTATTAACCTCCTTTAAATCATCTACTAAATTTGCATTCACATACTTAATATATAAACTCATTATTTCATTAATAATTTCCATTTTTTTCTTTGTTATCTTCATTTCTATATCCTTCTAAACTTATTAATTTATTCTAATACAAAGGGAAATATACTTCCTGACCTAGATAACCATAAAGAAAGCTTGTAAGGATATTACTATTGAAACCAAGCTATATGTTGTAATATATAGGCATGAGTAAAATAATAAGTACAATAATTGCATTTTTTCTCTCTGCAAACACATACACCGTTGTATATATGCAAGAGAGTGGGGAAGAAACAGAGCAAACGACAATAATCACGGAAGATATTGTACAAAAAATACCAAAGGAGAAGATATCTCCCATCAAAGCTGTTAGTGGAAATCCTGCAGAAACTACTACAAAATCTTCTTGGTGGAGTTATCCGTCTAATATAAAACAAGTTACCAGAAGTGGAGATGACTTACTTGTGTTAGTAAATAAAGAATACCAACTACCTAGTACATATGCTCCGACGGATTTAGTTAGTATCTGCAACAATGTGACAAATGTGAGATGTGTAAATAATACTAATTTCCTAATCCGTAATATTGTAATATCTGACTTGCAAGAGATGGTTAATGCTGCAACGAATGATGGTATAGATCTAAGTATTAGATCTGCGTACAGATCGTACACTACCCAACAGAGTACATATAATTACTGGCTAAGTATGAATGGAGGAAATGTTGGAGCAACAGACCAGGTATCTGCAAGACCGGGACACAGTCAACACCAACTCGGAACAGCTATAGACTTTAGTAGTGGAGAAATAAATGACGGACTAAGTGGAACTTTTGCAAGCACAAAAGCTAGTAAATGGTTAGCAGATAATGCTTGGAAATACGGTTTTGTGATTGGGTATCCTGCGGGGTATGAGAGCGTGACAGGATATATGTATGAGAGCTGGCATTACAGATATATAGGTAAAACTAATGCCCAGGATATGGTCAATAGTGGTATGATATTAGAGCTATATTTAAGAAGTTTAAATTGAACAAAGTAAAGTGTTGACAAGGTAGTTGACAGGTTGCAACAGAAGAGTTGACAACACCTCGAAATCTAGTATAATAATATCAAAATGATAGAAGAAAAAATATTAAAGTATGCAAAAAAAAGTGGTCCTTTCAGGGTTCAAGATCTTGTAAAATATTTTGCAAACGAATATACCAGGCAGTATATTAGCAAGAAGGTTGGAGAATTAGTTCGAGCCGGAGAACTTTTATCATCAGGTACAGGAACACGAATTAGGTACGTATACAAGGATAAAAAGTCCCTTTTTACAAAGGAATTTGAACAAACTTATAGAATTAAGAACCTTTCAGAAGAAAAAGTTTTAGAACAAATAAGACAGGAATCCCTTTTCAAGGATAATTTGCAAGAAAACGTTCAGAGCATACTAGAATATGCCTTATCTGAGATGATAAATAATGCAATAGAGCATTCGGAATCAAAAAGCGTGAGAGTTAAGATTTTAAGAGATGACAAGAATATCAGCTTTTTTATAACAGATCATGGTGTTGGGGTTTTTAAGAATGTAATGGAGAAATTGAAATTAGAAACAGAGTATGATGCTATAAATGAGATTTTAAAAGGGAAAACAACTACACAACCGAAAGCACACTCCGGAGAAGGGATATTTTTCACATCTAAAATAGCAGATATATTCCAGATTAACAGTAGGGGTTTTATTCTACTTATAGATAACAAGATTAACGATATCTTTGTTAACACTACAAAGAAGTCCTTCTTGGGATCAGAGGTGTATTTTGAAATCAACATAAAAACAAAGAAACATCTTTCTGATGTTTTCAGAGAGTATCAATCCAACCCAAACACCTATGCTTTCGATAAAACAAAAATCACAGTAAAATTGTATACCTTAGGTACAATATATATGTCTCGCTCTCAGGCAAGGAGGATATTGTCAAACTTGGATAAGTTCGATCACATCATTCTTGACTTTAAGGATGTTCCAACCATTGGACAAGCTTTCGCAGATGAGATATTTAGAGTATATAAAAATAACAGACCGAAAGTGGTAATAGAGTACATTAATGCGAATGAGTCTGTTAAATTTATGATAGGAAGAGTAAATACATAATATAACTACAAAAACCAAGAGAAGAGGTATGAAAAACAAAATGCTAAAACTCATATCAAAGGTATATCTGATCATTGGCATAATCTTAATCTTTTTTGCTTTCTCTATCATTGCCATAACTTTCTTTCCACAGATATGGTATTCACTCTCTAAGACGGCAACAGAGACAGAAGCTGCAACGATACAGGAGCAGTTAACCGAGATTAATGAATACGAACCGGGGGAGGAGATTAAAAAACCGGAAACAACACTTCCACCACTAGACACATCTTTACCCAAAGAGAATATCTTAAGGATAACTTCCATAGGAGTAGATTCAAAAATATCTCAAGAGCAGGATGCTGATAAAGGTTTAGAAGAGGGTATCTGGATAGTCCCCGACTTCGGAACACCTGAGACTAATGATCTCCCAATAATAATTGCCGCACATAGATTCGGCTATGTATATTGGAGTTCCGACTTTAGACAAAAGAGTTCCTTTTACAATCTTCCTAAACTCAAAGTAGGAGATAGAGTTCAGATAATTTGGGATCAGAGAAGTTATGAATATGAGGTATATAAGGCAGAGGATAATACTCAGATTACAGATTATGAAGCAGACTTAATTCTTTATACTTGTAGGATGTACAACTCCCCGGTTAGGGTATTTAGATACCTAAACAGAGTAAATTAGAACAAACAGCAGATATTGCATAGAATATGACTATAGGGTATAATATACCTGTAATTAAATTGTTCTTTACAATCTGCCATGAAGAAGATAAATAATATCTTCTTGTTAGCTATCTTTGCTTTTGGAATATTAACACTATTTAGATCCCCGGTATTAGCTGACGGATATACTCCTTACGGTCCTCATATTCCTGAGGATACAGGGTTAGCAGACGCTGTATTGTTTAATATAGTAGCTGTATCCGCCTATATTTCCGGATTAGGGTTTATAGGTGTTTCTAAGTTCTTAAGCAATAAAATAGCTTAACTTTAAGATAGGGTGAGGGGAGGAGCTTGTCTCCTTCCCGCCAACCCATAATATTAACTTATGGGTTATAAAGTGGTATAATATACTAGGATTGTAAATAAAGAAGCTGCTCTTTAAAATACAAATTAATTAAGTTTTTCCAGTAATAAAAGGTGCATTGAGAGAGATTGTTATATATCTTTTTAATGTCTCTTTTATTTTTATAAAAGGACAAAGTTCTTTAAAAATGCTGGAGTTTTTGATTGATACCAATCCAGTTATTTAGAAATTAATAATAAATATATTGATTTTTATATTGCTGGATTGGGCGAAAGTTCAATCAAAAAACAAAATAACACTTGGAGGTGTTACTATGAAAGAAATCGGAAAGTTTTTGTTGAAAATCTTTGGTATCGTTGCCATAGTGCTGTTCGCACTGTGGATTGGTTCCTTAATTTTGGGGAAGTTTTTTGTTCCTCCAGAATGTCCGGAATGCACTTGCGATACCGAAGAGGTGGTTTCTACCACCCCCGACGTTGAGGATATCCCCACTGGGGATGTCACCTTCTCCGAAGAAGAAACCACCTGCAGATTTGCAGATGGATACGATTCTTTCGGAAAGGTCGTACCCCCCGAAACGAAGGTCTTTGGACCCGCTCTGATCAAACCAGACAGAAATCGGGACCATGCAATCCTTTTGATGCCTAGTGCATCATATGAGACTGTCGCTTCGGACGAAGTAATTTGGCTCTTAGTTGGAGATTCAGCTTGTGTTAATTCACAGGCCGAGTTTTTCTCCAGCTCGGAGACCATTAATCACTAACCTCCAATCCAGCAACTCCTCCCTCACAGGGAAATACTTGACTAGCTTTATGCTGTCATTTGTTTCATTTATTCTGTGGGGGAGGTTTATTTTTTCAAAAAAACTATTAACAAGATAACCTAACCGTTATCTTTTTTTTTATCCAAAATACATATATATTGTATGTATGAAAACCTTTTATCTCAAATTATTAACCATAGTTGCAATCTTAATCGGAGTCTACCTATCTATTAATAGATACCACCAATACACTCAATACAAAAACTTTGAGATTATAAATGAAAGACAATCTATGATTATTCAACTACCTAATGCTGAATATATAGAGATCATATCCAGAAACGACCATATTACAGACTACGAAAGGTTAACAGAAAAACCGTTTAATGTTCTCACTAATATCCAAAAAAACAGCGGTCTTGAAAACTCTATCATGAGAACAGACTCCTTTTATGAATATGTTCAAAACGAGGGAAACAAACGAGAAATAACCATTACACCAGTAGATAATAGAAATATGAATATTGATATAACTTCTACAACCGCTTACCAGTACAAAGAGGGATTAAAATATGTAATACAGCTGGATTATACAAACAGGACAGATTTCAAGTATGACAAAGAGTCGAACATCCTTTATTTTGAAGATAAGGGTTGCAAAGTAGAGGTCTATGACCCTAACTTAGACTACGATACAACCCCAAATAAACAAACACTCCTACTTAGAAGAGATTATAGTCCTAGTGTGGAATATGACCTTAAATTAACAATAGACTGTAAAGAATAAAAATGTTTGATGCAATATCCCTAACAATAAATATTGGAGCTCTGGCTTACTTTATGTTCTCCTTATTTACAGACGGATTGCAATCTTTTGCGGACAATTACATATTTATCGGTTATTTAATCTTTACGACTCTCACACTTCCGAATCTTCTCTCAAGAGTCATATTTAAATCTAAACTTTTTGGGTTTGTATCAGCCCTGTCATTCTTATATTTCCCTCTACAATTTCTCCTAGAAGTTTTAGTTGCAAATTTAGCAGGTCTTTCTTTAAGTGAAATACTACCATTTGGAGTAGTATTTAATCTTATTTTATGGAATGTTCTCTTTATCCTGTTTATCATCGGAGATAATAAGTCAAAAAACGAGTCCGAATCTACATTAAGAGAGATCCTCTCAGGGATGTTGCCTGCAATAATATTTGTCATTTTTACTTTTGTCCTGATTAGACAGAGAGATTCTGTAGTTGCACTAGATTACCTTCAACATATAACTGTTCCAAACAAGATGTTTAATAGTGGGGTGTTGTGTTTACTACCCGGAGAGTGTTCAAATCTATTTCTGCAACACGGATATACAACTTTTTATCACATAATCCTTGGAAATTTCTCCACATTCATGGGGTCAGACCCCATTAAAACCTTCTATGTACTAGATATAATCTTCCCTTTGGTCGCAAGTATACCGATCTATTTGAAATTAAAAGAGATAACCAAGAGTACACTTTGGTCTCAATTGGGAGTTTTACTTGCACTACTTACATTTGTAATGGGAGGTTATGACTTTGTTTTCTTCATACCACAAACATTTGCACTATATCTCCTGATTATTACACTTGGAGAAAAGAAACTTAAATTGCCTCAACTGATCTTAATTTCGCTATTGTTAATATCTACCCATTTTATAATCGGTGCTGTTTTTGCCGGATATCTCTGGTTTAGATTCCTAATAATAGAGAACCTCAAGACCAACAAAGAAAAAAACATACTACTGCTTCTACTTGCTCTCTCCATACTTTTCTTCTGTTTGGCAAATATAGCGGGATTTAGTGTAGAGAAGCTCCTGCAAAGTGATGCCATAGAGGTAGTCGGTAGTGCAACAAACCCGTATTATCCAAGCAACATATCTGCCTATATACAAAACCTGGGAGCAGGTTGGTTATTAGTCATCCTTTCTTATCTTTCCGTTTTAATGCAAAAGAGAAAAAGTAAACAAGATATCTCATTATTAACCTTTATAACATTCGGAACAATCTTCTATTTTCTCGCTCCAACATATGCCCATAAGTTTGCAATCGGCTTGGCCTTTTTCTCAACCGTGTTAATTATAAAATATTTGTGGCAACTAGGTTTTAAACCAATAACAAAGATTGTTTTATTCGGACTTCTAATTTCCATTTGGGGGCTAAATTACTTTGTACAATATAATAGATATCTAACTTTTTACACTCAAGCGGATGGGAGTGTTTCTGCAATTGCAAAAGAGGATGAGGCACTTATTGATTACCTTAAAGAAAACAAATTCACAGATAATTTCGTAATCTCTGATCCATATACTCAACTTATTATAGTCGCATTCAGCAATGCAAATACTGCTAATGCACAGTATATGCCCTTGGAAACCAGAAAAAATCTCCTAGAATATCTGGAGAACCCAAGTGTTAAGACATATGAACAATTACTAACTTCACCGGGGATTCCTGCAAGAGAAGATATAACAATTCTGTACACTTCGAGATTGCATCGCTCCATAGAGCTAAATGATCGGGCATGGATGTACAATATCTATTCTCTTCCGACCAATAATTCATACTCCATTAATAAAATAGAGGAGGATTTAATTAAAGACCAAAAAAGACTAAATAAAGATTTAATATATATCTCAAACAACTTTTTTCTATTCAAATGAAGCAAGGAAAAGATAATAAAAACAGATATGATTTAATATCCATTTCCCACTATTTTCCTCCTAGGGTAGGGGGGTTGGAAAACATGGCATTCACCCTCCTAAAAGAACTCTCTAAAAAGGGCATAAGGTGTCTGGCACTCTTCGGGTCAGATAACAAATATGAAAAAGAAGAAGACGGATTTACGAAAATCAGCTTTAATCCCGTAAATCTTTTTGAAAACACATACCCAATCTTTGGAATACGCTTCTTCTTTAAAACCATTAGGATCATCCAAAACAATCCGGATGCTAGGATAATTATACACAGTAGACACTTCACAAGTAGTTTAATTACTCATTTCATATGTGATCTTCTCTCACACCCATACATCGTAATAGAGCACAATGCAGGGGAAATATACATGAAGAGTAAATTCGCAACAAAGGTTATAAACTGGCTGGACCAACATATTTTTGGTTACGTTCTCTCAGGAGCACAAGAAATTATAGCGGTATCCAAAACAGGGAGAAAGTGGATAAGCAGAAACTTCAACATAGAAAAACAGAGGATAGGTGTAATATACAACTCCTTTGACTTTAATACCTCCCATGTAAAAATAGAAGAAAAGGAGAATATCGTCGTCTGGGCAAGTAAATGGATAAAAGTAAAAAATCCCCAAATTGTCCTCAAAGCGTATACCGAAATTGCACATAAATATCCCAATTGGCTCTTTATGCTAATAGGGTCAGGAAGAACATTAAGTTATGAACACCTAGATCTTCCGAAAAATATCCGTGTTGTTGAACAACTTCTTGGACATAAAGATCTTCTTTCCCTTTTGGAGAAATCTAAGATTTATATTAATTCGTCATTCAGCGAAGGATTAGCTATAGCAAATCTGGAAGCTGCTGCCATGGGTAATATCCCCGTAATGTCAGATGCTCCCAGTAATAAAGAAATAGCAAAAAAGATTAAAACAGAAGATTATATATTTAAAAGAAATAACATAAAGGATCTTGTTAAAACATTAGAGAAAGCTATCTCTAAGTCTGAAGATAAGGAATATCTTACGGAAATAGCAAAAAAAACAAGAGAAGACTTCTCAAAAGAAAAGATGTTGCATGAATACTATAAAAAACTCCTACCTGACCATAGCAGGAATGAGGAAATTGAGAAAATTTCCATTATTATTCCCGTATATAACGAAGAAAGAACAGTTTTCCAAATAATTGGAAAGGTCAAAAAACTAAAATTCCCCAAAAAGATTAAGAAAGAAATTATCATTGTCAATGATGCCTCGACGGATAAATCCATGATCTTCATAAACAAGATAATTAAAAATCCTCCGGAGGATACGAAATTTATTATTCTGGAGAACAAACGAAACAGAGGGAAGTCGCAAACGGTTAAAAAGGGTATACTAAACTCTACCGGAGACTTAGTAGTTGTCCAAGATGCGGACTTAGAATACGATCCAAAAGATTTAGTAAAGTTCGTTAAAATATTTCTTTCCAATCCTCATCTGGATGTAATATACGGTAACAGATTTAACGAATTCAATAAGTTTAATAGCCTAGTACATAGACTTGGAAACAGATTTGTTACCTTTATGTCAAATCTACTAACAAGACCAAAAGGATTTGCTCCCAAAGATATGGAAACTTGTTACAAAATGGTGAGAGGAGAGATTATGAGAGCAATATTTAATTCTTTAGAATCAACTTCGAACTTCGGTTTAGAACCAGAGGTTACTGCAAAGCTAGTACGCTACAGGAAAGTAGATGGAGAGAGATTAAACTTTAAAAATGTAGATATATACTATAAACCTAGGAATTTTGCCCAAGGAAAGAAAATGAAGTGGTTTAAGCATGGTTTTGAAGCTTTTCTCGAAATACTCTATTTCAACAGCTCTCCATTTACAGTGGAGGAATACCATAACAACAAGAAAATTAAAAGAAAATTCTAGTTTCAATCCCTTGACATAGAGGCGGTTAGAAAGTAAATTGTATATATAAAACTGCCCACTTATTTTGGGCAAAGATGTAAATTAAAATAAAGAAATTATGGAGAGCCCAACAGCAAATTCCCTAGGAAGTGAACAGGTTCCGGAATCTTCGGTAGAAGAAGCTAGAGAAGAAATAGAGGCAGATCTAAAGAGAAAGAAACTTGAGGAGGAAATCAGAACAGAACAGTTTCCAGTAGATCTAAAAATTAAAGAGCAATCTGGAGAAATGAATGATGGCTGGACTGCATATACTTTAGAAAAAGATTCAAATGGACAAGAGGTTGTAAATGTCACAAAGCTTGAAAAGACAGGAACTAACCCCCCTACACGCAAATGGGAGAAGGTTTTCCTTTCAGACCTTGTTAATTGGAATACCAGTCCGATGGAGGAGAATACAAACCAATCTTCTGTAGTGGAGAACAACCAAAAAAGTGAAGCTACANNACAGGACAACCTCAATACAATTTAAAAGTACGAAGATCTTCAGGAGAAATGGAAGATGGCTGGTTTGCAACTGGAACATTTAAAGATTCTGACGGAACAAAGAGAGTCCGGGTTTGGAGGGAATCTCCAGAGGGGACAATATTAAGAAAAGATGTAAAGCTTGAAGACCTAAGTCAGTGGAACAAAGAAAGTCCTAGTGGTTTATCTAAAAAAGGGCAACAATTCTTAAGAGATAGTGACGAAATACAAAGTGACTTACAAGGAAAATCTTTTAAAGAATCATTGACTGAACTAATGAAAGAGGAAGATGCTCAAAAATATTTAGAGTTCTTGGCAAGAGACCTAGGCAAAACACCTGATATCCAGCAGATTTTTGCAGACATAAATCAAAAACTATCTCAAACTCAAGAAAGACTATCCGAAATAGATAGCCAAATAGCAAGAATAAATAACCAGTTAATTGAAATACAGACTTCCGGGAATTTAACGCAAGAACAGTTGCTTGAGCATATGAGACTATCTCAAGGATTTCAAAGTTTGATAAACCAGAAATTTGCTATTCTATTAGAACAACAAAATTTGAATTCAGAAAGAAGCAGAGCATTATATGGGGATTTGATTAACAGGGTTAACGGCGAAGACCAGCCTGAGATACCCACGACACAAGAGGTACCTGAAACTCCAGATGTACCTACGATACCGGAAATACCAACCCCAGGGATATCTTCAACTGAAACTAACCAATTAAGACAACAGTCAAATGCACAAGCTCAAGAAATTGCAAATTTAACGGAAGAGAATACTCCTGAACAAAGAACTGTAGCAATAAGCAGACAGTTAGCCCAATTGGATACAATTAAAGAGGAAAGACCCTTAACGGATCAGGAAAAAATTCGGTATTTTGATCTCTTAGAAGCCAAAAAGTCAATAGAAGCTCAACTTCAGAACGTAGAACAAGAAAGTATTAGAAAAAGAAAGAGGAAACATACCATTATAAAAGTAGGAGCGTTCGTTGCAGGAGCTGGAGTTGCAGCCTTAACTCCTCCTGTTAGTGCAGCTGCCCTTATCGCTGTAGGTTTGGGTGGTCCTCTAGTTGGAAGACAGGGAATGAAATTCTCCGAAAAACTTAGAGCAAAATCTAATAGCTTGAAATATTCAGATAGAAGAAATAAAACAGTTAATGAACTTGCTCAAATAGACAAGAAAATTAAAAGGAATCAATGGTGGGCTAATAGACTAGGAGAAGTGTCCTCTACCTTAATGGGTGCAGGAGCAGGATATGGTGCAGCGAAAGCTATTCAGGGCATTATAAATATGCTTGGGACACCAAGTACTCCTCTAAGCGGACAAACACCCGGAGGGGAAAACGTTACAGGGGGAGACAATGTAGGAAACATACAAGCACCTCCAGCTGGAGAAGCCGGTCCTCCTCAAGGATCAGTTGAATTACCGCCGACACAATCAACAGTTTCTACTGCCCAGGAACTCTCTTCCGGAAATTGGTTAAGAACGGGAGAACTAGGTTGGGATACATCCAAATGGGGATGGCAAGGTCCTGACTTATTTGTACCCCAAAGTGGAGTAGTGGAAGGAGCTATCCCTGACCTTCAAGGAAAATTTCTAAGTCAGTTATCAGAGTTAGGTGTAACTAAAGATATGCTCTACGGTCAGCAAGCCGGAGAGATTTTTAACCAAGGCCTTAGGAATGCAGTTTACACATCAGGAAATAATCTCCAAGAGGTTGCCAATGCAACAGCTCAAGCTTTAAAGGGTCTAAATCCTTAAAAATAACTTTAAATTAAAAGAAAATGGACGAAGTAAAAGATAAAATAAATCAGTTTGGTTTACCTCAAAAGGAAGCCGACGAACTATTTGAAACACTCTCACAGGAAGTGCTGGAAATACTCTTCCATGAATATGCCGACAAATCTACAGATGAAGAATTAACAGTCATGGAGAATCGAATAAAAGAAGCCAAATCGCAGGAACACTTCGAAACCATAATTGCAGAGATAGCATCTACAGTCTATGGGGATCAAGCAGATCAAGAAATAAAAAACGTCTATCTAGATTTACTAGACCAATTCTCAACTGCCGTAGAAGAAGCAAAGGCATTAGCACAAAGGGCACAAGCCGGAGATCCGGATGCCATCAAGTTAATTGAGAAAGCACAACAAACGGAAGACTACACCGAAGTTATGAATAAATTCTCAGAGTAATTTCACTTTAGAGGATGCTTTTTTCTAACAGTCTCTTCTGCAAACTTTTCGCTTGCATGAACGTATCTGGTAGTTGTATTTAAACTTTCATGACCTAAAAGTACTTGTAGTGCTGCAGGACTTGCTCCCTCCTCTGCCAAATAAGTCGCAAAACCATGCCTTAAACTATGTGCAGACGTAGGAATCTGTATCCCTAACTTCTTCCTGTAAACAACAATTCTTTCCTGAAAATAATTTGTAGAAATCCTTGCATTTGGTTTTTTTGCATTTCTACCAGAGAATGGTATGAATAGAGCAGGGGAATCAAACTTATTTAACATTCCACTCTTTCTATAATCTTCTATTAACTTAATATATTTTCTATTACCTTTATCAAAAATTTCCAAATTTAACTCTTTAGAGCCAGATGTTTCACGGCCACTTTCTTCAGAATTCTCTATAAAAAACTTCTCCATCTCTACTGGTTGTTCGCTTTTATCCCGATTCGTAAATGCGTGTTTTAATCTCACAATTAGATACCTGTTTAACCAATCTAAACTTCTCGGAGTCATATACACAGACCTTTCTTTTTTACCCTTACCTAGAATATATACCTTACCTTCAACATTCAACTGGTCCAGATCCAAACCTACAAGTTCAGATATCCTCATTCCCGTTGCAAACAACATTTCCAACATACACCGATTCCTTATTGCTACATCTGAATCCTTTTCAAAAACCATTGGTGATTCTATTAATTTCTTAAGTTGCTCAAGAGTAGCAACTTTTTTTATTTTCTTTTCCGCCTTCATTAAACCTACAGCATCAGGAGGCAGTGGAATTTCCAAATCGTAAGAGATCCTAAACTTCAGAAAGGACCTTAAAGACGAAAGCATCCTGTTAATACTTCTTGGGCCCAAACCCACACTTTTTTTACTAGATAAATTTGACTCTTTAGACAATTTCCCCAGACTCCCGTAAACTTTCGAGTAAACATCTGTTAAGAAATCACTCTCAAACTTCCCTGTGAGTTTCACCACATTTTTTTGCCCACTAAGAGGTGTGAGTATATCACTCTCTGATTCTCGAGGCCTTAAATTGCCTCTAGGAGCCTCACCGTCCTTAACCCCTGATTTAACAACATTTCTTGCATATTCCTTTCTAAATTTATCCAAATCTTTCAAGTGTTGACCGGCAACTAGGTATCCTTTGAATATATCTATATCCTTTTTCTTAACATCCTTAAACTTAACACCCCTAAAATGTAAAAAGGTTGCAAATATACAAAGGTCACGTGCGTAATTATTGATGGTCTTAAGACTGTAGTTATTATTCTGTAGCGAAAGCAAGAAGTCATCCTGATCCTCTAATTTAGGAAAATCTTTCATACTGTATTGTATATTAAATTAGAAATTTGACCAATCAAGGAGTAGGGGGCTTTTTGTAGAAAATTTGAGTGTGTGTAAAAATTCAAATAGGGAGGTTTTATTAAAAATAATATTATTAATAATAAGTAGGATTTGTGAGATTTAATATTCATATTTAATTAGATAGATATCTTAAGCAGTATAATCTATTCTTCTGCCTTCCCCCCAAGGAGACCGCATATAAGGACGATTATACTCGGTTAGCATATATTTAAATCATAACACATTCTCGTAAAGAGTAGAACCCTCTTGTACACAAATATATATAAATACTATCATTCCAAAGTAATTAGAATGATTAATTCATATAGGAAATCTGCTTTAGTGTCCTACTATTATGTAATAGAGTTTTGGCATTTAATTATCCACACTGATAAACTATAGGTCGTTGTGCACTATGGGGCGTTTGGTCCCTACCCCCTACTCTCTATGAAACCTACCACCTTTTTTAAGAAACTAAATGTTCAAAAAAACTGTTAGTAAAAAGAGAAATACAAGAATTATTATGTAAAAATAAATTCCTTTTTCCTTTTCATAGGCTACTCTTTCCTGACTAACCACCCCTACTGAAAAATAGTATCCTACCACAGGAATAACCGCAACAAGCTCATGAGAATCCCCCGTAAGAAAGATTCCCAAAAAGAGAATAAATGTAATTAGCAATGTAAGAAGGCTCTTCTTGTACAACTCCCCCTCCTCTATTCCGATATTTAAATAGTGTAGATATATTATTAGTGCGTACGCAACAAAAATAAGTGGAAGTAGTATATATATTTCAAAACCTGTTACTAGAAGACTAAAAGTAAGAAAGTACATCATCAAAAGAGAGACTAAATAAGAGGATGTTCTTCCAACTTGAGCCAAGGGGATCTTTTTGAAAAGATCTACGTTTAACACATTTGCCATTAAGAAGGATATGTAATTACCTATAAAGACCAAAAACATCAAAAGAAGAAGTATTAAAGCCTCATAGATACGACTGAATTTTTGGAAAAAGAAGAATTCAATAAAGATTGCCTGAGAAAATACATAAAGAGAGGATTGCAAAAGAAACGGTATGGATTTTTTCTTTACCTTAAAGTCAAACGCCCAAAGTAAACCAAGAAAGGATACAATAAAATAGATTCCGGCATTCATATAAACTCTCCAGGCTATAACCTGTGTTTGCTCCTGCGTAATTTTAGAGATAAATATTGCCAAAGAAATCAAGCCTGCTAGTATAAGAAGTTTTCCTCTCTTTTCTTCATCTGTTGTAGTTATCTCTCTACTCATTTTCCATAGATTCTAAGTATTTTAACCCCTTTAAAGTGAGAACTCTTCCTCTAGAGGTTCTTTTAATAAAACCTTTCTTCATCAAAAAAGGCTCATATACATCCGAGAGGGTAGCTTCGTCTTCGGAAATAGATGCTGCTAATGTAGACAACCCTATTGGGCCCCCACTAAAGTTGTTGAGTAATGTTTTAAGAATCAATCTATCTATTTCCTCCAGTCCTTCCTCATCTACACCGAGTAACTTCATGGTTTCTAAAACTACCTCTGCGTTAACTACCTTTTCTCCCCTACTCTGAGCATAATCTCTGGTTCTCCTAAGAAGCCTCAGCCCAATTCTCGCTGTTCCTCTAGAGCTGTCTGCTAACATTTTAAGAGCATTCTTTTCTATTTTTATATTCCAAAGTTTGCTCGCTCTTTCTAATATTGATATTAGGTCACTTTGAGTAAAGAAATCCAACCTTTGGACAAGTCCAAATCTTTCTCTCATCGGAGAGCTAATTTTACCTACTTGTGTAGTGGCACCTATTAAAGTAAAAGGCTCTAAGGTCAACCTGATTGTTTTGGCAGAAACTCCTTTACCCATTATTATATTTAGAACCCCATCCTCCATAGCAGGATAAAGGATTTCTTCTATAACTTTAGATAATCTATGTATTTCGTCTATAAACAAAACATCGTTTCTTTTTAAACTAGTCAGTATCGCAGCTAAATCTCCCTGTCTTTCTATTGCAGGACCGGAAGTAATTTTTATAGAGGCACCTATTTCACTAGCAATTGCCATAGCAAAAGTTGTTTTTCCTAATCCCGGAGGGCCATAAAAAAGAATGTGGTCTAATACCTCTTTTCTTTTTTTGGCAGAATCTATCATCATGCGAAGAGTCTTTTTCTCAAGGTCTCTTCCTATCATCTCTTCGAAACTACCTGGTCTAATGTTTTGTTCCAGTTCAACAGCTTCAGTAGATGGAGATTCCGTCAATTTCTTTTTTTTCTTTGGTTTTGATGTGGATTCTATCATTTACTAAGCACTTTCTTAATTAATTCTTCTATACTAATATCCTTATTCTTCTTTAAAATCTTCTCCCCTACTTCTACACTCTCTTTTAATTGAGAACCAGAAAAACCGAGTGTTTTTAATACCTCTTTTAATTCCCTAATGACTGAATCTTCTAAACTTTCTTTCTGGTCAAAGTCTATCTTCCCTCTAAGCTCTAGAATTATCTTCTGAGCCCCTTTCATACCCAGACCCGGTACTTTACTAAGAGATTTGGAGTCTCCTTCTAAGATTTTATCTTCCAGTTCCTTTCTACTAAATATTGTCATTATTGCTAGCCCTATCTTAGGACCAATTCCTGAAACAGAGATTAATTGTTCAAAAAAATCCCTCTCCTGCTCTGTTTGGAAACCGTAAAGAGACTGATTATCCTCTCGG
Source organism: Candidatus Dojkabacteria bacterium UBA4813 (assembly GCA_002402455.1). Taxonomy (GTDB): domain Bacteria; phylum Patescibacteriota; class Dojkabacteria; order SC72; family SC72; genus UBA2177. Next base: position 27,201 of record DHFX01000004.1, read on the forward strand.
ACATGAAAATGAGTATATAGTGAGTACGTCTCTCCTTTTGGTGGAATATGGTAAGTCCCTGGAACATGTATTCTGTAGGCAATTCCACTATCTGTTAGGATATCTACATAAGAGTCCTTGGAAATATTTGTTTTTTGCACTGCACCGGTAATATATGAGATCATAGGTATATTATAACAGGATTTAAACTATAAGTATGAAGCTATGGCAATAGCAATTGCATCTGCGGCATCATCCGGTCTGGGGATACTTTCTAGGTTACATAATATCTTGATACTTTCTTGGACCTGTTTTTTCCCAGCCTTCCCATAGCCCGTTACAGCATCTTTTACCTGCAGTGGAGTAAATTCTTTTATTGGGATATCGTTTTGTTCTAAGACAAGTCTAACTATGCCTCTTGCCTCGGCTACAAACATTGCACTTGTGATGTTATTACAAAAGATGAGAGTTTCTATACCGGCAGACTCCGGTTTAAATTTCTTTACTAATTCTTTCATATCTTTGTAGATTTCCACTAACCTTTTTGAGGTTTCCATTTCTTTTGGCGTTGTTATAGCACCATAATCCACAGGAGTTGGTTTTCCATCCTTATCAAAATCTACCACAGCCCATCCCGTAGTTGCTAACCCAGGGTCTATTCCTAAAATACGCATAAGCCTCCTCTACTCTCTTAAATTACTCCAAACTTCTTGGACATCATCATTGTCCTCAATTCTCTCTAAAGCCTCTTGTGCCTTCTTTAATTCCTCTCCTTGGAGAGTCTTAAATGTCTTGGCTTCTTTTATTATCCCGGCTTCTCTCACAACATAACCTAGCTTGTTTATCTCGTCTCTAACTTTAACCCACTCTTTATAATCTGTATATATTTCCAAACCGGGATCTCCGTTAACTTCTGTTTCTTGGATATCCAGAACACCTTTTATCTCCATAATATTTAGCATAACCTCTTCTGTGTCATCTCTAACAAATTTGTCATCTTCTCCAAATTTCTCTGCTTTTTCCATATGCCCACATTTAACTATAATCAAGCCTTTAAGATCAAAGTTCCAAGCGACACTCCCCTCTTCTGCCATATTCCCCCCTATTTCTTCAAACAACCTCCTTAAGTCCGCAACCGTTCTATTTTTGTTGTCTGTTAGGGTATCTACCATTATCTGAATACCGAAAGGTCCAAATCCTTCATAGGTGGAATCATCATATATTACTCCCTCACTCCCCTCTCCCACTCCCTTTTGAATCGCTTTTTCTATCTTGTCCAGAGGAAAACCTACTTCCTTTGCTTTGTCTATATACATCCTAAGAGAGGGATTCATGTCCGGATCTCCACCTCCTTCTTTTGCCGCGTGAGTTATTTGAGTAGAAACCTTAGAAAAAACCTTTCCCTTCTTCGCATCTAGTATCGCCTTTTTGTGTTTAATTGTAGACCATTTTGAATGTCCTGACATAGTGGTATTTTAACACATGGATATGTATTTCCCCTAATTCTCTTCTTTAGCTTCTTTTTCTTTTCCCTTTCTATTTTTGTTATTTTCTTTGCTGATAGACCTGTTCCCCTTCTCACTATATTCTTGGTTGCTCCATTTACTAATTTTTTCCTCAATTACTTCTCTTGGAGTTCCGTACTCTTCTCTAGAGTGGGCAATTATTTCATTCTTAAGACCAAAATAGTTGTATCTGACCGGCAGAGATTTGGCACTAAACGGCATCGAGGTCATTCCGTCTATACAAAGCTTTACATACATAGCCCATGCGTCAAGAGACACTAAATCCTCCGCACTAACCACAGGAGCAAATTCTTTTTCAAGAATTGCTGCATCCGCAGGGCTTACAACAAAAGAACCCATTGTACCAACATTACCAAATATTGCCTGCCTTACGGATAATGGTAGCTGGTCAATATACTGGTTGGTCATTGTCAAATTAAGTTTATATTTTCTCGCCTCAGAAAGAATTTTTGCAAAAGATTCTGTGGCAAAGTTCTGAAATTCATCTACATAAAGGAAGAAGTCCTTGCGTTCATCTATTGGAATGTCTACTCTCTCCATCGCTGTAGATTGCAATCTTGTTATTACCATACCTCCAAGAAGAGATGCTGTTTCCTCACCTAGTTTACCTTGTGCTAAGTTAACAAGGAGAATTTTTTGGTTATCCATAATGTCCCTTAAGTCTATGGTGGATTTAACTTGCCCTACAATATTTCTTATGACAGCTGAAGATATGAATCTACCAACCTTATTCTGTATAGGAGATACAGACTCTGTGAGTAGTCGGTTGTTCTGACTCATCTGAGCGTATTCATCTGTCCAGAATTTGTAAAGTATTGGGTCATCTACCTGCTTTAGTATAAATTTGCGGTAATTATTATCTAAAAGAAGCCTAAGGATTGCCAAAAGAGTAGTCCCCTGAGCCTCTAGGGCTGTAGCTACAGTATTAGTAAGAATATATTGTAGTCTTGGACCCCAAGAATCTCCAAATTGCTTCTTAAAGACCTCTACCACACCATCTGCTATTAAATCTCTTTGGGATTTGTCCCTAAGTTCCAACAAATTGAAACCCACTGGATGCTCTACATCCGTAGGATTAAAGTAAACAACATCTTTTATTCTATTTGGAGGAATGTAACCTAGCAATTCATCTACAGTATCTCCGTGAGGGTCAACGAAACAAGCCCCCTCGCCTGCAAGAACATCCGATATAAACATGTTCTTAAACAGAGTAGATTTACCTGTTCCTGTTTTTCCCAAAAGATAAAAGTGTCTCTGCCTATCCTTTCTTTTAATACCAAATTCAAACTTTATATCTCGGTAATCTGTCTCTCCAA
>DHFX01000013.1 GCA_002402455.1 Candidatus Dojkabacteria bacterium UBA4813
TGTGAGATTATTATGGGAATCCATTATATGGAAGGTAGTATGGGAGCAGATTCCTCCCTTCATGATGGAGGGCCCTTGAGAGGAGGGGATTTACTGTCAGATGCAATAAGTGCCATGGAACACCTCAAAGACAAGATGGGAATGGGAGGAGTCCCTGCAGACAGTGTTCAATTAACATATGATAAATTAGTAGTGGGACTTTCTAATTATAATGGTCCAGGAAATGCGAATTGTTCTACAAGTCCAGTGACAGGTACTCCAAGGCCAACCAGATGGAGAGATTCAGGGAAATGTCCTGTTGCATATGGTTTCGATCATATATATCCTATTAACTGGATCTCACCCCAACATATCAATATGGATCTAATCTACTGTATGGACACAGTAGAATTTACGTGTAACAGGGAGGCAACATCTGCAGATGCAGCCTCCATAGCAGCACGCTATGAACAAGTTATGTTGAAACCTCCTCCTGTTGGCTTTGTAGAGGATGCAATGAATTACTGTTTTAAAGGAAGTTTTGTATGTAATCCTGCTATTACGGATAACAATACTCGAAAATATCCACTTTTCCAGAGACCTGGAGTTCTAACTACTGCAATTCTTGCACATCAATCAAGCCTTATTTGTAATGGAGGAGGAGGTAGTGGAGGTAGTGGAGGTACTGGAGGTGTTATCTCTGGGGGTCAGTGTCAAAATCTCCCAGAATATAAAGGAGATACCTCGAAGAATCCATATGGAAATAAGATAGTTAATGTGGCTAGGACAATTACTGCCTCGAGTTCGTTAGGACAAGGTCATTGGAACTACTTTAATAGGCCTCTTCCGGGGATGCCAGATCAGTATGCTTATAGCAATGGTAACTTGAAATGGAATCAGGAGAAATTTATTAACCACAGAGATGATGTCGGATACCTCTCTCAAGACATATTTTCTCTCTACTGGTGCACATGGTTGACTCACGATTCATATGTAGGAGCGGGTGTTCCTGGGGCAAGTTCTGTCTTTAATGCTTTTAACTCAAGAACCCAACTGGCTCAATTTATTAGTTATGGAAATGGTTATGACTTTGTATGTAACGGACCGGGAGTAGTTAAAGGAATTTCTCCAGGGGATGTGATCTTCTACACATGGTTAGCTCCAAGCGATCCGGGTTATGGAACTGCTGCTGCCCACGTTGGAATTGTTTCCTCTGTTACGGGGACAACCATAACAACATATGAAGCAGATACAATGAGACCAAGTATTACATTAACGGTAAATGCGGATGGCAGTATTGGAAGACAGGGAGGATTATACACATTGGGATTTGGTAGGTACAGATAAACTTAGTTATAATGGTATTATGGGAATGAAAGTAAGAATAAAAAACAAGAAAACTTTTATGTACATACTTATAGGGGTTATTATTGTAGTTACAATTGGTATCTGGATATTCATAATCCAGAGAAATGCAAAACAAGATAAATTAGAAATCGAAAGGGAAAGATTGCAAAAGCTTGAGGAAGAGTCAGGATATGCAGATGCCAAGACTAGGCCTCTTGTAGACTTTAATGATGAAATTCTCGGTGATGTCGAGGATATGATTCGTGTTGGTGAACAGCAAAGAGAGATTGAAGAAAAATACCCTTGGTATTTTGATCTTCCAATAGAGAATGATAATTACATAATCCTTTGGGATTGGGAAAAAGAAAAATTTAAAATAGTACTTAAAGTAGATGAGGGTGTCTCGCAGACCACGAAGAACACTCTAATAAAAAATGCGGTAAATGATATAGAAAAGCTTACAGAAGAGAATATCCAAACAGAAGATTACTACGTGATGTTTATAAACTAAACAAGAGGATTCTTTTGGGATAAGATATTGTGGAGTAAACAAATTGGAAATATCCTTTAAATAGATGATAGAATAATCAATATGAGTATGAGTATGAGTATTCCTAAGAAATTTCCAAAATTTATCATAATAGTAGCAACCCTTACCTTCTTTCCTCTTAACATATTTGCCCTCTCCTACTATTCTATAGAGAGCCAAAAATTTGACACAACCCTCTCAGACAAAACAGACACAATATATACAAATCCTACAAAGATATATATTACACAAGTAACAACTGCTTCGGAAGAATTATCTAGGGATCCGGATACTTGGGTCAAGGCACTGTACTATTACAGTATAACCAGACTATATCTTTCCGACATTCCTTATACATACCTTCTAGACGAGAGTGGTCTTATTTACCAGGGAGCAGAGGGAGGTATAGGTGCAAACCCTCAATTAAAAGAAGTGGACGGAGCAGTAACCATAGGTTATCTTTCCAACAGTACGTCTCTAACTAACAGAGCAAGCGATTCTCTTTACGAGATAGTTGAAGAGATCTCCTTTAATTGGGGGATCTCTGAACTATCCGTAGTTGATCTCCTAATAAACCAACAGGAGGGACAACTCTCTACGATGTCAACAAGAGAGTCCTCAGGTGATTTCGCAGATTCTGTCAAGAAGGCTTTAGTAGATTGGAAAGGTTATGATGAAGAAAACCTGGAATACAAGGTACGTATAGAAGAGATAGAGTACGAAGAGGAAATTCCAATAGGAGAGAGATTAAAGGTTAGAATCAAAATGAGAAACATGAATGACTTTGTATGGTTTACAGATAAGGACCCTATCTATATCTCTGTAAATGATGGTGAAGAAAGTGAATTTGCCATTAACCAAGAGTGGGATAGCTTCTCCAAACCTGCTAATATATCTGACAAGAATGTTCTGCCGGGAGAGACAGTAGAAGTCGAATTTAATCTCGAAGCCAAAGTATTACTTGGGGAAGCCAGTGAGTCCTTTGAAATTCTCAAATTTGAGGGAAAACCTTTTGAGAATTCTGACTTCGAAGTGAAATTTAATATTACCAGAGGAGACAAACAACTCGTAGAAGTTAATTCTGTAAAATACGGTTTTGTTAATATCCGGGATTGTAGATGGTATAGTTGTGAAATCCTAGATAGTGCTGACAATGGAGAAATATTTATACTGGAAGGAGAAGAATCAGGTTGGTCTAGAATTAGGTTTGGTGCAGACCAATTCGGTTGGGTAAACTCTGCTTATCTTAAAAAGATCTAATGAGAGTTTCAGCTTCTTTTGAAATTACCTTTGTCTAAGTTAAATTAACCTTTTACTTCTTGTGAACAGAACAGACATTCTAAAAGGATTAAATCCGCAACAGAAGAAAGCGGTTATGTGTACTAAGGGACCCCTTTTAGTTTTTGCTGGAGCAGGCTCCGGTAAAACAAGAGTTATAACAAACAGAATTGCTTATTTAATAATGGAGGAAAATATTAATCCCTTAAATATCCTCGCAGTAACCTTTACAAAGAAAGCGGCGGGAGAAATGCAGGAAAGAGTAGAGACACTTCTGAGAGAATTAAATTACAACCTATCTTCGCTTCCAACTATTGGGACTTTCCATTCTATTGGAGCAATGATACTCAGACAGAATGCAAAAGAGTTGGGATTTACAAACAACTTTTCTATCTATGACTCAGAGGATTCAGAGAATATAATCAAGGAACTCTTACTTGAAAGAGATATAGATATTAAAGAAATTCGTCCGACATCTATAGCTTATTATATTAGCTCTGCAAAAAACGAAATGATATCTCCTGAAAATTTCAAATCCCACTACGGTGGATTCATAGAGGACATTACTGCGGAAATATATCCTGAATACCAAAAACAACTTAAAGCACAAAACTCTATGGACTTTGGGGATCTTCTCTATTTAACAGTTAAGCTCTTAGATGAAAATAAAGATGTTAGAAAGAAATACCAAGAGAAGTTCAAATATCTATTAATAGATGAATACCAAGACACTAATTTCGCACAATATAAGTTTGCAAGACTTCTCTCAGAAAAACATCAGAATATTTGTGTGGTTGGAGATGACGATCAAGGTATCTACGGATGGAGAGGTGCGAATATTAAAAATATCCAATCTTTTGAAAATGATTTTAAAGAAGTCACAGTAGTTAAGTTAGAACAAAATTACAGATCCACCAAGAATGTAATAAAAGCAGCTGTTCAGGTTATAGAACAGAATAACTCCAGAGTAGAAAAAGTTCTTTGGACAGATAATAACGATGGGGAGACCATAACAATTTATCAGGCAAGTGACCAAGAGAATGAAGCAGAGTACGTGGTTGAACAGATTAGGAACCAGAGACAATTAGGAGTTTCCTTAAAAGATATTGCGGTCTTGTATAGAACTAATTACCAATCCAGAGCAATCGAAGAAGCCTTCTTGAAGGCTGGCTTGCCATACAAGCTAGTTGGAGGTTTCAGATTCTATGAAAGAAAAGAGATTAAGGACATAATTAGTTATTTAAGATTCTGTTTTAATCTTAAGGATGAATTAAGTATAGACAGGATAATAAATACCCCTTCGCGAAAAATCGGACTTAAATCACTTGCTCATTTACACGAAGTAGCCAAAAAGGCTGGTTGTACTCTAGGAGAACTTCTTGTTTCTGCTTACAAAGAATCATTATTAGACAAGGTCTCAGAGTTAGGGGATGAATTAAGTGGATATACAAAAGTAATAAATCTGTTTGGGAAGATGTACCTATTTGCAAAAGACAAAACATTATTGGATCTAATAGATTATATTCTCAAAGAGACAAAATATGTTGAGTGGTTCGATGATAAGACAGAACAGTCTGAAATGAAGAAAGAGAATATTGGAGAACTTAAGAGTGTTGCCCACACATATTCTGAAAAATATGGGAAGAAGAGTTTAGAGATGTTTTTGAACGAAATAAATCTTATCGAACAGGAACAAGAAAAGAACCAAGATGGTAGTGGAAATTATGTAAACCTTATGACTTTACATTCCTCCAAAGGTTTGGAATTTGACTACGTTTTTATGATAGGCATGGAGGAAGGACTACTGCCCCACTCTAGATCTTTTATGGAAGAAGATGAAATGGAGGAAGAGAGAAGACTTTGTTATGTCGGAATTACTAGGGCTAAGCAGAAATTGTTTATGACATTTGCCCAAAGAAGACAAACAAGGGAAGGGTATACATCACAAATACCATCACGATTTTTAGGAGAAATACCTCAGGAGATTTGTGATTATTACAGCAATACTGACTATTATGCTGATAGCTACTGAAGCCAACTTAGCTCTCCAACTCCCGGTTGATTCTTGTAGGCTTTGTGACATGCTGGCCACAGCTGGTTCGGGTTAGCTCCCTCCCTTAGTTTCTGTAATGTCCTTTTAATCTGTGCTTCCCCATCGAAGATGTTGTCGTTAGGATATTGTTTATACCAAAGACAAGGATTCCATTGGAAAAGACCTTTATAGAATGATTTGTTACTTTCAGCGTTGCAACCAGATTCACACTTCATTATAAATTTAAGCCAGTTTTTTTCCTCCGTTGTAGCGTTAACATTATTATCTATATAGGATCCCCAGTAGTTACAATCATAACCTCTCTGCGGAACAGAATCCGGAAGATCCTGTGGCCCTCTTATTACTATAATTTCCGGTCTTGGTTCTCTCTCTATTGTTTCATCAACTATCTCCTCTGCTACAAGAATATCTCCTTTATAAGTTCTTTTAATTTTTTGAGACATAACACCCAAGACTCCCTCTTGTTCAACAACTTCTTGAGCAAGATTCCTACATAGTACTTCCCCATTTAAAATTGTCTCGTATGGAATTTCAAGAAGAATCTCGTCTATAGTCGTCTTATACGTATACACCTGTATATATGTACCATCATATAACTGAGAGATAGGTGAAGTAGAAACAATTTTATTTCTATTACTCACGGAATAGCCGGAATCTATTAAGGCTGTCACAGGAGATTGAGCACGAGAAAAGAACTTCTTTATCTGGCCATCGTAGTTAACGGTTACAAACTTTATGCTACTATTCCCTAGAGCTTCCTGCGAACTTACTCCATATGCTTGGTAAACCCTTTCAGGTAATTCTACAAAGGCATAGCTCTGGGGATGTAAGACATATAATTCGAAAAGGGTAAATGTAAAAATTGTTAGAACTAACATCCCCCTAAAAAGGAGTTTTGTTTTCATAGGTAGAATATTTTATCATATATATAAGTTTTGTTGACATAAATAGTCTGCACGAATATATTTAAGTAGTATCAAGTAAAATACTGAATATGAAAAACAATATTAAAAAATATATCCCCTGGATAATCCTCGTTCTCTTGGTAGCATCTTTGGGAACTTGGTATTACCTAAGTAGGAGAGTAAGTGAGGAACAGTTATTTCTGTACGACTCCAAAATAGAAGAGGCCCTAGATTATGAAGAATCCAGAGATTTCTCTATGGCAATGAAGAGATATTACGAAGCTGCAGATGTAGTCCCTAAAAGAATAGAAGCTTATGACGGAATAATCTCTGTTCTTATACAGAAGGATAAGCTGAATGATGCGGAGGAAGTTATTAAACAATCAGCCAAACCATTAAGCAATGATGACAGATCTACTCTATACAAGAAGATAGGAGATGAATATTATGTCAGAAAACTCTTTGACAAAGCTCATGAAATGTACGACGCAGGTTTGTTTTGGGGAGTTAATAACCCGGGACTAGAATTAATGTTGGGAAAGACATATTTAAATTTAGGAGAGGTTAGTGATGCACGAGGGCAGTTTAGCAAATCCTTATATGTAGGTAGGGATCTAGAAGAGGCCAATCTTCTTCTGGCATACATAGACGCTATAGATAATGCAGATAAAGCAAAGAGTACTTTGAATTCGGTAAATAATTCGGAGGAAATGGAGATTTACTATGAGGAATTTAGAAAAACATTAGAGAGTTTAGATGATGACAAAAAATTTAATGTAACAAAACTAGCTAGGGTGTACATAAACAACGGTTATCCGTATTTAGCAATTTTAGTCCTAGAACCTCAGAGAAAAGATATGTCGGAATACCTGGAAGGTTTATATTTCTTAGGTAGAGCATATTATGAATATGGAGATTATTCTAAATCTTTGGAGACATTAGATGGGGCTCTTACACTTGGAGGAATGGAGGGAGAGATTTTTTGGGTGAAGGCTAGGGCATATGCTCTTACTAATAACTTGGAAGGTGCTATTAACAGTTATGACTCTGCAGTGGGATATTATTCAGGCGAAAATTTTGATACTTTAGTTGAAGAATATTTTAAATTTCTTGTAGAGAATAACCAATTATTAAAAGCGGAAGAATTAGTAAGAAGCTTGCTTATTGCTTTCCCAGACGAGGTATATTTAAACCTGTTAGCAGTAGAGCTTAATTATATGCTTAGTGAAGATGCTAAAGTAGAATTTTACCTAGATAATCTAGAAAAGCTGAGAGAAGAAGTTACATTTGTAAAAAATGATGAGAAAGATTTTCTAAGATGGAGGATAGCAACATTAATAGATAGCTACGAGGAGAATACGGAGGGTAGCTTAACTGAGGAGGAAGCGACTAATGTAGAGAAGTATATGGATGAACTCTTTGAATTAGATAGATACAATCCTTACTACAGATATTTTTTGGCAAGGATCCAAATCGCTGAAGGAGAGGAGGAAATGGCGATTCAGTCTCTAGAACAAGCCATAGAATATGATTTAGATTATTCTGTGACAGACCAGTCCTTGAAATTGTTGTCTTCTCTCAGATAGTTCTGCTATAATCGCAACTGCGAAGGTTTAAAATCTCCTTCTAATGATAATAAATTTTAGGAAACTGTTAGATAAATATTATGGACAAGAGCACATATAATGTAAAAATGCCTTTGGATAAGGTCAGAAACATAGGGATTATTGCCCATATAGATGCTGGTAAAACGACTACAACTGAGAGATTACTTTACTTTACCGGCCAGGTACATAAGATTGGAGAAGTACACGAAGGTGCTGCAACTACCGACTTTATGGAACAAGAGCAGGAAAGAGGAATAACAATAATGTCTGCGGCTGTTACATGCTTCTGGGATTATGATGGGGAAAGATACAGAATTAACATTATAGACACTCCCGGACATGTAGATTTTACTGCAGAAGTGGAAAGATCACTTAGAGTTTTAGATGGCGCGGTTGTAATTTTTGACGGAAGAAAAGGAGTAGAACCACAGTCTGAAACAGTTTGGAGACAGGCAAATAAGTATGGTGTTCCTAGAATCTGTTTTATGAATAAGATCAATCTTATTGGAGGGGATTTTGAGAAGAGTTTCTCAACAATAAAAGATAGGTTAAGTAAAAAAGCGATTGCCGTAACATTTCCAATAGGGAAAGAACAGGATCTTCATGGGTATGTAGATCTTATTAAGATGCAAGCATACGAATATAAGGGTATTAATACGCCGGACTTAATAGAAGTGGATATCCCAGAAGATATTAAGAGTACAGTGGAAAATCTTAGAAAAGAATTAGTGGAAGTATTAGCAGAACAAGAAGATTCCCTTATGGAGAAATATTTTGCAGGAGAAGAACTTCCCGAAGAAGAGCTTTATACCGCTTTGAGGAAAGGGACTCTTGCCGGTGAGATATTCCCTGTTCTAGGAGGAGATTCAAGGACAGCAATGGCGAAGACCTTGCTAGACTATATAACAATATGTCTTCCTTCTCCGGTAGATGTTCCTGCTATTAAAGGTATCGACCCGAAATCGCATGAACCAATGACTAGAAAACCGGACGAATCTGAGCCTTTCTCTGCCTTGGTCTTTAAAATTGTAAATGACCCACATATTGGAAACCTTTCTTACTTTAGAGTTTACTCTGGTAAGGTAGAGTCTGGTTCCTATGTTTTAAACTCAACGAAAGGTATAAAGGAGAGAGTTAGTAGATTAATCTTAATGCATGCTGACGACAGAGAAGAAGTGGACTCTCTGAGAGCAGGAGATATCGGAGCTATAGTCGGTTTGAAGGACTCCACAACAGGAGATACTCTTTGTGATGAAAACAATGCGATAATTCTAGAAAAAATTACATTCGCAGAACCGGTTGTTTCTCAAGCTATCGAGCCAGCAACTAAAGCTGATGAAGAAAAAATGGCAGAGGCCCTCGGTAGATTAGTTAGAGAGGATCCAACTTTCCGTGTAAGCACGAATCAGGAAACTGGACAGACAATTATTCAGGGAATGGGAGAGTTACATTTGGAGATAATGGTAGATAGAATGAAAAGAGAGTTTGGAGTTGTTGCTAATGTAGGTAAACCACAAGTTGCATATAGAGAAACAATTAAAAGAGTTGTCGAACAAGCAGAAGGTAAATACATTAAACAATCTGGAGGAAAAGGTCAGTATGGTCACTGTTGGCTGAAGTTAGAACCCAATGAAACAGGAAAAGGATTTGAATTTGTGAATGAAATTAAAGGAGGATCCATTCCTAGAGAATATATTCCTTCAATACAAAAAGGTGTAGAGGAGGCAATGAAGACAGGAGTTGTGGCGGGATACCCAGTTGTAGATATTAAGGTTACACTTTTTGACGGATCTTCCCATGAAGTAGACTCCTCGGAGGCTGCATTTAAAGTTGCGGGATCTATGGCTTTTAAAGATGGTTGCAGAAGAGGAGATCCGATACTCTTGGAGCCTATTATGAAAGTTGAGGTCGAAACGCCTGACTCTTATATGGGTGATGTTACTGGTTCTTTGAGTAGCAAGAGGGGACAGATTCAAGGCACTGAAAGTCTAGGAAACGGCATAAGTAAAATTGTTGCCCATGTTCCTCTTTCTGAACTTTTCGGTTATACTAATGAATTAAGATCTATTACAAGTGGTAGGGGAAGTGCAAACATGGAGCCTTCCCACTATGCTGAAGTACCAAGGAATATCGCAGAAGAAATCTCTGGAAAAGGTAATTAATAGTCGTTTAGTCCATGTAGATAATTAAACAGTTTGTGTAATGCCTAAGAGAAGTAACGCTAACAAGGAAAGATTATTAAGGATTAATAAATTCTTCAAGGAAGGAAATTTCCAAGGAGTAGTAGATGAGGTTAAACATTGGTTTGAGGATATCAGGATGGGAGAAATGGTTTTCGATTTTGAGAACCTTAGAGTTGTTTACAAAAGAGATTCTCAACAGGCCATCAATACGGCAATTACAGCCAAGGCGGAAGAGAAAGCAAAAGAGATTATTTGTCCAAGAATTCCGAAGTGGATTGGTCCGGATCATCTCACCTTTATTGGGATAGTTGGTATCGTAATTGTTTCGGCAGGTTTCATTTTAGGATACTTAAACGGATATTACTTAGGATTAGTTCCTTTGGGTTTAATTATTAACTGGTTTGGAGACTCCTTTGATGGAAGTATTGCAAGATACAGAAAAAGAACTAGGCCTAATTATGGCTACTATATAGATAAGATGGTAGATGCGATCGTAATAATTATGCTAGGTTTAGGGCTGGGGTTGTCCGGGTTCGTGAAGATAGAGATAGCGATTCTCATGACAAGTATTTATTTGGCAATGATGATAAACGTTGACATAGTCGCCCATGTAAAAGGGGAAACAAAGAATTCTTTCGGATGGTTTGGACCTACAGAAATTAGAATAATAGGGATAATAATTGCTATCATAATGTTCTTTGTACCAGTTAAATCTTACAATCTCTATGGATACTTGGTTACACAATATGATATAGTTGTCTTTGCTCTTTCTGTTTTGATGTTTTTTATGCTTATATCCGAAATAATCAAAAATGGGGTTCGTTTGAACAGAGAGGATACGAAAGACTGGGGGAAATAATTAAAAACCCTTGCAACTATTACCACTTTTTGATAATATTCAACGCAGATTCTTAAAACTAAGAATCTGTAAAGTAGGGAAATAATATATTTAAATTTTTAACAATATACCCATGGCAGATTTTGAAAGAACAAAGCCACACATGAATATCGGAACTTTAGGTCATATTGATCATGGTAAGACTACATTGGTTCGAGGTATTCTAAGAACTTTCTCTCCGGACGAGGAGGCAGCAGAAAAAATGATAGACAAACTGGACAAAGATCCGGAGTCTAGGGCAAAGTCTCTTACAGTATCAATAGCTCACGTTGAGTTTGAGACTGAAAATAGACACTATGCACTAGTAGATTGCCCGGGTCACAAAGACTATATTAAGAACATGATCACAGGTGCAGCACAGATGGATGGTGCAATTTTAGTTATATCCTCAAATGATGGGGCTATGCCACAAACAAAGGAGCACTTGTTACTTGCTAAGCAAGTAGGAGTACCTAAGATTGTAATATATATCAACAAGTTTGGAGAAGCTGATGAAGAAATTTTAGAGCTTATTAAGGCTGATGTTCAAGATCTTTTGGAGAAATACGGCTTTGATGGAAATGCTCCAATAATTGTTGGAGACGCACTTAAAGCACAGAAGGGTGAAGAGGAAGGATTAGAATCCGTAAGGGAATTGATGAAGGCAGTAGATGAATATATTGATCTACCTGAAAGAGATATTGAGAAGCCATTCCTTATGCCTATAGAAGATGTGTTCTCTATTGAAGGAAGAGGAACTGTTGCAACAGGAAGAATAGAGAGAGGGGTCATAAAGGTTGGTGAAAGTGTAGATATTTTGGGAATGGGAAGGAAACCTCAGAAAACTGCTGTAACTGGAGTTGAGATGTTTAACAAAACATTGAACGAGGGACAGGCAGGAGATAATGTGGGGATTTTGTTGAGGGGGTTGAAGAGGGAAGATATCGAGAGAGGTCAGGTATTAGCAGCACCTGGCTCGGTTACAACCCATACCGAATTTAAGGCGGAAGTATATGTATTGAGTAAAGAAGAAGGTGGGAGATGGACTCCGTTTGTAACAGGGTATAAGCCACAGTTCTATATAAGGACTGCAGATGTTACTGGGGAGGTAGTCTTAGAAGAGGGAGTAGAAATGGTTGCTCCCGGGGACAATACTGAATTTACTGTTAAATTAGTATCTCCAGTTGCAATTGAAAAAGGAGCCACCTTTGCAATTAGAGAAGGAGGTCAGACAGTAGGTCACGGAGTTGTAACAGAAATTATTAAGTAGATTGAGTATCAGAGGGTAGTTTAAAAGAGCTACCCTCTGAACAGAATAATTTAATTTAGCTCTTTTAAATAGGATGGCAAAAAGTATCGCAAAGATTAGAGTAAAGTTGAAAGGATATGACTCTGTAGTAGTGGATAAGTCTGCAAAAAGTATTATAGAAACAGCAATAAGCACAGGTGCGAAGGTTGCTGGGCCTATTCCTTTACCAACTAGAAAAAGGAAGGTTGCTGTAAATCGTTCGCCATTCATTTACAAAAGCTCAATTGAACATTTTGAGATAAATACTCATAAAAGAATAATAGATATCATTGATCCTACCCCAAAGACTATGGATGCTTTGCAGCATTTGCAGATGCCTGCTGGTGTGGATATAGGAATACAGTAGTTAACACAGATAGATATAATAATGAAGGCTTTAATAGGAATAAAAAAAGGAATGACAAGGGTTTTCAAGGATGACAGGGTCGTCCCTGTAACTATTGTAGATACTAAAGGATGTGTTCTTTCCAATATAGAGATAGGAGGGTTTGAATTAGGTATTGGTAGGAGGAAAAGAAATAACAAAGCAATGCAAGGTAAATACAAGGGATTGGAAGGAGTTCCAGTACTTAGAAAATATTTCAAGGGAACATATCCTGAAGACTTAAAGCCGGGAGACGAAATTAAAGCAGAAATCTTTTCTGTTGGAGATAAAGTTACAGTAACTGGTGTCTCCAAGGGAAAAGGATTTGCAGGAGTGGTAAAAAGGTGGGGATTTAAAGGTGGACCAAAAACACATGGACAATCCGACAGACTAAGAGCACCGGGTTCCATTGGAGCAGGGACAGATCCGGGAAGGGTTCTTAAAGGAAAGAAGATGGCCGGAAGAATGGGACAGGATAGAGTTACATTAAAAGATAAAGAGATAGTGGGAATAGAAGACGGATTAGTTTTAATTTCAGGTCCAATCCCAGGTTCTAACGGAGATATGGTTGCAATATTACAGGAGTAATTATGGAAGAAACGAAGAAAATAACAATAAAAGAGACAGAAAAGAAAGCAGAAATAGATCTAAATCCTTCTGTATGGGAAGTTCCTTACAACGAAGATTTGGTTGCACAAGCTTATTATATTTACTCGACAAATGAAAGAAAAGGTAGTGCAAGACAAAAAAGTAGAGGCGAAGTCTCTGGAGGGGGAAGGAAACCGTGGAAACAGAAAGGGACGGGACGAGCAAGACAAGGTTCTATAAGATCCCCTTTGTGGGTTGGTGGAGGTGTAACTTTTGCAAATTCAGGAAGGAATTTTACTGGGAAATTAAACAAAAAGATGGCAAGAAAAGCTACAAGTGTAATGCTTTCCGAAAGGTTAAGAAATAAAGAATTGGAGTTTGTAAAAGTAAGTGCAACAACTGGAAAGAAGGTTAGGAGTGGTGATGACAAGAGGGTCTTGTTTGTAACCGAAGATGATAAAGTTGCACTCCTTTTGAGAAATTCTAAAAATATAGAAGTTAAGAATCCTAGCAAATTAAATGCAAAGCATTTGGTTTTAGCAAAGAAAATATTGGTAGATGAAGAGGCAATTAAAGTTTTAGAAGATAGATTATTAAATGAAAAATAATAAAGAGATTGAAATACAACCGGTTATAACGGAAAAGACATATGATATGGCAAACGCTCTAAACAAGTACACATTCCTAGTTTCCAGAGCTGTCAACAAGATAGAGGCAGGTAAGGTTCTTGAGAAGAAATACAAGGTTAAAGTGGAAAGTATAAACAGTATTGTAAGTCCAGGAAAATTAAAAAGAGATTGGAAGAGCAATAAAAAGAGAAGAAACTCAGACATGCTTAAAATGGTATTTACCCTTAAAAAGGGAGATAAAATAGATGAATTTTTGAAGAGTTAAAATGGCAGTAAGAAATTTTAAACCTACAACTTCGACAAGAAGAAATACAAAATTAGAGGACAGAACAAGGTTAGAAAAGAAGTCTGGTCCTAGGAAGCTAACTGTTACTAAGAAGCAAAAATCTGGAAGAAACAACCAAGGAAAGATTACAGTTAGACACAGAGGTGGTGGATTTAAGAGAAGAATTAGACAGGTAGATTTTAAGAGAGAGAAGTATGATATCCCTGCCAAGGTCTTGGGATTCTACTTTGATCCCAATAGAACGGCACACTTGGCACTTTTACAGTATGCAGATGGGGAGAAAAGATATATAATTGCTCCTCGTGGAGTTAAGGTAGGTGATACTCTACTCTCTGGAGAGAAGGTGGATGTTCTTCCTGGAAACTCAATGATGGTAAAAAATATCCCTTCTGGAACTGAAGTCCACTGTGTGGAGAATGTCCCCGGGAAAGGGGCAGTATATGGGAGATCCGCTGGGCAGGTGATAATTGTTCAGGGACCTGATCCTTCTGGTAAATTTGTTCAGATTAAAATGCCCTCGGGAGAAATCAGGTTGGTATATGCAGATTGTATGGCAACAATAGG
>DHFX01000019.1:0-5307 GCA_002402455.1 Candidatus Dojkabacteria bacterium UBA4813
GAGAGAGTAATTAACATGGCAATTCTCTTAGCTGCTTTAGTCAGTGTAGTTATATTAATAGCAGCAGGTTATTCATATATAACAGCAGCGGGAGATGAACAGAAGATAGAGAAGGCAGGTAAGACATTAACATATGCAATAGTAGGATTGGTAATCTGTTTTATATCAGTAATCCTAGTACAATTTGTTCTTGGAGATATCCTTAACCCTGCTTAACCATACTACTCGTTGGGAATAAACTCTTAAATATTTAAAAGAGATGCTTACAGATTTGCAAACCCTCAATTTGACAAGTTTTGGAGACTTACAAGAGTTTGTTTTTTTTGTTGTTCAACTAGCTATGTCCCTTTCTGTTTTAGTAGTTGTGACATCTTTGGTTATAACGGGATTCAAATATCTTTTCTCAATGGGAGATGAGGAGAAGGTTAAAAGTGCCACTAGGTCATTAACCTTTTCTCTCGTGGGACTAGTAATTATTTTCTTATCTCCTAGAGTAATAGAGTTTATAATAAACGAGGTTTTAACATTGAATTAATGAAAAAGATTTTTACAAAATTAGTAGCTTTCCCAATATTTTTTCTGGCAAACCCTGTATTTGCCCAGACAGATCCTGCTGATCCTCCACAATTGGCAGAGAACATAAAACCTCTCATTGATAATATTTTAGGGTATCTTTTCCCAATAGCTGTTCTTCTTTCTTTCATTTTCATAATTGTCGGAGGATACATGTGGATTATATCCGGTGGTGATCCTAGTAGAACCAAGCAAGCTCAGGGAACTCTTACATGGGCAATCTTGGGTTTGGTAATTGTTTTAGTAATCTTTGGGATAATAAGTATCCTTATTAACTTTCTTTCCTAGGTATGAAGAATAACAAGTACAAGGCAGAGAACTTTTTTAAGAGTCAGGGACATGCCAGAAATGGTTTGAAGTTAATATTTAGAAACGAGAGAAATTTCAGAATAGATTTAGTAGTAGCCTTTGTTGTTGTTTTAGCCGGTATCGCTTTTGAAATCTCTTATACCGACTGGATAGCACTTAGTTTAGTAATCTCCATGGTATTTGTAGCCGAGACAATAAATAGTGCAATTGAAGCCCTCTGTGATACTGTTTCCTTGGACTACAAAGTAAATATTAAGTATGCCAAGGATGTAAGTGCAGGGGCTGTTTTAGTAACTGCCTTGGTATCTGTTATAACCGGTTTAATAATATTTATGCCATACGTAATAGCCGGAATTAAAAAGATCCTAGAGGTAATGGTATAATTTCAATATGTCAAAACTGTCCAAAATAGTTTTTAACATTTTAATAGTTTCCTTCTTTGGGATATATTCTTTCTCTCTTTTTAATCATCCTGTTTATTCTAATACCGTAGAGGAATTAGAGCAGCAGATTGCAGAGAAGGAAAAGGAAATTGAAGAGAAGGAGAGTGTATTAAAGAGTGTAGAAGCTAGGATAGCGGAGATTAGTAATAGTAATTATTCAGTTTCTCAGAAGATTAATCTTTTAACAGCAGAAATTACCGCTTTAGAGGAGAGTATAGAGATAACTGAAAAGGAGATAGATAAGAAGGTTAAGGATATAGAAGAGAAGCAGGAGCAGTTAGCAAAGACAAAAGTTTTAATAGATGAGGTTTCCGGTGATTTGTATATGGAGAGTAGGTATAAGTTAGCTAATTTCTTTCTTAATAAAGATAATTGGTCGAATATTGTAGAAACTTTGTTTATTAAACAGAGTACTATTTCTATGTTAAGGAGGGAGGTAGAAAAGATAGGGGGAGAGTTTAGTTCGTTAGCAGAGAGTAAGGCAGAGTTAGATAAAGAGAAGAAAGATTTGGATGAGGAGAGGGCTAATTTAGATGAAGCATATAAGTTACTAGCAGATGAGAGGGCTAAGTTACAGGCAGAGTTGAGTAAACAGGTGGCGGAGAAGAGTGGTTTAAGTGCAGAGATAACGGATTTAAGTAAGAAAGTATCCCAACTTCAGGCTGCATTAATAGCTGCTAGAAGTGCTGGGTTTATTTCTACGGGGGGGTATGTTGCCGATGGTGAATTAGGGACAGCTATTTCTCAAGCGCCTGTCGGTTATTTTGGAGTCTTTTCCATTGGGGCGTATACACATAGAAATGGAATGAGTCAATGGGGGGCAAAGGCTAGAAATGACGCAGGACAAACTTACGAGGAGATTCTTAATGCTTATTATCCAGGTAAAACTATTAGAACTGGAACGGTGGTTATAGATGGTCAGTCCGAGAATATTATGTCTTCTATATCCATAGATGGTTATGGAGCAAAACCTTTTGAGGATTATTATCTTTTAGGGATACACGAAATTCTTCCTTCTTGGAATACAACTGAAAATATGGATGTACTAAAAGCCCAGGTAATTGCTGCGAGAACATATGCTGTAAGAAGGACGAATAATGGTGATAATTCAATTTGTGCAACGCAGAGTTGCCAAGTTTTCAACTCGGACTTATATACTGGGGCATGGGCAACTGCTGTTGCAGAAACAAGGGGAATGATCCTTGTTGATAGCTCAGGAGCTCCTGTATCCACGGAATATGCTGCTGTACATGGAGGGTGGGTTAATGGTGGAATATGGGATACTCAAAGTGGGAATGGATCTGATTGGTTTAATGATGCCTGGGAGAGAGCATCTGGCGTTAGCTGGTTCTATAAATCTTGGTATAGGTATGGATCTAGTGCAGATGGGACTAACTGTGGGCATTCTCCATGGCTATCTCCCCAAGAGATGGTTGATATAGTTAATGCCTATCTAATAAAGAATAACCTAGGGGTAAAAAACAATCCCGACCTCTCCCGTCTTCTTCCGAGTGATTATGGAAAATGCCCTGGGAGATTAGATTATGGAAGAGCAGATAAAACTCCTTACACATCCTCTCAACTTAAAAGTTTCCTAAAGAGTCCAGTGAATTCAATCACCGCTGCTACTACTGCGTTATCCAATGGAAGTACAACTAATGTCTCATTTACGACAGGTGATGGGAGAATTATAGATATCTCTGGAATGTTATTTAAGGATATTTATAATCAAATGGCTCCGGGACATATGAGGATACAGCAACAGTCCCACTATGGATACTTCAATGTAGAAAAACGATACTACTAAACCTGTAAAAACCCGATTCCTCTATTTCTTTAACCTATATATATGTTATTATTATCATATGGCAAAAAGAGAAAACCCCAATCTAATTCCCAAAAAGTTTAGAAATTTAGGTAAAACCTTTACAGAAAACATAACCAATGAAAAAAATCCCTACTTCTTACCATTCCCTAAAGGCGTATCCTTCTACGGTAAAGAAAAAGATGAAGAAGTAATATTAGTAGTAAGATCCCATTGGATAAAATACTTACCATTCGTAGCAGTATCCCTCCTTATATTATTCTTCCCTCTCCTATTCGCTTTATTAGATCCAACCCTCTCAGAAAATACAGTCTTGTTTTTAGCCTTCTTCATCCCCTGCCTAACATTATCCCTTAGCGTAATTGTCTATGCCTTCATAAAATGGTTTTACAATGTAAACATAATCACAGATAAAAGAATAATAGACCTAGATTTCACATCCATTGCATCTCACAGCCTCTCCGAAGCCAGATTAGAAAAAATAGAAGACATTACACACAAACAACTAGGTCTTGTTGGAAGCCTCTTTGACGTAGGAACAGTCTACTTCCAAACAGCAGGAGCTACAGCGGAAATAGAGTTTAATACAATAACAAAACCTAGGATCATACAAGATATCTTGTATGACCTATTAGATTCTAAAAAGAAGGGAGAAATATAATGAGCACAACAGAAATATTAAAACAATTAGAATTTGAAGGAGATGTTTTTTCTTTCAACATCCTCTCTCTTCTTAAAATCCCAATAATCTTCATCCTTGTGGGCAATATTCTCTTTGCTACATTCCTCTACCTGCGAGTCAGGATATTGTCAGATACATATAAAACCCCGGACAACAAAATGGTAAAACAGATTATGGCAATACACATGATAGCCGTAGTAGTAGGTACTTTACTTTCATTATTGTTTATAATTCTTACATAACATGAGAACAGTAGTTAAACAATATATATCCAATAATAAGGATAAAACCTCTTACACCTCAATATTTAGACACTACTACGAAAAGAGCGAAAAGAAAACACCAAAAGAGGGAGATATCTATGCCCTCTTAAACATCCAAGCCCAAAGAGATGTAAATGTAGAAAGAGTTGCTAAATTTGTTTGGGATAGTATCGTAGACGGTTATCTCTATTCAATTGCTGAAACAACAAACGAATCTCTAAAAGACGCTATAAAAAATGGTGTAGAAAAAGTAAAAGAACTAATTAAGCATGACAAAGAATTAGAAGAAACCGGAATAGATGTAAGCTTCACCATAGTCCTTGTAAAGCAAGAAGGAGTATATGTAGGTCTCTTTGGGGAAGGAGATATATTCAGCCTTAAAAACGGAAACCTAGTAAATATTTCCAATATACTAAAGGAGAAAAATGCAAACACTGCAGGAATTGCAATGGGTAACGAAGATATTTTAATGGTTTCTACCTTGGGGTTATTACAACAAAACCTCCAAGAACTATCGCGTTCCAAAGATGGAAAGTCTCTATGGAAGTACCTAACGACATTAGGAGGCCAATTAAAGGGAACTAATTCTTTACTGTACCTTGTTCAAGAAAAAGAAGAAAGAGAGATAAAAGAACCCATGCAAGAGCAATTCCCAATGAAAGTTAAGAAAGAAACTCCGGAAGTTGTTGGAAAAGTTAAAGAAAATGCAGAGAAAATTCTTAAACCAATTACAAAGATTAAAGATATTAACAAAAAGAAAGAGGGTCAAACTACATTACAAGATTTTAATGACAGACTCAAAGTAAAAGAAAGAACTAGTGAGGTTAAAGTTTTTCTAGGAGGAATATGGAAAAAAGTATTACCTTTCTTTAAAAAAGTTGGAGCTTTTTTCTCAGAAGAATTCTCCAAATTAAAGGGGAAAATATCTTTAAGGTTTGGAAGAAAGAAATGGTACAAGAGAATAGCTTCTAAGGTCTCAGTTGTGGGTGGAAGAAGAGTAAATAGAGGTGTGCAAGGTATGAGGATAGATAATTACAAGCAGAAAGATTTGAGAAGTAAAAGATTTAAACTCCTAGGATTAGCTGTTGTAATAATAGTTCTTTTGGTATTAGGAATAAACTTCACCATGAACATGAAAGAAGCTAGAGAGATTAGTGCAAAAGCAGTGGAATCTTTTACAAAAGTAGAAGATTTAATAAAAAAGGTAGAAGA
>DHFX01000019.1:5342-7422 GCA_002402455.1 Candidatus Dojkabacteria bacterium UBA4813
GAGAGGATATTAGAATTGGGAGACACTCTCTACAAGAGGATAGGGGTAGTGGAGAAAGATTCAAGATTGGACACTTTCTTGGACACAAGACTTGCTTTTGGAGAAGGTTCGGATGTTAAAGATCTAACTGTATATAAGGATAGATACGAAAATGAATATCTTGTTGCTGCAGACGCTGGGAGATCTACTATATATAGGGTCTCTCTATATGACAAAGCTGTTAAAGCTTTGCCGGACACAGAAGCTCTTGTTAAAAAACCTAAGTTTGTTTATGTAGGCAACAATGGGGTGTATGTGTATGACGAAGAAGAGGGAATGCTAAAAGCCCCGTTTGACGAAGAGGGTTGGTTTACATCCTTCATAAAACTGTCTGGGCTAAGTATTAGTGATATTAATTCAGAAAAGGTAGCTGCAATGACCGTTTGGACGGAAAATGACAATGTCTATTTCCTCTCCCAAGACAGATCTGCTTTTCTAAGGTCAAGTGCTGTGTATGGTAATAGTTATGGTCTTCCTTACGAATACTTCTCCCATGAAGATATGGCAATATCAACGGATATGGTCGCGGATATAAGCATTTATTTTGTTGTCCCAGAAGATCCATACATACTTCGCTTTAACTACAACTTCTTTGAAGCAAAATATATAGAAGCACCATTGGGAGTTGTTGGCTTTGACGGGAATTACGGAGTCCCAACAAAAGCATTTACCGGAGACTCCTTGGATCATCCTCTTTATGTCTTTGATTCCAAAGGAAGAAGATTTTTACAATTAGAAAAACCAATTGAGGCAGGAGAAGATATAAGACACCCAGATAAAGTCTCTCTTCTTGGCCAATATGTATATAGGGGAGAGAAGGATTCTGTTTGGTCGGATGTTAGAAATTTTGTGGTGAATTACAACGGTTCAAATATGTATATCCTAGACGGCTCCGTCATCTGGAAGTTGGTCTTGTAGTATAATAGGAGATGAAAATCAAGAATAAAAAAGCATTTTTCAATTACGAAATATCTGACTCTTTTGAGGCAGGGATAGCATTGACCGGTGCCGAAGTAAAATCTATTAAGTCCGGAAGAATAAATCTTTCAGATGCTTATGTAAAAATCATAGGAGGAGAGTTATGGCTAGTTAATGCAGATATTCCTCGTTACAAGTATGACGGTAGTGAACATTATGACTCTAAAAGATCTAGAAAATTATTAGTTAAAAAAAGTGAGATAGTAGCAATAGATTCAAAGCTTAAACAGAAGAATCTTACACTTCTTCCGTTATCTGTGTATACTACTAGTGGAAAAGTAAAAGTAGAGGTCGGGTATGGGAAGGGAAGAAAAAGGTATGAAAAGAAAAGGAAGGAGAAAGAAAAGGATCTAGAAAGAGAATTACTGTACCAAAAAAGAAAATATATGGTATAATATTATAGGTTATGAACCAGATAGAGAAACAACCAATAAAACCCGGAACAATAGTAGAGCAATCGCAAGAAGTTTTGCCTCCTACGTCAGTTGAAGAATTAAGTGTTTCTACAAGACCTGTCAGCTCTGAAGTCTCGATGACTTCGGTTTCTGTTGGAACAGAAACCGAAATAGCTCCGAAAGTGGAGCAAATAAAGCCGAAATTAAGTTACGGTTTTCCTCTAGAACAGGACTCTAACGAAGAGAATCCTGCAAACATTATTGCAGAAAAGATACAAGGATTACCTCCCAGAGAGTAATACCCAAAAGTCCGCCATTTCTATTATAGGCTCGGTAGATTAATCTCCTTTTGTGTTATACTTTTCTAGTATGTCTAACACGGATAAATTATATTCACAGGTTATCGGACCGGTTAAACCGGAGATAGAAGTCGGTTCTTCGGTACAATATCCCTCGGATACATATAAGGAGTACTACAGCGAGGACAAAATAAGTGTCCCTTGGGGCTGGATAATCTTTTTTCTTGTATTTATTGGAGCCTTGGTAGGAGGTTTTCTTTATGTTAAGAAGAAACTTAAGAAAAAAGATAGAGATGAGAAATCCATGGAAGGAGTCCTTATGGAAGTTCGAGTTCCGAGGAATAATGAGACAGAGATAGGGGTTGCAGA
>DHFX01000019.1:7443-9224 GCA_002402455.1 Candidatus Dojkabacteria bacterium UBA4813
AATAGTGTTAGTTTTGAAATGGTAGGTCTTCCGGGAGAGATAAGGTTCTTTGTTCATGCTCCCAAGAGACTTATAGATCTTGTTGAAAAACAGATACTAGGTTCTTACCAAGATGCTGATGTTGCAATTGTAGATGAATACAATATCTTTGCTCCTAATTCTAAAGTAGAGTATGCACAACTTGGGCTTGACGAAGAAGCCTATTGCCCCATTAGGGTAGCGGAAGACTTTACCGGAGACCCTATGGCAAATGTTCTAAGTACTCTAAGTAAAATGTCTCAGGGAGAGGGAGCATTAGTTCAATTAGTTGTTTCTCCGACAGATAATAATTGGCAGAAGAACGGAGAGAAATTCGTACAGAAGGTTCAGAATAATAATTCGGATCCAGAGAAAAAGAAAATAAGTGTTTCTCAAGAGAAGTTGGAAGGAATAAGCAAGAAAATTTCCAAACCGGGAATGATGGCGGAGATTAGGATTGTTACGAGTGCACCTGACAAAGCCATAGCGAAGATGCATCTGGATAATATAATTAGTGCTTTTGACCAATATAGTAACCCTGGGATTAATAGGCTTAAAAAGAGAAAGATTCCGAAGAATAAAAAGAAGAGCTTCCTTTATGATGTTGTTTACAGAAGGACTCCACAAGATGAAAAAACGGTATTTAATCTGGAAGAGTTGGCAGCTCTCTTCCATTTCCCGAATAAGGATATTTCTACACCGAATATTAAATGGTTACTTTCTAGAGAATTATTGGCAGACAATGATATTAGTTCGGATGTGAATTCAAAAGATACAATATGGGTAGGGAACAATTATTTTAGAGGTAAGAAGAAAATTGTCTGCTTTGAAAGGGATGATAGGAGGAGACATGCGTATATTTTAGGGCAAACAGGTACAGGTAAATCTTGGCTTATGGTTAGGATGATGATGCAGGATATTTATAACGGTGACGGTTGTGCATTTATAGATCCTCACGGACAAGCTGCAGAGATGTTGTTGGAGAGGATTCCTGCGGATAGGGCTGAGGATGTTATTTATTTCGATGCAGGAGATTTTGAAAGACCGTTTGGTCTTAATATAATGGAATATTATAACGAGCAACATAAGCATCAGATTGTAAATAGTTTTATTGCTCTTCTTATTAGATTGTTTGATCCTCACAATCAGGGGTATGCCGGTCCGGCCTTCCAGCAGGCTGTTAGGAACTCTATGTTGACTGCTATGTCTAAGGAGGACTCCACACTCATAGAAGTGGTTAGGATTCTTCAAGACGAAGAGTGGGTTATGAATTACTGGTTGCCACTTATTAAAGATGAATTGGTTAGGAGATATTGGACGGACCAGGTTGCTAAGACTGATGCTAAGACTAAGTCTGAATCTTTAACGTACTTTATATCTAAGTTCGACAAGTTTACAACGAATCTTGCCGTTAGGAACATTATTGGGCAGTCTAAATCTTCTTTCGATTTTAGAGACATAATGGACAATGGAAAGATTTTAATAGTAAATCTTTCTAAGGGGAAGTTAGGTGAGGAGAATATGTCTTTTCTTGGTTTGTTGCTTGTGCAGAAGATGCTTGCGGCAGCACTTAGTAGAGAAGATATTCCGGAGGAGGCTAGGAGGGACTTTTTCTTTTATGCAGATGAGTTCCAAAACTTTGCAACAGAGGAGTTTAATTCTATTCTTTCTGAGGCTAGGAAGTATAAGCTTAATCTTACGCTTGCACACCAATATATAGGGCAGCTTCCTGAAGATATTAAGAATGCTGTTTTTGGAAATGT
>DHFX01000018.1:0-18822 GCA_002402455.1 Candidatus Dojkabacteria bacterium UBA4813
CTGGTTCAAATCCAGTCCTCTGCATGCTGGATTAGCTCAGTTGGCTAGAGCACATTCATGGTAAGAATGAGGTCCTGAGTTCGATTCTCAGATCCAGCTCCACTACATTTGGCTAAAAGGTTTTCTTCCCAATTTAATCTGTTTGACCTTATTTATTATTTCCAATATAATACGGAGTATTTTCCCAATCTTGTTAATTTGATCCCGAAATACAATGGCAAAAGTAAAAAGAAATATAATCGCTTTAAAGTGTGAAGTTTGTGGTATGAAGAACTACACTTCTTTTAAAAGCAGGCTTATAAACGATAAGATCGAAAAAAAGAAGTACTGTCCTACATGCCAGAGACATACGGTTCATAAGGAGACAAAAGTTAAACAATAGCTCTTTACCGATATAAGGGCCCATAGTTTCAATTGGTAAAATGACGGTCTCCAAAACCGCAGTTCTCCGTTCGAGTCGGAGTGGGCCTGCCAGTATATATTAAATAGAAGATTTATGAAATTAAAAAACATTTGGTCAGAACTTAAGAAAACCAATTGGCCTAGCAAAAAACAAATTGTTCAATTAACGATATATACCCTAGTTCTTTGTGGTATAATCACCATGCTTATAGTAGGTCTGGATCTTCTGTTTTTTAATATCAGGGACTGGTTCCTTAACCTTTAACTAAATAAATATGGTAAAAGTGACAAAAGAAGTAAAAAAGAAGAAGAGCTTAAAAAAGAGTTCTTCTAAAGCTATTCCTAAGAAAAAGAGCAACCCCAACGCTAAGTGGTATGTTTTAAATATTAGAACCGGTTATGAAAACAGTATACAAAAAGAGATAAGACAGAGAGCAGAAGCTACAGGGATGGAAGATAAGATAGATGAAATCCTTGTTCCTGTCCAAAAGAAAATAACTGTAAAAAAAGGAAAACAAGAAGTAAAGGAAGAGAAAATATTCCCAGGGTATATATTGGTTAAAATGGAGCTAGATAATAAGACTTGGGACATTGTTACCAATACCGAAGGTGTAAGAGGTTTTGTTAAAACAGATAAATATCCCAAACCTCTAGCAGAATCAGAGGTCCAGGCTATCACTAAGTTCATGGAAGTAGAGCAACCTTCATTTAAAACATCATTTAGCATAGGAGAAGCCGTAAAAATTACAGATGGTGCATTTGCAGACTTTATTGGTAGTGTTAAAGAGATAGATACAACCAAGGGGAAGATAAAAGTCCTCGTCTCCTTCCTTGGTAGAGAGGCTCCAGTAGAACTGGATCTATCTCAAGTGGAGAAACTATAAATATATTTTAATAAATAGTAGATTGTTGCAATGGCAAAAGAAATAAACAAAGTTATAAAAATAACAATACCTGCAGGCCAGGCTACGATGGCTCCCCCCATAGGACCAACCTTAGCCCCTTACGGTATTAATACACAAGACTTCTGTGCTCAATTTAATGAGAAAACAAAAGAAGCTCAAGGAATACTAACTCCCGTTGTTTTGACAATATATAAGGACAGATCTTTTGACTTTATTCTTAAAACTCCTCCTACTTCAGAGTTAATAAGAAGAGAACTTAAGATAAAGAGAGGTTCCGACCAGCCGAATATTAAAAAAGTCGGGAAATTGTCCAAAGAACAGATGAAAAAGATAATAGATATTAAAATGCCGGATCTAAACACCACAGACTATGAGCAGGCTGCAAAAATAATTGCAGGAACTGCAAAACAGATGGGTGTAGATGTAGAACTTTAATTAATAGAAACAGAATCATGAAAAGAGGTAAAAAATACGAGAAATTAGTAAAAGATTTAGATAAAAGTAAAACCTATTCTTTAAAAGAAGGAATTGAAAAGGTTAAACAGCTCTCTTATTCTAAATTTACAGGCTCCTTAGAGTTACATGCAGACATAAAAATCCCTAAAGATAAAGATCCTAAGTCTATTAAAGGAACTCTCTCCCTACCCCACTCGGATGGTAGTGCTAACACAAAGATTGCTGTATTCACAAAAGATAAGCAGGAAGAGGCTAAGAAAGCAGGAGCTGACTTTTTTGATTTTGACAAATTAGTCAAAGATGTAAAAGCAGGAAATATAGAATTTGATGTTGCAATTGCTACTCCTTCAGTCATGAGTGAAATTGCGATACTTGGGAAAGAGTTAGGTCCTAGAGGTTTGATGCCGAATCCTAAGCTTGGAACGGTTACTGAAGATATTGCTACTGTGGTTGCAGAATACAAAAAAGGTAAACAAACTTTTAGCTGTGACGGCTCTGGGGTTATACATATGAAGATTGGAAGATTAGATATGGAAACAGATGAACTTGTAGAGAATGTGCATGAAGCTGTTAGAGCAATAGAGGTTGCAGTTGAAAGAAGTTATGAGCAAGCAATAAACAAGCTTCACCTTGCACCAACTATGGGGCACTCTGTAAAGATTAATTACACGAGGGAATAATACCCCATAATCTTAAGTCTTAAGTTCCAGACCTTGTTTTATAAGGTTTTTTACTTATTAGTCATATTAAGAATCTTCTATTCCTCTTTACTATGAGGTATAATACAGCCTTAGTAGTTTTATTGCTCGTTCCAATCCAGTACCATACTATTCAAAAAGGAGTTTCAAAATGAAAAAGAAGATTCTTAATTCATCAACTCTCGAGCTTATCGAGAGTACCTTCCCCCAGATGTGCAAGTCTTGTCTTGAGCAAGATTGTACTGGATGTCCTTTCCGTGAGGAAAGGATCCTTCTAGAGGAGGAGCTACTTCAAAAAGCAGAACCTACTCTCGAAAAATATGAACAATTAGAAAGGAATAATTAAAAACTACTAAAAATCAAGAGAGGATGATTGATTTCATCAAACAAACATCACATATCATCCTCTCTTGACCAACCCCTACCCTCCTGCTATAATCCCCCTAGTATTATCCTAAGAAACAAGGTATTCAAATAAATCCTTGCGAGGAATACATACAAATCCAAAATATTTTTAAAACAAAATAATGTAATGGCAAAAACACGCTCAGAAAAATCAGAGCTACTGGATAAATATAAAGAAATACTTAAAAACAAAGGTGGTTATTTCCTAGTAAACTCTGACAAAGCAGATACCCTTACCGTAGTAGATCTTAAGAAAAAACTTAAAGAAACAGATGCGGATTACACTGTTGTTAAAAACACCCTCTTTAAAGTTGCACTCCAAGATACAGATCAACCATTGGAAACTCAGGACTTAGAAGGACCTACAGCAATAATTTACTTTAGTGAAGATCCTACTGTTCCTGCTAAATTAATAAAGGAAATACAGAAAGAAAAAGAGATATTAGGTGCTAAAGGAGGAGTATATGAAGGAGAATTCTTGTCTGAGGAGAAAGTTATGCAATTAGCAGAAATCCCTTCCAGAGAGGTATTACTTTCTCAATTAGTCGGAACAATAAACGCTCCTTTAACAGGATTTATGAATGCTGCTGTCGGAAATATTAAAGGTTTAACCGTGGTTCTTAAAGGCATCTCTGAAAAGAGTGCTTAACTGGACAAATATATTAATTTAATTAAAAAAGTTATGGCAGAAGAAAAGAAAGAATTACCAAAGCTGTCTGCAAATGGAGAAAAAGTTCTTGAGATTGTAGAAAAAATGTCAATCTTAGAACTTGCTGACCTTGTAAAAGTCATGGAAGACAAGTTCGGAGTAAGTGCAGCTGCACCCGTCGCTATGGCAGCAGCCCCTGTAGCAGCAGAAGAAGTTGAAGAGAAAACCTCTTTTAACATTGTTCTCAAAGAGGCAGGCGCTAACAAGATAGGAGTTATCAAGGTAGTTAGAGGTATCACAGAATTGGGTCTTAAGGAAGCCAAAGACTTAGTAGACTCTGCTCCCCAGACAATTAAGGAGGAAGTGTCTAAAGATGAGGCTGAAAATATTAAAAAACAGTTCGAAGAAGCTGGTGCTACTGTTGAATTAGCATAATTTCTCAAAGAATCAAATTAAAGGACCACCTAAGGTGGTCCTTTTTGCACATCGACAAGAATCTACCTAAAGTTGTATAATCTGCAACGAATCTGCCTTTACAACTTAAATTGTCACAGAGAGTTAAATGGAATATTCTTTCTTTACTCAATTGCTTTTAGATAATGGTGTACCTAGACAAATTCTAGAACTTTTAGTTGCAATCACCTTACTTGCTACCCTAGTAAGTATTGCCAGATATATTTTCGGATTTAAAACATATGGAGTTTATGCCCCCATAATACTTGCAATCTCATACTCTTATAGTGGTCTTCGCTATGGGCTGGTAGTTACTGCTGTGGTAATAATAACCACATTAATCTCCTACTCTATAATTAAGAGAATTAGAATGCATTACATCACTAGAATCGCTATGAATTACTGCTTACTCTCAATAAGCTTAGTTCTCCTCTTCTTGATTGTAGGTAGATATGGCCTAGGTTTAGAAAATATGTCAAATATCCCCCCACTAGCAGTAATATCCATAGCAGCACTATCTGACTTTTTCATAAAACAATACGTTGGGAAATCACTTAAGACAACAACCTTAGTATTAGGAAGTACTATACTAATAGCAATAATCGGATGGTACCTAATAACCCGACAAAATGTCTCCAACTTCATGATAAATAATCTATGGATAGTCCCTTCCTTAATCTTCGTGAACCTCCTAATTGGACAGTTCAAAGGACTAAGGATAAAAGATCTCCTAAGATTTAATTCTATACTAGCTGAAAAGGAAAATGTCCCTAAGTAACGAATACAAAAAGATACTAGGACTTAACAGAAGAAATCAGGAATATATCCGACCATACAATCCTCCTTCTGCTAAAAACATTGCAGATAACAAGATTCTAACCAAAAAGGTTTTAGCTAGAGAAGGTATTAAAACACCCCAAATCTACAAGGTAATTAGAAACAAAAAACAACTGGCATTCTTGGATTGGGCTTCCTTACCAAAAAGCTTCGTTATAAAGCCAAATAAGGGGACGGGAGGGAATGGAATTATAGTCTTTTTCGGAAAGAAGAAAAAAGAAACCGCCTGGATAAGACCAAGTGGAGAGATAATGTCTAAAAGGGACATTATCTTACACATAGAAAATATCCTTGAAGGGAGATTTTCCATGGGTTCCAAATCAGATGTTGCAATAATAGAGGAAAGAGTTAAAACAGACCCCCTACTAAAACAATACTCTTACAGAGGAGTTCCGGACATTAGGGTCATTTGCTTTAATAGTGTTCCGATAATGGCAATGACACGCCTTCCTACCAAAAGATCCAATGGTACGGCAAACCTACACTCAGGAGCAATATGTACCGGAATAGATATTGCAACCGGAATAACCACCTACTCTATGCAGATGAACCCGAGAGCCCTATTTAGTGATACATATGAGAATATTGACTCCACAACAGATCTTAAAGTAAACAAGAAACTAAGTGGTATCCAAATACCTTATTGGGACGAGATCCTCAGAATCGCTTTAGTATGTCAAAGAGCCAGTAACCTTGGTTACATAGGTGTAGATATCGCCCTAGATAGAGAGAATGGTCCAGTTGTTTTTGAATTAAACGCAAGACCGGGACTGGGAATACAAGTTGCAAACAGAACAGGATTAAGATGGAGATTAGAGAAAGTAGAAGATCTCGAAATTAAAAGCATAAAACATGGAATAAGAGTCGCAAAGAATCTTTTTGGAGGAGAAGTTGAAGAAAGCATTGAAGCAATAAGCGGAAGAAAAGTTGTAAATATAAATGAGAAAATCTATCTTTACCATAGTGATTCCAAAGACTCTGAAAAACCCAAGAGGGAGCCCTTCACCTCATTTATGGATACAGGAGTTCTAACCTCCCGTGTGTCTAAAAATGTTGCAAGCAGGTTAGGATTTCTTTCTACTGTAAAGTTTTTTAACTCTTTAGATATCCCTAAAAAATTTGACTCACTTAAAGAAGCTCAGGAATACATAGACAAAAACATAGAAAATTTAACAAAGGATGAAAAAATACTCAGGATTGCAAAAACTATAGAAGAAGACAAGGTTGTAATACGTCCCGTAGTAGTCATAACTACAAAAATTTCCGGTGATATAAAGGACATAGAGATGATTATCACCGATAATATGCCTTATCCTCTAGCCCTAGGAAGAGCAGATCTTAAGGGCTACCTTATAGATACAAGCAAAACATTTAAATAGATATGAAAACATACGAACAATACCTAAAAGATGCCGGAAATGTCCACTTGGCATACTACCTAGAGGCTGCAGATTACTTAGATGTAGAATACAAGATCCTAGTTAAGGGATTATTAGCCGATTTCAAATATAAGGATAAGCATTGGCACATTATTAACACAGTAACTCCTTTAATCCCAGCAACAAGCACTACAATATGCAAAAGAAAACATCTAACAAACATCGTTTTAGCAGAAAAAGGACTTCCCGTTCCAAAACAAGCAATCCTATTTTCCCATATAGATGCCATTAAGTTCTATGGAGAATATAAAGACATCGTAATTAAGCCAACACAACAACTCGGAGGAGCAGGTGTAACCATTCTTCCACAAACAGAAGAACAAGTTCTAAAAGCCTATGAAAAAGCCCTAAAAGAGACACAATCCAAGTCTCAAAGCAAAGTTATAGCAGAAGAATTCATACACGGAGAAAACTACAGATTCTTAGTCCTAGACAATGAAGTCATCGGAGTTGTAAGAAGAAAAGCTGCACATATTGTCGGTAATGGTAAAAATACCATAAGAGAACTCATTGTCACAAAAAACGAAGAACGGAAGAATTCCTTACTAAAGCCTATACAACTAGACAACGAGGTTACACTCAAACTTCAAAGAGAAAACCTTAATTTGGAATCAATACCAAAGGAAGGAAAAGAAGTTATATTAAGATATAACTGCAACCTAACAACAGGAGGAACAACACAAGAGTGTATGAATGAAGTTCATGACTACTATAAACAAATAGCCATCAAAGCAGTAAAAACCGTCGGTTCTAAATTTGCAGGTGTGGATATAATAACAGAAAACATAGGCAAGCCTGCCAAACTTGTTATAAATGAAATAAACTACAACCCCGGTCTTAGACTACATTACAAAGTAAACGAGGGAAATGTAGTCAAAGTGGCTATTCCAGTTATGAAATATCTTAGAGATAAAGAATATTAATTAAATTAAAAGAAATACAGATGAAAAACATTCAAGTTTTACAAGGTTTAAATTTCTATTCAGAAATTTCTACAACAAAAATTGTTTTTAAGAAATCGATTAAGAAATCTGACGAGGTAATAACATTGGTAAAGGAGATTAAAGATCTACACCCGGTATTTCTAGATTCCTATGATATTAAGGAAAACACCCTTTATATTAAATCCAAACTTACTTTTTTATGGAGAGAACTCGCAGACACACTACTTAAACTTGCCGACAACAAAATTACATACAAAGAGGCAAAGGATTATGCAATATCTGAAGTTATAAAAGACAGAATAGCAACCATGTCCATAATCCCCCTACTCTTTGCTGCACAAAAGCAAGATTATGAAATAACACCTACAGCCTTAATAGATAAAAGAGTCAAGTACAATAAAAATTTTAACAGACTATACACAATCGGTGTTGGTAAAAACTCTCAAATTATAGAATTCATGTCCTCAAGCAAGGATTCTAAAATCGCTAAGCAGATACAGAGAGATAAGTGGTCTTCCAATCTGATGATAGAGAAATTGGGAGTCCCTACTCCCAGATGGCAGATAATAGATACTCCTGATCAAATAAAAGAGGTTTGGAACA
This sequence comes from Candidatus Dojkabacteria bacterium UBA4813, assembly GCA_002402455.1. Lineage (GTDB taxonomy): Bacteria > Patescibacteriota > Dojkabacteria > SC72 > SC72 > UBA2177. The sequence goes on from DHFX01000018.1 coordinate 7,792, forward strand.
AATATGAGAAACCTGTAGTTATAAAACCGACCGGCCTGACTGCAGGAAACGGCGTTAGCACAGGTATAAACACCATAGAAGAAGCACAGGAAGCTTTCAGGATAGCAAAAGAGAAAACTGGAAAACATGCAGAAAGATCATGGCAACAAAAAATAATGATACAGGAACAAGTTCCCGGAGATGATTACAGACTCCTGGTCATAGACGGAAAACTAGAAGTTGCAACAAAAAGAATTCCAGCATTTATAATAGGAGATGGAAAATCCACTATAAAAGAACTAATCGAACAGACTAACAAAGATCCCAGAAGAGATACCTCAAGACCAACCCATATATTAAAACCCATAAAAATTGATCCCCCTCTGCTGAAGCTACTGGAGGAAGAGGGTCTGACCCTCTCTTTTGTCCCTAGGAAAGACGAAAAAGTAACACTAAGAAAAGTCGCCAGTATGAGCCAAGGAGGAATAACAGAAGATTTTACAGACCAAGTCGGACCCGAAATTAAATACATAGTTGAAAGTATTGCGCAATCCATACACGCCTTTGTTATAGGAGCAGATATCCTCTGCAAAGACATCTCTAAACCCCTAACTAAAGATAACGGAGGAATAATAGAGATAAATACCAAACCGGAAGCTTACCTTAACCTTTATCCGGTAATGGGAAAACAGAGGGAATACGTTGCAGACACACATATACAAAAACTTCTAAAAGACAACAAAACAAAGAAAATTGTTGTAATCGGCCAATTTGCAAAAGATATCCCCACTCTACTTAAAGAAAGATCTATTCTCGGATCTTACTTAAAAGAAGAAGAGGTTGTCGGAGAATATAAAGAAGAAAGTATTTTAATAAACTCACTAAGAATAAATAGCAACTTAGATAAAGAGAAGGCCATCCAATCTCTCAAAGTCAACGCACTATTGGATGTTATTATGATTCATCACAGAGATTGGGCAGACGCGGAATTCACCGGTTTGGGTTTTGACAAAATAGATATGGTTGTTGTAAAAAAAGACCTTTCCAAAAATAAAACTCATATGAAGATTCTTAGGAAATACAGGAGAAAGGGCTTGATAGATAAAATTAAAATTATCTGAACATATTCATACTATGAGGTATTTAATTATAGATAAAAGACAGAGGATAACAGGAAAAATTCCCTATGCATCCAAAAGATTAATTGAAGAATTAGAGAAGAAAGATTCTCCCTGTGATTTTGCCTATAATGATGAACTTGAATTTATTCTTAAAGATGGAACCCTCACAATAAAAGCCACAGGAGTAGATATCACGGAATATACCCATATAATATTTAGGGGACATTCTCTGTCGGATGAAAAGGAATACCATTTCAAAAGATACATCGTAGATTACATAGATCTGTACAACAGTAAGAATCCAAAGAGAAAGATTTTTGTTCAAAACGCACAAGCTATTAAAAACCTTCCCTACTATAATAAAATAGCGTTAGCTCTCTTTTGTGTAAAAAATAACCTCCCTTACTTTGACACCTACTTTAGAACAGACGGAGACTACTTACAAGATAGGGATATATTAAATAATTACCCCCTAATAATTAAAGGATACACGGGAGAAAATAGAATAAAAAATATAAAAGGAAAAGAAAGGATAAAGAAAAATGTTTTTAAAATTGACTCTAAAGAAGAATATAAAAACTTAAATAATATTGATACCTCTAACATGTTCCTTCAGGAATTCTCCCCTGCAGGAGAAGACTACAGGGTTTTTGTTAAACTGGGAAAGGTTATAGGTGGTTGGAAAAGAAAAGCAAAGGGAAGCTTTATGACCGTAAGTAAAGGAGAGTACGAGATGTACAATGAACCCAATCCAGAGATGAAAGAAATTGCAGAGAGATTTGCAATATTAATCGAAGAGGATTTTATCGCCGTGGACTTTATGTATATTGACAATAAACCATACATCCAAGAAATGAGTTTCCACCCAGGATTTAAAGCTTACGAAACAAAAATAGTAGATGGAAAACCTGTAAATATAGCAGAGGCTATTATTACTGCATTTAAAAAATAGAAACTAAAGAAAACAAGAAAAATAGCCGTTAAATCAAGATAGTTATATTCCTGCTTTCTTAAATATCTCCTGCCATTTCTCTTTGCTAGGAACCTGATACGGTTTTTTTATTAGCCCTTCCCTAACCCATTCTGTCTGCTTAAAATCAATCTTTCCTGCGTAGAGTAATTCGTAAAGAGAAGGATCTTTTTCCAATTTCCTCATAACCTTTCTGAAACCTCTAAAGTAGGTAATATCTTTTGTATATAGCCCTCCATATGCGGTATCCCTCAACCCTTTTTTAACCCTATATGTCGTACTAAATGCCCCATACTTTGGAAGAATTCCAAGTAAAGCATTATATAGTTCTCTAAAGCTCATATCTTCACCGATATAAAGAGCATATGTTAGTACTGCTTTCTTAACCAACCATCTATCCGTAAGAAGTCCAAGATTTTGTTCATTCCATGTTGCCAAACCTTCCTCTACATCCAGATAAGACGGGAGATTAGCCTTAGATAAGGCATCAAAACCTGTTTTTTCTCCATTGGTGGCTCTTAAAACATGAGTTCCGACCTCATGTATAATAGTCTTTCGCAACTTAAATTGTGTTCTTTCTATATTGGGATCTACAAATACTCTCTTTGACTTTATACCAACCTTTATGGAATTTTTAGAAATATTCTTGGATTCCTCAATTCTCCAATCGTCAAGACCCAATTCATCAAAAACAATCCTAAACGCCTCCTCGATCCTTTTGTAACCAAGGATCTTTCCCTTCTCTAAAGTTTTGGATTTCTTAACATCATAACCGGACATTCTGCCTCTTAATACCCTACAGGCATTCCTAAAAAGGATTGGAGACGGTTTACCATAGCGATTGTAAGATATGTCCGTTACCAACTCGTTATTTCCTACGGCATACATTAAGTCATTAGCTTCTTTCTTTGAGCTAATCAGTTGGATGTAGAAATCAGATATCCTTGGATCTACATCAATTATCTCCTCTACATGAAGAAGTTTCTTTAAAACAGCGTCGTTATTGTTCTTTACAATTTTGTATTGGAAATACGGATTGTATGTGTCCGAATCAAAAAACTTTTTCTTTTCAGACTTGAGATTAATGGGAGTATACACCATTGCAATCGGGAGTCTTAGGTCGTTCAGGAGGGAGCTAACTTCCTGTAAATTCATCCCTTTTCTGGCCTTGTTTAATATTCCCATGTGCACATTTTACTAAAATATTATTAGAAAAACTACTCTTTAGTTATTCTGACACTACCTTCTGAACTCTTTATTAAATGAAAACACTCTCTCTCCAGTTCCAATTAACTCTAGGGCTATACCTGTTCCTTTAGCAACACAGTATAAAGGTTCGTCCGCAACATGGGCAGGAACTCCGGTAGCCTTAGAAAAGAGTTTATCTAAATTCCTAAGCATAGATGTTCCCCCACTCATAACCATACCTCTATCTATTATGTCTGCAGAAAGTTCGGGGGGGGTCTTTTCTAAAACGGTCTGTATAGCCCTAATAATGTCTCTTAACGGCTTTTCTATTGCCCTTGCAACATCGTTTGAATCTACAATCATAGATTTAGGCATACCACCGCCGACGTCCCTCCCTCTCACCTCCATCTCCTTTGGGTCTTTAACTTCCACTGCAGAACCTATGTTAATCTTTATATTCTCTGCAGTTTGCTCTCCTATTAAAATTCCTTTTTTCTTGCGCATAAACGAAATTATGCTTTCATTAATTGCATCTCCTGCAACTCTTAGGGATTCGTACTCTACTATCCCATCCAGAGACATAACTGCAATGTCTGATGTCCCACCACCGATATTTACTATCATGCTACCTGCCGATTTATCTATAGGCAGACCGGCCCCCAATGCAGCCAACAGCGGTTCGGGCAGAAGTGTAATAGTTCTGGACCCTACGGCATTTGCAGCCTTTAAAACAGCTCTCTGCTCTACTGTAGTGATTCCTGCAGGAACACTAATAACAACATCCGGCTTAAAGAATCTGGACCTACCAAGAGCTTTGTCATAAAAATGTCGAAGTAAAGCTTCCGTTACTCTGGAATCTGCTATTACCCCATCCCTAAGAGGTCTTTTTGCGACAATGTTTTCCGGAGTTTTACCTATCATTTTTTTTGCTTTTTCTCCTACTGCAATTACTGTATAGGTATTAACATCTATTGCAACAACTGTCGGTTCCATAAGGACAATACCCTCTCCTTGAACAAAAACAACTGAGTTCGCTGTGCCTAAGTCAATACCTAGCTTTTTACCGATCATACTTCAAAAACTATAAGTTATTTACTATTTAAATTCCAAAAGCATAGCTTTTTTCATTTGCTCTACCGTTTCTTTTGCTATGTCGGAGGTTTTTAGACTACCTTCAAGAGCTTTTCTCAAAAGTTCATCCTTCATTCCCTCAGCCTCTTTTCTTCTTTCCCTTATTGGGGTTAGTTTTTCGTTCATAACTTCAAATAATCTCTCTTTGACTTCAACATCCTTTATGTTTCCCTCTCTGTACCTTCTCTTCATTTCTTCAACCTCTGCTTTCTTGTCATTGAAAAGATCCATGTACAGAAAAGCAACATTACCCTCTATCTTCCCGGGGTCCGTAGCATGTATTCTGTTAGGATCCGTGTAAACCTTAAACACTTTCTCTCTTAATTCCTTCTCGCTGTCGGAGAGATATATACAATTGTTAAGACTTTTACTCATTTTTTCCTTGCCGTCTATCCCCGGAACATTTATCTCCACTCCAAAAAGAGCTTTCGGCTCATTAAAAACATCCATACCATAAGTACTATTAAACTTTCTTGCTAACCTTCTTGTATCTTCAACCATAGGAGCTTGATCCTTCCCAACGGGAACTAAGTCTGCATTAACAGAGAGAATATCTGCAACTTGGTGTATAGGATACATAAAAAAGCCCAGAGGAGTAGATTTATCCATACCTTTCTGTGCTATCTCCGTTTTAATAGTAGGGTTATGTTGTATCTGCTGGATTGAAACAAAGTTTGCAAGATACACAAATATTTCATCTATTTCAGGAACTTCACTCTGGATAAATACTACAGCTCTGTCAAAATCTATACCAGTAGCATAATAATCACAGAGTAACTCCTCAATGTTCTCCCTAACCTTACCGGGATTGTCAAAATTGTCTGCAAGTGCTTGGACATTTGCAATTATAATATATTCATCATATTCATCCTGTAGCTTAACTCTGTTTTGCAAAGACCCCAAAAGATGACCGATATGTAGTCTCCCTGTTGGTCTATCTCCTGTTAAAATTCTTTTCTTCTCCATAATACCCCTATTCTAACAACTTCTTTGCCATTATGCTATACTCTCACTTGTGGAGAAAACAAAGAAGATAAAAAAGGAGATTAATATTATTAGCCTACTTATGTCCATTTTCTCAATATTATTTATTGTAGGTGGTGCACTTCTAATTTACTACTTCTCCAGAGGCTACAGAATTAATATTTCCGAAAGAAACATTAAGAAAACAGGTGTTCTTACTGTGCAAACAGAACCATCTACGGCAGATTTATATATTAATGGTGATGACATTGGTAAAACCCCCAAGAGCAGAACCTTAGATATCGGAATAAACAATGTAACTATAAAAAAAGAAGGTTACAGAGATTGGAATAAACAAGTAGACATTGTAGAGGAGAAGTCTACTCTATTATTTCCTTTCCTAGTATTAGAAAAGATTATTCCATCAACCGTATGGGAAAGGAACGGGGTGGTGGAAAAAGCTTGGATTAGTGACAATGAAGCTTATTTTATCTTTTTGATTAAACATGAAACGGGGCAAAGAAGCCTATGGACCTACAGGATTAATAGTCCGGTATGGAATTTAAATCCTAACCCTATTCAAATTGTGTCCCTAAGTGAGGATCAAAATATAGACTTAGAGGTTTCCCGCAACGGTCAGAAAGCTCTTATGACACTTACTAATGGAGAACAAAAGAGTTACTACATTGTAGATCTGACACTCCCCATACTTCTGGAAAATCTAGAGCCGATAGTAATTCCGGACATTGCAGAGGCTACTCACACATGGTCCAGAGATAATAGACATATAATATTGGAATCCGCCACTGAAATCTCCTCTATTGACACTACCCTCTCTCCCAACATAGAAGAACCATATATTCTAATAACAAAAGAACCCGATACAAACTACATTTGGAACACGGATGAGGAAGGCTTCTTTTACATTCTAGAGGATTTACATACACAGGAAGATAGTACATACATATATGCACTAAAACAGATGCTTCCAAACGGAGCTTCCCCTAATTACACAATTGACAAAATGTATTTTCAAAAGGGAATAAATTACATAGATTACTACAGGGAAAATGGGGACTCTTATCCGGAGTTTACAACTTCCCCTCAAGCTACACAGGCTATAGGCGAAATTACATACTTTGAGGTAAATCAGGAACTTAACGGTGTATATATCAAAACAGAAACCTCGGTATATTGGTACGATATTACTACAGACAAGTACAGAATGATCTGCACACATCCGGCCGAACTTATATCTTTCTCCCCGGATTCTAGAAAAGTTCTTTTTGTTAACGACAATATTTACTATATCTTCACCCTTAAGAAAGAGGAAGCCGATCACACGGAAGAGATAGGAACAAAGAAGATTAAAAATATAACAAAGGAAGATACAAGCCAGATAGCTTGGTTATCCAATTCCACTTATCTTTACTATATAAAAGAAAACAAACTACAGATCTCAGAAAAAGACGGTGAAAACCAGACAGAACTCCTAGACATGGACCCGATACTCTTGCACACAATAAAACAGAACAGAGAACATATCATTACCCTAGAGAGTGGACTGGGAGAAACGACTGTTGTAATAAATCAGTACAGACTTAAATAATCACAAACGCACCCGGTCGGAATCGAACCGACAACCTACGCGTTAGGAGTGCGTTGCTCTATCCTATTGAGCTACGGGTGCAACCTTTTAAATACCCCATATCTTACCATTTCTACATATAAATTTACACATAAGCACCCTAGAATACTGAACATGGATAGATATAAAGAATTCCTCTTCGCATGGTATAATTAACATCGTTATGTCGCAAGATTACATAAGAATAAAAGGGGCTAGAGAGAATAATCTTAAAAATATCTCTGTAGATATCCCCAAAAACAAACTAGTGGTCCTAACCGGGCTATCAGGAAGCGGAAAAAGCTCCCTAGCTTTTGATACCCTCTATGCAGAAGGTCAGAGAAGATATGTAGAGTCTCTTTCTTCCTACGCCAGGCAGTTCCTTGGTGTAATGCATAAACCGGATGTAGATTCAATAACCGGACTCTCCCCCGCTATATCCATAGATCAGAAAACAACTTCTTCAAACCCCAGATCTACAGTAGGAACAATTACGGAGATATATAATCACCTAAGATTACTTTATGGACACATAGGTCAGCCTCACTGCCCAAAGTGCGGTTCGGAAATTCAAGCACAGACTATAGAGGAAATAACAAAAAAAGTACTCAACCACCTAAAAGGTTCCACACAAAAAATCCAGATAGTTTCACCCCTCATAAAAAACCGTAAGGGACAGTTTATTTCACTTTTTGACAGATTGCTCAACAGAGGATTTCTCAGAGTAATGATTGACGGAGATCTTTACATGCTTGATGACATAGAAGACTTAAATCTGGATGAAAACAAAAAACATACCGTAGATTTAGTTGTAGACAGGCTCGATACAAGAGATACTGAGACTAAAGAATTTAACAAAAGGCTTGTAGATGCAATAGAATTAGCTACAAGCGAATCCGACGGAGAGGTTAAAATTATATTAGAAAATGGGGAAACTCTATTCTTTTCAGAAAATAACACCTGCCCTAAGTGTGGTATCTCTTACCCCAAGATAACCCCCGCATCATTTTCTTTCAATGCTCCGGAGGGCGCATGTCCTGAGTGCACAGGTCTTGGAACATTAAAAGAGATTGATATTAGTCTAATATATAACCCAAGTCTGACAATAAACGAAGGAGGAATATTCCCATGGGGAAACAGGACTACAAAAGATAGTTGGACCTCCAGAGTACTAAAAGAGGTGGCAAGGAGACATAATTTTGACCTAAGAACACCAATTGGAAAATATCCTAAAGAGATCTTCGACTTAATATTCTATGGGATTGGTACAAAGCCTCCATATACAATCGAATATACCAATAGATTCGGAAGAACAAACACCTACAATGCTGACTACGAAGGCGTTATTCCGGAAATGAAGAGAAAATACAAGGAAACTTCTTCTGAATACTCTAGGAAGGAAATAGAGAGATATATGGTAGAAAAAATTTGTCCTATATGTTTAGGGAAAAAACTTAAGCCCTACTCTTTAGGGGTAACCGTAGACGATAAAAACATCAATGATGTAACCGAGATGCCTATAAGAGAAGCAAGAGACTTTCTGTCTAATCTGAAATTAAAAGGGAACAAAAAGGAGATAGCAAAACCAATAATTAAAGAGATATTAAACAGATTAAACTTCCTCGCAAATGTAGGATTAGAATACCTGACTCTTTCAAGACAGGCGAATACCCTCTCCAGTGGTGAATCGCAGAGAATTAGATTGGCATCTCAAATAGGAACAGGACTTTCCGGTGTTCTTTATGTTCTGGATGAACCGTCCGTTGGGCTTCATCCAAGAGATATTTCAAGATTAATTTCCTCATTAAAGGATCTTAGAGATATGGATAATACCGTGGTAATTGTCGAACATGATTCAGAAACTATGAGACATTCCGATTGGATCATAGATATAGGCCCCGGAGCAGGGAAACTAGGAGGAGAAGTCGTCGCAGAGGGAACATACGAGGATATTAAGCACTCAAACTCTATAACTGCAAAATACCTCAACAAATCCCTTATTGTAGGACAAGATATTAAGAACATAAGTTCTGGAGAAAAAAAGAAAGAAATTAAAATTTCCGGAATAAAAACACATAATCTCAAAAATGTAGACTTAGAAATCCCTTTAAACAAGCTAATTTGTATTACAGGCGTTTCTGGCAGTGGGAAATCTTCTCTGATAGACGACACACTTTATCCCGTATTAACGAATCAAATCATGCACACAAAAAGTATCGAAGGTGAATACGAAGATATTGAAGGTGTCGAAAATATTGACAAAGTAATAGGCATAGACCAGTCCCCTATAGGCCGAACTCCGCGGTCTAATCCTGCTACATACACGGGTATCCTCACTCCTATTCGTCAAATTTATTCAGAGACTAAGGAAGCACAGGCGAGAGGATATAAGCAGGGGAGATTCAGTTTCAATGTAAAAGGGGGTCGATGCGAAAAGTGTAAAGGAGACGGAGAGTTAAAAATTGAAATGCAATTTCTACCAGACATGTATATTACTTGTGATGAGTGCCAAGGATCGCGATATAACAAGGAAACTCTTCAGATTGACTTTAAAGGCAAAAACATTGCAGAAACATTAAAGATGACTGTAGATGAAGCTAGAGATTTTTTCAAGAACATTCCTACTATAAAGAAAAAGCTTGATATATTAAGCAAAGTCGGACTTGGATATATAGAATTAGGTCAGTCCTCACTTACCCTCTCCGGAGGAGAATCACAAAGAATTAAACTTGCTAAGGAACTCTCCAAGAACTCTACCGGTCACACCCTTTACATCTTAGACGAACCTACTACAGGCTTACATTATCACGATGTAGATAAGTTAATGAAAATTTTAAGAGGATTGGTTAATAAGGGGAATACTGTTCTCATCGTAGAGCATAACTTGGATGTAATTAAACTTTCAGACTGGATTATAGATCTCGGGCCGGAAGGAGGAGGAAAAGGAGGGGAAATTGTTGCTCAAGGAACTGTGGAAGACATTATGTTAGAGAAAACCAGTTATACAGGACAATATTTAAAAGAATATATAGAAAGGAACGATACATAGGCATAAATAAAACAATCCCATACAAACCAATCACACCATTTATATAACACCATTAAAGAACGGAGTGTGAAACAGAACCCCTTTTTGAAAAAAGAAAAATCTAAAATCTTACCCAACTCACTGTTCAAAAAGAAACATACAAAAAGATTCCCTTTTAAAATCGGGTTAAACAAAGTTTTAGTATTCGGGTGTTTAAATATTTAGAATGGTGAGTATATGAAGATTGAACAAGAGAAAAATTTCTAGTATATCAAAATTACGGTCTGTTTCACTAATATGCCTTGGCAAAGATCCACTCATTCTCACTCTCTTTCCCGCAGTAAATACATTTACCCTTAACTCCCTCCCCGTCTTTAGTAAGACATCTGGTTGTAGCTTTGGTGTCATACTTAATATTTTCTTCACACTTTTCGTCTCCACACCACCCTGCTCTTACAAAACCTTTTCCCTCTGAAAATACCTTCTTAAATTCATTGTAGTCATCTACTCTATAGGTTTTTGATACTAAAATTTGTTTTGATCTTTCATAAAGATTCTTCTGTATATCTTCTAAAATTTCTATTACTGTTTCTTTAAGATTTCCAAATTTAATCTCTTTCTTTTCTAAGGTATCTCTTCTTACAATTACTACTGCCCCTTTTTCCATCTCTTTCTCTCCTATTTCTATTCTGATTGGTACTCCCTTCTTTTCCCATTCATTAAATTTAAATCCTACAGATACAAAATCTCTTTTATCTAGTTTTAAACCTTCTATTTCGCCCTCTAACTGCTTATATACATTCTTTGTATATGTGAGAACTTTATCTTTATTGAGATCCTTAAATATTGGAACAAGAACAACCTTTATCGGTGCGACAGAAGGAGGCAAAACTAGGCCATTGTCATCACTATGTGTCATTATTAAAGCTCCAAGCATTCTGGTGCTTACACCCCAGCTTGTTTGCCACGGGTGCTGTAGATTACCATTTTTATCTGTGAATTGAATATTAAAGACTTTTGCAAA
>DHFX01000018.1:18859-43337 GCA_002402455.1 Candidatus Dojkabacteria bacterium UBA4813
CCATAGTATGTCTCCATGGCAAGAAATTCTCTGGCAAATTCCACATACATATTTAATCTGTCTAGGACTTCTTCTTTAGCCTCCTCGTGACTTGTATGCACCGTATGACCCTCTTGCCAAAGGAATTCCGTAGTTCTAAGGAAAGGTCTTGTTCTCTTTTCCCACCTTACTACATTTGCCCATTGGTTAATCTTAAGTGGCAAATCTCTCCAAGAGGTAATCCACCTTGAAAAGGTATCATACATTATTGTCTCCGAGGTCGGGCGAACTATTAATTCCTCCTCTAACTTGGATTCCGGATCTACTTCTACTCCTTTCCCATCCTCTGTCTCTCTTAACCTGTGATGAGTTACTACTGCACATTCCTTGGCAAAACCTTTTACATGACTTGCTTCTTTTGAAAGAAAGGATTTAGGTATGAATAGTGGGAAGTAGGCATTTTCTGCCCCAGAATTTAAAATTCTTTTATTTAATTCATCCCTCATCTTCTCCCAAATAGCGTAACCGTAAGGTTTAATAACCATACAACCCCTAACTGAGGAATTCTCTGCTAGCTCTCCTTGGCTGACAATGTCTAAATACCATTTAGAATAACTCTCCTCTCTTGGTGTAATACCTTTTTTCATAGCTTCTATTCTACACTATTTAACAGAGAAACTTAAAGTTTTTCCTTAGAGATATTAAACTATCTTTGGCCCAAAACCCCAATGATCTGCAGCTTTTGCTAAAGGAGTATCCGGATTTTCCATAATCCACTTTTCTAAATTTCCACTCCCTAAAGCAAGCTCTTTTGCCGCAACAACAGCCTCGACACCTGCTTCTATCCCCCAAGGATGACCTAGAACACCGCCTCCACACTGTATCATAATATCTTCTCCTAATTGATGTAAGACTTCCGGAACGCTCCCTGGGTGTAAACCACCTGAGGCAACATGCCATACCGGCTTCATTCCGAACCAATTTTGACCTAGAGTTATGGAAGATTCCGGAGTTATGTCTAGTTGTAGGGCATCTCTTATTAACTTAGGCTCCCCATAGTTTTCCATCTTCGTTTTTGGTGCACCACCGTGTAATGAATCTACTCCTAGTAGCCTCAGTATCTTGGCATTAGCTACCATTGACATAGAAAAATCCATAATTTCACCCTTATCATAAACTCCCGGACCGCTCTCTCTTGTGAATAGGCTGTGCATAGCCCTATGGGCATGAATTGCAAGACCCGGGTTTTTTAATCTCATAGTATGTAAGGCAGAAAAACCTGTTGTTACTACATCCATCATCATCCACCTTCCGCCTTGAGCTTTAATCTTATCTGCTCTGGAGATCATGACGTCTAGATTGGAATGAGTAATGTTGCAAAGGTAAAATTTCCTCTTCCCGCTTTTTTCCTCAACTTCTTTTATAACCTTATGAATAAGCTCACTTCTCTCATCAAAGGTATTGAAATAAAGATTTGTTAAATTTTCATCATCCTTTATCCCATGGTACTCACCATTTGCAGCAGTAAAAAGTATCCTTGCCAATTCCGCTTGCTCTTTCGCCGTTCTTCCTACCTTAGGTTTGACAACAGTAAGAAGCAATGGTCCTCTCTCTACTTGAAGCATCTCCCTCACACCATCTATACCAAACTGAGGACCGGGAAAAGACTTAACCATAGGCTCAGGAAACCTAATATCTAAGCATCTTAAAGCCTTAAGCATCTTCATCCCCCCAATATTACCTACAATTCCCGCAAGTAAACCGGACATATTACCTAATTCAAAAAGTTCTACTTTGTAAGCAATTTTAAATGTTTTTGTGGCAGGATCTAAATCAAAGGCAATTGCTCTTAATTTATCTGCCATTTCTACTCCGGAATCTTTACCACTATATACCTTTGTCCATGTTCCGGTAGAACTTTCTGCAGCACATGCTGCAACAACCGTTTCAAATTGGTCCTCACTCACTCCGTCTGCCAATTCTATATCTAAAAAGGTTATTATATAGTCCTTATCCGGATTTTTGGGCTTCCAACCCTTAGGAGCTATATATTTCTTAGAATAGCTATTATCCCCATCATTTTCTTTTTTATTAAACATATTTTTACTAAATAAATTTATTTAAATCTCTTTTCTATTTTACTCCTTCTTCTATTCACCCTCGCCTCCTCCATCTTCTCACCTAAGTAGTTAAAAGAATTGGCTACGGTGTTAAAGAAAAAGCCCAGTGAAAAAACTAAAAAACCTAAAGAAGCAAGAGCAACTGTTCTATTGTCAAAAATTCCTGCCTCAGGAAGCTCCTCTGTTGGAGTACTTTCTAGTACCAATGTGTATGTCCCACCGTTGCTTGTTGTTACTGCAGGATTAACTGTCCCAAATGTAAATTCCGAAGAACCCTCCTGTACTGTTTTAAAGTAAAGAGTTGCAACAACACCATCATATCTTTCTCCCGGTTGGTGGCTTGTTGAAACACATTCTATTGTAAGAACCCCACTTACAGAGTCATCTACATTAAAACTGTCACACCTGTCAGCTCCAGTTGCAGTTATATATTCCACCCCACCTGTGTACTGTAAAGAGATATCTATGCCACTAAATTCATCCGCACCACTATCTACAAGAACCTGTATGGCCGTGCTGTCGCCGTATATAGTTCCACTATCCGGAGATAAGGAAATGGACAAGTACTCTGCATACACTGTATTATTAAGACCGAAAAGAAATGTAAAAAAGGCAATTGCCAAAACTTCTAAAAAACCCTTTTTTATTCTCTCTTTGCTGGGGCAGTACATATTAAAATACTTTACATTCAAGGCTGTATACTGTCAAGGAAATACTTATTAATAAATTAAAAAGATTAAATATGTTTGAAGATTTCGTAAGAGAAAATAATTTACAAGGTTATAGGCTAAAACAACTGTACCAACAGTATTACACAGAGGCTATAGAATCCTGGGACGCTTTAACAACATGGCCTCTGGATCTTAGAGAGAAGTTAAAGAAGGCCATACCATTCTCCAAATTGGAGAACTTTCAAGAATATGTATCCGAAGACAGGAAGACAATTAAAGCCTTATCCTTTACCAAAGAGGGTTTTCCTGTAGAAACAGTTTTGATGAAGTACTCAAAGAGAAATACCATCTGTGTAAGCTGTATGAGCGGATGCCCTGTAGGTTGCACTTTCTGTGCAACTGGGCAGATGGGATTTAACAAGAACTTGGATACACAAGAGATTGTTGACCAGGTACTTTACTTCAAAAGAAAATTAAGTAAAGAAGGAGAGAAGATAACAAACATAGTATATATGGGAATGGGAGAACCTATGCTTAATTTAGAAAATGTTGTTAGATCAATAGATATACTAACAGATCCGGAAAAAGTTGCTTTAGGAAAAAGAAGAATCACTGTTTCTACAGTAGGTTACATAGAACAGCTGGATCAGTTTCTTTCAATGGATTTGGGCGTAAAAATAGCTCTAAGTCTACACGCCCCAAACCAAGAATTAAGAGAAAAACTTATGCCCACAGCTGCAAAGAACAATCCTTTAAATAAACTAATGGAGGTTCTTAAGGATTACCAAGAGAGAACTAACAAGAAAATTACATATGAATATATTCTAATAAAAGATATCAACGATAAAGAAGAACATGCAGAAGAGTTGGCAGAACTACTTAAAGGTCAGATCGCTCTAGTAAATTTAATAAGACTAAACCCCTCGCCTCTTATACCATTTAAACCCAGTTCCATGAATAAGACTCGCTTATTCCAGGCTATTTTAAATGAAGAAGGTATAAACAATACACTAAGATACTCTTATGGAGATGAAATAAATGCTGCATGCGGGCAACTAGCAAATATTCAAAGGAATGCTAAACAGAACCACTAATCCCTATTAATAGCCTATACATCATCAAAATTGTTAAACCAGTCTTCCTCCCTCGGATGTTTTTTGGGAAGGTTGTATCCTACCTCATTATACAGATCAAACGCTTTTTTAAAGTAAGAATCAGCATTTTCCGGATCCTTTTCAGCATATGTACTACCTACTACTTGGGCACTTTCCGCTTGAAGTCTTAATAAATCTTTCTTTCTTGCAAGTCTGAAAACCTCAAGAGCCAATTTATTAGCCTCTTGCACCTCACCATTCTCAAGAAGAATCTTTGCAAGAGATAACTGGTAATATGCATTTATTAATGCATATTCTTTAGCCTTTTCTATACAGTTTTCCAACAAATCTTTTGCCTCTACAATTCTCCCTCTTACTATGTAGTAATTAACCAAATCTAAGGTTGTAGTAAGTTCCCCTTCGGTAAAATTAACCTTGTTTGCTTGCAGTAAGGCGTACTTAAACATTTTTTCGGCTCTCGAATATTTCTCCTCTTCATAATATATTTCCCCCAAAATTTCTGCAGTAATAACCTTAGTTGGAGTAAATCTGTCTCCCTTTTTTGTACCTATAAAGCTCCAAGCCTGATTTGCGTAGTAGCGAGCATCATCTATAGTACTAACCTGAAGTTTTAATCTTGCCATAACAACTCTTATTTCAGCTGTCTCTATATCATTGAGATTGGTTTTGGCAATTTCAAGAGCTTTTTCCAAGGCTTCCTCAGCCTGTTTTACCTTACCTATATCTAGATAGCAGAGTGCAAGATTTTTTAGTAAGTTTGGGTAGTCGTAGGAGAGTACCACGTCATCTTTTATCTCTTCTTCAAGTTTCTCGAGTATGTCAATTGCTGCCTTTACGTCGGCTTCTTTTACTCTTTTGTCTCGTGCTTCCTCTATTACCTTAATGGGATCGTCCATGGGAATTATTGTAGCACATGAGAGGGTGGAAAGTCGAAAGCTACATTTTCTCTACTACTTCAATACCTAGTTTATCTAAACCATCTTGCATTACAACCATTGTTGCTTTAACAAGGGTAAGGAGTATCTCTCTCTCCCCATCCGGAGCGTCCAAGACTCTAACTTCCTGATAGAAGGAATTAAAAGACTGACCAAGAGAGAATAGATACTGGGCCAAAGTGGATGGAGAATAGTTTATAGAAGAATCAAGCAGTTGTTTTCCGTATCTGCTAACCTGCACCGATAACTCCTTCACAAAGGGGTTTTCCATGCAGGACTCAATACAGACTCCGGCAACATTCTCAAAATCTGCTTCCTTTAATATTGAATTACACCTTGAATATACATACATAAGATACGGTCCCGTATTTCCATTAAAAGATATAGATTTTTCGATATCAAAGATTATATCTTTCCCTACTGAAACCTTTAAAAAAGCGTATTTAATAGCACTTACGGCTATTTTTTCACTTATTTCCAGTATATTATCTTCATCAACCTGTTCATTCTCTTCCATAATATCTATCACCTTTTCTCTTACACAATCCAACAGATCATCTCCTCTTACAATTTCTCCTTTCCTACTGGACATTTTAGCTCCACTAGGAAGCCTTACCATTCCGTGAGCAACGTGAGTGGTTTTTTCGGACAAATCTTTATTTAACTTGCTTAATGCATCCAGAACAACCTTAAAATAGCCTGTCTGCTCATTGCCAGTAATAACTACAGATTCATCGTAATCAACCAATTCACCCTTTCTAAATGCAAGTCCTAATTCCTTCGCTTCATAGGTAGGAACTCCCTGCTTGTTTACAAATACTCTTGTATGAAGACCCTTTTCCTCGTCTCCTCTGTATATTATGCTCCCATCATCTTCCTCAAAAACATTACCTACATTCTTCATTACAATCTCCAAACCGCTTTGTCCTACCTCACTTTCAAAGAAATAGTAGTCAAAGGTAGTTCCTAATCTTTCATAAATTGTCTCAAAGTAGTCCAGACACCACTGTCTTCCCTTTTTGTATTTCTCAGAAAGATTCATTTCTTCATACCTCTTGAAGCTCTCTCTTGGCTTTATCTTTGAAATTAATGAAAAGATGTAGTAATTAATCTCATCTATCTCCTTTTGAACAATTTTGTCTTTAAGATCATCGTAATACTCAGCTCCTAGAGCATAAGCCTCTCCTAAAAACCTCACTCTTTCCTTAAGAGATACCTGTTCTAATTCTTCAAAAGTTATTTCTTCTTCCCTTAACTTCTCTTCCAGACCCCAAAGGGTCTTAGCAACATGCAGACCTATGTCCCCTTGGTAGTTAGCCCTCTTTACCTGAGCCCCTAGAGCCTCTTGAAGCCGCCCAAAAGATTCCCCTACACTATTCGTGTAAAGATGGCCTATATGGAACTCCTTAAACGGGTTAGCATCTGTATATTCAATAATAATCTTTTTACCTTTTTTAGTATCCAGATTAAGGTAATCTCCCTTGTTACTGGCAATTTTAGATATCTGAGCTAAGAGGTATCTATTTGAAAGGAAGAAGTTAATAAAACCGGGTTTAGCAACTTCTAACTTAGCAATTGCAGAGTCTTCCTCCATTGCATCTACTACCTCTTGAGCTATCTGCAGGGGATTTCTTTTTAATTGTGATGCCAAGCGCATGGCAATATTTGTGGAATAATGACCATTAGTAATATTCTCGGGAATTTCAATAATTATATCTTCTTCATTGAAAGAAAAACCCCTATTAAGAAGTGCCTTTGTTAGTAGTTTTTTGATCTTTTCTTCTATTTCCATTTAGTTATACATAATAACACACGCACCCGGAGGGATTTGAACCCCCAACCCTCGGTTCCGAAGACCGATGCTCTATCCAGTTGAGCCACGGGTGCAGAAGAGATATATATTAAATATTTCTTTCAATATTCTAAATATTTTTCTTTAAATAATAGCACGTACCTGGTCGGAATCGAACCGACAACCTTTGGTTCCGCAAACCAATGCTCTATCCAGTTAAGCTACAGGTACAGATATCTAAAAGATCTATATATTAAAAGGATTTTATCACAAATCATTAAATTTAATAACTATATCCCCTTCTTTAGCCGTTTCCAAATATTGCACATTGTAACTTTTAAATTTTTCAATTGTTTCATAGTGGGGATGACCGAATTTATTCCCTTCCCCATAGGAACAAATAGCTATGCTGGGATCAGCTGCCCTGAGAAACATATCCGAGGTGGCGGTCCTAGAACAATGATGACCGGCTTTAAGAATATATATATTTCCTAGCTGGACTTCTTGTAGCAATTTGTACTCCTCCTCACGCTCCGCATCTCCCATTAGTAGTGTTCTTTTTCCCTTTATATTAAGCAAAACTACAACAGATTCGTTGTTTATATTTTCATCCTGTATATATTTATCTGAATGTTTATTTAATATGGGATATATTATCTCCCCCTCTATATCCCCGTACTTAAATTTATCTCCCAAAGTTACTTCTGCAATAAGCTCTCCATAATCCTCAAGGAGATCTTCATAAAGCTTATTCTCATACTCAATCTTATTTATAAACACCCTCTCCACACTATATTCATCCAAAACATTCATTAAGCCCCTTATGTGGTCTTCATGGGGGTGCGTAAGTATTACAATTTCAATGTTTTTATCATAAGAAGGCATCCTTTTAGCAAGTTTAAAGATTACGGTATCGTCAGGCCCACCATCTACAAGAACTTGGAAGTCTCCCTCCTGTACTAGAATGGAATCCCCCTGTCCAACATCAAAGAATATTATCTCTGGGTCATTGCTACCACCAAAGCTTCCAAATAGAAAAGAATATAATGCAAGGATCAAAAAGGTTATATTAATAATATTTTTAAAGACAAAATCTTTAACTATTTTTAAGATAATAGTTGTACTGCTCATTCTCTATGGGGTAAAAATATATTACAAGTAGAAATATAACAGAAAAAATACAAATTGAAACAAAAGTACTTATTTGACAGGATAATTCCCAATAACCAATACCCAGTCCTCCTACCAGATTAACTACATATTCAAAAAATTTAAGTTGNNAACAGAAGAGATAGTACACCCCATAACATTGTCCCCTCCACAATAGGAAGTATGACTGCATTAACAGGAAGTGACCATAGTGAAAGGGTTTTAAAATTTAATACAGAAACCGGAAGCGTAGATATAGTACAACTTAGAGTAGGAAAAACATAATCACTTAGGAATTGTAACTTTAACCTAGAACCTTTCCCCTGCTCAAATATGGGTAAAATATATGTTAAACCTAATATTGCAGATACGGAGAGTGCAAAACCGACATCCAAGATAATTAAGGGATCAAATATAACAAAAATAAAACAAACTAAGGGAGTAGTTATGTGCACTACACTCTCTCTACCAAAGAAAATTGCAATTAGAGAGAGTGAAGACATTATACAGGCTCTAATTATGGAACTGGATAAACCGGATAATAGTGCAAAACACCAAATAATACCCATAGAAAAGAGTATTTTCATCTTTTTAGGAAGGAAGAAGAGTAATTTGTTTACAGCAATAACAAGTATAGTTATGTTGTAGCCCGATGCTGCTGTTATATGGCTTACCCCTGTTATTCTTGTTCTTTCGTCAAAACTTTTCTCTAGCCTTCTGTCTTGTCCGAAGAGTATGCCTGCAAGCAAGGAAGAAGAGTGTTCGTGAAGAGAACTGTCTATTTTCTCTATTAGGCTGTTTTTAAGATCAATTAAGAAATTTTTAACCACATTTCCTTCCCTAAGGGTATCTACTCCTCCCTGTTCACCTGCCACAGGACAGTCGTAGGTCGGATTTTCAAGAATATAAAATACTCTTTGGTTATGTAGGTACTGTTTGTAATCAAAATCATCAAAGTTTTCAGGTTCTACAAGGGTTCCACTAAATTGACAGACTTGACCCATTCTAAAATTTTCATAATTATCTACTTTTGTGAGTATAAACCCATGATTTTTACTCAAAACCTGCTCTCCGATAGAAATGTCCTGTAGTTGTTTTATGTATAATGTCTGTTTTATATATTTTTTATCCGGCTCATCATACACAAAACCATCAAAGGATACTTTTTCGTTTGTGAAACGAAAAGACTCTTTTGCCAGAAGAGCTTCTTTGGTTAAAATCGGGATAATTCTTGTAAAAGAAAACAACATTGCCGTAATAACAAAAAACCCTATACTAAAAAAGTGAACATCTTTACTCAAAGAGTCATTCCCCTCTTTCCTACCCTCTTTATCTTTCCCAATGTTTCTCAAAGAAAAGAATTCTACTAAAAAGAATAGAGACAGGGCAGAGAGGAGGACGACTAGTCCCATAGCCATACCCTGCTCTATGTTTCTCAGAAATTTAAGGGATATATAGGTGGAAAAAAGATACATTAGAGAAAAGAGGAGAATTTTGTAATCCAATATGTACTTTAAAAGGGCTAGAAACCTTTTTCTAAATCTTTCAATTACACCCTTTAGTCTGTGCAACATACTAGATACAGACCATATCCTCAAATTTCGCTAGTGTTGCTTCTCCTATTCCGCTTACATTTAGTAAATCTTCTATTTGAGCATACGGTCTGCCCATTATAATTTTCTCTGCGGTAGATTCTCCTACTCCATTTAGGGTCATAAGTTCTTCCTTGGTTGCTGTGTTAATGTTCACACATTCGCTATCATCATTATTTGTCGGATTAGTAGTATCAGGGGGGTCAAGAGGGGGAGGATTTTGATCAATATATGGTTCGGTAGTAGGCAACTGTGTAACAGGTTCGTTGTATGTTATGCTAATGTTTTTTCCTTCATCTAGTAAGGGTTTTAATTCACATACTAGTTCTTCCATTTTAGGGAAATACAGTTTTTGGTTATTTACTAAGGGCTGAGCTAGGTTTATTGTTCTGTGTATGAAATCTATCGAAGCTTCTTTACTAAAGCCTCCTGCCTTATTTACGGCATCTATGACTAGTGCACCATCTTCTAAGCAGTAAACTCCGGGTTTTTTTAGTGCACCACTTACATCTACATACATAGTACAACCGTGCTCCTGTGAGGGAATTTTAGGAGAAACGGGTTTCGGCTCTTGAGAGATGGTTTGAGCATCAGTTTTTTCACTTTCTACTGTTATCTCTACCTGTTCTTTCTCTCCTTTAACCTCCGGGTTTTCTACAGAAGGGCTTTTACAAAGGATATAGTGGTCAAAGAGGATTCCAAGAGTAAAGGAAATTACAAATGTAATACCATAGTAAAGTATTTTTCTTTTTATATCCTCCATTACAGAGAATATATATGAGGATTCTTAAATCTGGATTAATTTTCTATTATTTGGATACTATCTATTACTACAGGATTTATTGGTTTGTCAGAAACATCTGTTTCTACTCTTTCTATGGAGTCCACTACAGCAAAACCTTTAGTTACTTCTCCAAAGATTG
Source organism: Candidatus Dojkabacteria bacterium UBA4813 (assembly GCA_002402455.1). Classification (GTDB taxonomy): domain Bacteria; phylum Patescibacteriota; class Dojkabacteria; order SC72; family SC72; genus UBA2177. The sequence continues at coordinate 29,136 of DHFX01000018.1, forward strand.
TATAGCTGCCGTTTAGGGATTCTATGCTCTCTACAGGGATATTTCCTGAGGTTATGAAGAATTGAGAACCGTTTGTATTCGGTCCTCCATTTGCCATACCTAAGGTGTATGCCTTGTATTCTCTCTCTGTTATTTCATCCGGTATTTGGTACCCCGGTCCTCCCTTACCTGTTCCCTCCGGATCCCCTCCCTGTATTACGAAGTCTTTAATGACTCTGTGGAAGGTTAGACCGTCGTAGAATTTTTCTTTTGTTAAGAACAAGAAACTGTTTACTGTTGTTGGGGTTTCGTTTTCAAAGAGATCTACCTCTATGTCTCCCATGGATGTTTTAATTACAGCACCGTAATCTACACCTTCCTGCAAAACTTGCTGTGGTTGGGAATATGTTTTAGGAGTTTTATTTTGTACTAAATTTTCTTCGGGCATGGTTATTCCTTTGTTTGTTAAAGTTAGGCCGAGAATGGCTACTGTTAATAGACCAAAAGCCAAGAGTAGTATTTTTTTATTATCTTTTAGTGAATCTCCTACTACACTCATATGTATAGGTTATATCATAGAAAAGAATTATTGAGAAGAGTAATAAAGACACCAAACTTTAAAAACACTATTTACTTACAATCTGACCTTTACCCTTTCTGTTTATAGAGATTTAACTACTTAAAACCTCTATTTGTCTCTCTATCAATCCTAATAATTCCTCCTTTAATTTAGCTTTCATCCAATCCTTCTGACTTCTGTCTAATATCTCCCCTAACCCGTTTAAAATAGTTGAAGAATTTATATTATCTACAAATTTATATAAATCTTTATAAAAATTAACAGGATCCTTACCGGTTCTATCCTTTATAATCTCGTAATTTATTTCGTTAACATAGGTTGAACTTAGGAAATAGTGAACATCAAAGAGATCTCGGTTTGCCATTACATTCCTATTCATCAGTGCTACCATTTTGTGAGCAATCATATCCCCCACATCCATAACCTTTACACTAACACCATAGAAAGGCTTTAAACTATAATGGTTAAATGTAGTATCACGGGTAGAAACTTCTACCTTTATATTTGTTAACCCTTCCCCATAACTAACTAACCAAAAAAGTGTGTTATATTTTTCACTTTGGTCTTTAATTGTATACTTCTTAGACAAAAGGTTAGTCATATGGCTAATAAAGCTTTCTAACTCTTTAGAATCTTTCTTGTAGTCAGCTATTAGATCAAAATCTAAGTCCACTGAAAGCCTTTCAAGACAGTAAAACAACATTGCAGCACTACCTCCTTTAAAACCTAACACAGGACCAACTGTACTATCCTTATAAATATCTATTAAGATATTTATTAAATTTGTTTTATGTTTTTTTATATCCAATGCCTTCATTTATTTAGAGACTGTAAGAATTTAGATATGTTTTTATTACTTCCATACACCTGTTTATTTAGTCTATCTATTAGATCTAAATTAACATTTCTTAAATTGTCAAAATACTCAATACCATCTAAATATATTTTGTCACAGATAGCTCTTTCTACTATTGCAGTACTAACTCCATCTTTCTGTTCTATACCTAAGGGATTTAACAAAATATCATCCTTTATCTTTCTGTATATATACCTCTGACCGTCTATGTCTACAGTTTGGGATCTGTTTGTAATGATAAATATAGAAGTGTATGGTTGAAAAACTATACCTGATTCTTGTAATACTGTGTATAAACTAATATAAGATGGTACTCTATATTTATTACCGAATTCTTTCCTAGAGTAATTAGAATCAAAGGAGTAAATTCCTTTAGATATGGTATATAATTCTTTCTGTTTAACTGCATAATATATAGCATTGTACAAGCTTTTTTCATTTGTTATATCTAAAGCTTTTTTAATATCTAATATGGTAAATACAGTAGATGTTTTGTTAATTTTTCTTAATCTATTTGCTATATTCATAACATATGATACTGAATTATTCAGTAGTATATGTTATATATTGGGGAGTGGTTTGTCAATAACGGCTTTAGGATTACAATGTTCTCTCATACTTTATTTTAATATCTCCTACTCTTACATAATTATCTAAAGAGGAAGACATTTTAATTTTAATAATACATATATCTTCAGCTTTATTACACATAGTTAATTGAGATCCATCTATCTCTATAGTTTGCCATTGTTCAGGTACAGACGAGATGTTGTTTTCTGCCACTGCATCATAAGTAGTGGAATTTTGTTCATATACATATAGATCTACTTTGTTTTCTAGGGAATTTGTACTTTCTGTTACATAGTTTAATGTAATTCCTCCGGATCCCCACTCTCTGAAATTAGAGGGTAGTTGGTATCTTATATTAATTTCTTTGCTATTAATAACATTTCCTGGACTATTCCATTGGTAATAGTTCATAGAACCGTTTCCTATTCCTGTGTTATTTGTTGTTATATCTCCAGTATTGTTATTTGTACCTTCTAAAACAATACTTCCTGGGTACTGTACTGCTAATAGATCTGTGTATGTAGATGATCCGAATGGAATCCAATTAGTTCCATCATTAGAAAATTCTAATCTTTTAGTATCTGGATTAAATCTAATACTACCATTATCTGTAGTATTACCTAAGTTTATAGTTCCTTGGGTGTATATGTCCCCCCATCTTTTAGTATTACTACCTATGTCTGATGTCAAACCAGAAGTTAAAAGTGTCCCAGAGATTGATACCCCATCACTACTTACTGCGAAGTTATCACTTATACCAAAGAGTACTCCATTAAATGTGTATTCGTTTTCAACTATTAGACTGTCATCCACTTTAGTAATATCAGTAACTATCCAATTCGTATTTTCTCCTTCTATACTTACCTTTATACTATTGTTATTTACACCACCTAGATATACCTCAAGATATTTAATTCCACTTATTTCATTTATTCTTGCTTTATTAATATTATATTCTCCCGTAGTAAGGTTAGATATTATATTTATATTACTATTACTATTTGCTGTATCTACACTTAGGATGAGGTTTTGTAGTGACCCAAGACTTACATTATTAATTTTTACCCTACAATAGTCATCTGGACCATTGAGCTTAGATATTCTATACCACCCTGGAGTTGTAACGCTCTGTGTTTTACTGTCTACGGTTGGAGTATTAAGAATCTTCTCTATCTCTCCAAATTTTGTATCCACTTTTGTATTTAACTCCTGAATTGCTCCAGCAAGATATGGCGTTATTTTACCGTAATCTATTGACTTTATACCATCTCCACCAGTAGAAACCACGTATGGGAGGATAGGTTCTATCCATTGAGCTATAAATCCAGAATCCTGGGTGTCCGTTCCATCCCAATAATAGGAAACTGGTTCTAATTGTAGTACTTTTTCTAAAGAGTTCTCCAAAGGAACTATCTTATCCTTAAGAGTAATATCAGAGTATGTAGTCCATGAGTTTGCTCTCCCTCGTCCAAAAATATCAGCAGTGTTAGGAAGATCTAAACGATAGCCCGGTGTCATTACCCCGATGCCGACGTACGACCCCTGAAAAACTGCTGAGACTACATCTCCGACACCTACAACGGCAAAAACATTTGCATTAGTTCCTGAACCACCATATCTTATGCGGCTTCCATATCCACGGTTAGCAGCATCTGTGCTAGTGTAACTAGCCATACTTGCGCTGTTAGCATCGGTAACTCCAACACCCATTCCGACTGAACTACTACTAAACGCTATAGTGGACCCAGCTACTGAGAGTTTATAGATGCCTGGGTCAGTCGTCCCGATGCCGACGTTGCCAGCAGAGGTTAGTGTGATTGACGCATTGTTAACAGGAGATGTGTTATCAACATCCATTTTTAAATTGATTGCAGTTGTAGTCCAATCAGTGCCATTGGCGGTACGAAGCGCTTCAATTCCTAAACTACTCTGATTGGCTGATGTAAAACCTATACTTGCTAGTTTTAATGTGTTACCGGCGGTAGTACCAAGTGACCCTGCGTTTGTTTGAAATGTTGTGCTCGCTGCAGTGCCAGTCAGCCCACCAACGGTTAGTTTCGCCCCCGGCCCCGTCGTCCCGATACCAACTTTGCCATCCCCGTCCACAAGAAATTTCGTTGTCGTCCCTAATGCATCGCGAATCCCAAACTGACCATTTCCTGCAAGATTATTCCCTGTATCAATGAAAAACTTTTTGTTGGTTTGTGTATCTCTCAAGCGCAACGCCGTGGATGCCCCTGTACTTTCCTGCTGAAACTCCCATGCCCTTTCCGTCGCTAACCTCAAAATCTTCGCTCCGTCTCCTGTGGCAACAACATCCAACCTCGCTTCTGGCGCCGTCGTCCCGATACCGACGTTGCCAGTGCTTGAAATGATCATTCTTCCATCGGTGCTTCCAAAACCAGAACTAGAGCCACCAGTACCAAAACGCAAATCTGTACCACTGGAAGACCAAATAGCGGAGCGACCCGTTCCTTCACTAAATACAATACCACCCCCCCAATTTCCCTCTACTCTCAGGGATGCCAAATCATTTGTTGAAGGCTGAAACCCCAGACGGTACACATGTAGAGCGTTCCCCGGTCCCGCCGTCCCGATGCCGACATTGCCAGTGTTTGTTATTCTCATCCTTTCTGTCCAAGTAACAGCGTTATCTGCAGTCCCAGAAGGAGCGGTAAAAAATTGGAAAGAACCTGCGGTCATAGTAAGCCTAGCTGCTTCTTCAGAAGCCATATAGTAACCACCTGCTCCATCAGCATTTTCGTAGATAGAAAATCTCCCATTACCATCAGCTAGACCCATTGTTGCATATCCTCCTAAAGTAATTAAATCTGCCCCTCCTTGAAAGACTGCATCCCCCGAGAACCTAGCACCCCCGTTAACATCTAACATGTATCCCGGACTCGTCGTCCCGATGCCGACTTTGCCACTAGATGTAATCACCATCAGATCAGTTCCTGTAGTTCCCGGCAAAGAATTACTGCTTGTGTTAGTAATGCTTAAATAGCTTTTTTCTGTATCCGGCCCAAATAGCGACATATGAGCAACGCCATCGCCACGGAATTTTAGTTCACGGCTATCTATAGTAACACTTCGTGCATCACCTCCACTTCCAACCACTGTAAGTTTACCAGTTGGCCCCGTCGTCCCTATCCCTACCTTCCCATCACTTTTTATTGATACTCTAGTAGTAATATCATTTATAAAACTAAAATCTCCTGTACCCTTACTCCTAAAACTAATACCACTATTAGTACCTGCTTCTACAAGTATTCTACTTACACCAGTATCAGCATAATCATATAATTGGAATGCATTTGTAGATGTTTTTTCTAAACCAAATATATCTGTACCCCTATCCTTAAAATATATTACATCCCTATATGCCACTGTACTACCACTATCTAAGACAATACCTAAATCTGCATCTGCCTCATTCTTTAGTAATATCTGGAAACCCTTTACGTGCAATTTAGCAAGAGGATTATCTGTCCCTATACCAACATACCCGGAAGATTTAATATACATCCTAGGCAACCAACCATCTGAGGCTCTAGTAGTGAATGCTATATCCCCATAGTCGTTAGTATGATCTACATTCTTAACTTCTATACCGGCTTTAGCTGTATCTCCAAAGACAATACTCTGCCAGTTATTTGTTGTAGTATCTGTATTAGCTATCCTCATACCTACTTCAAACCCACCAATAGTTGTTGCAGTACTACTCCCATACACTGTTAATTTAGAACTTGGACTTGCTGTTCCTATCCCAACGTTACCACTGGAATCAATTGCCATCATAAGGTTAGGACTAAAAGTGCTTACACCAGATGGGGTTGACGCCTGAAAAGTGCCGGTTTCGTGAAAAGTTATGTTTCCTTCTCGGTGAACATCCGACCCTCCGAATTGAGCCTTGATACTATACCTTCCATCCTGATTTGTATTCGACTTAACCCACACTTCATAAGTGTAGGGGAAGCTACTTGTTGTTTGAACTAATAGAACTTCTTCTATTGATGAATATCCTCTTGTTTCATAACTAAATTGAGGAGTGTTCGCACCTGTATCATTCGCTGATAGTCTAAGATAAATTTTGAATTCTCCATATCGAGTAGAGACATAAGTTGATCCTCCAACAATTGTAATTATTCCCTCAAATCTTCGCCACGTAGAGTTAAGGTTTAATGTTGCTATTTTTAGCCATTCACCATAACTAGTACTGGAAAAAGCGTCTATGTAGCCAGAATAATGAGTATGAGCCCTATTCATTATACTTCCCGAAGCAACTTCCAATTTATATCCCGGATTCGTCGTCCCAATCCCTACATTCCCTCCTAATAACCAAGAATTTCCTGAAGCTGTTAGTTTGTTAGCATAAGCAGTAGTGACAGTCGGAGGTGTACCTGTAGTACCTGTTGTCCCTGTATCAGTGTAAGAAGCTGTCGAAGATGTCCAGTATTGACCATAACCTGTATCTCTTCCATATACTCTGTAAGAAGAAGCTCCTGTAACTCCTGACCATGAAATAGAAACAGATCCTGCTCCTAATCCACCTGTAATTGTACAAGAACCCTCAGAACTAGCTACCGTTGTTCCTACTCCATCTGAAGCTACAATTTTGTAATAGTATGTACCATCTGCTAAAGTTCCTCCCGTAGTATTACAAACTAAAGTAGGATCTCCCGGAGTTGACATCTCTGTAGCAAAGTTACTAGCTGAAGCCAATGTTAATTTTTCCTGTGGGCTTGTTGTACCGATACCTAATCTCTTATTGGTATTATCCCACCAGAAGGCATTATCTCCTGAAACTGTAGAAGTACCTGTCCAGAATGTTGCTTGTCCTAATACTCCTGTTCCTGATACACCTCCGAGTCCGGTAATAGTAGTCCATGTAAGATTACCTGAACCATCATTCTTTAAGAATCCATTTGTTGTATGAGAAGATGGCCAAGAATAACTTAAGTTTTTAAGTTTAACTATATCTCCTGATGTATTAACTTGGAATTGAGAAGTAGATCCTACAGAAAGAAGAGATGTAGGAGAAGTGGTGCCGATGCCCACATTACCACTTGATTTATTAATAAACAAATCATCAGCATTGAATGCTAAACCTAGCTCATTGTAGGCAATACCACCAATAGAAGTACCAGCAGGATTTTGCCATTGGGCCAAATCAGCAGTTTGAATTGTGGTAGAAAATGTCCAGTAATCTCCTACAGTATGTCCAGTAGTTGCTACAAAGGTAACCGTAACTCCATGATTTAGAGTTTGAGCACCACCAGTAATGGCTACACCAGTTGCATCCCAAGTAGTTCCTCCATCATCAGACCACTTAAAAGTATCTGGTGTTCCGGTGGCATCTATCTCTACCTTGTAGTTAAGAGCTGATGACCCAGTGAAAGTTCCTCCTGAAGTTAGATCATTTAAGCCTGTACCAGTAAAAGTAGTTGTTCCTACAGTAGAGTAAGACCTAATAGTTTGACCAATCGTATCAATGGCTCCTGTATTAACTTGAAGTTTTGCTACAACACTAGTTGTCCCTATCCCCACATTCCCACTACTATTTACATATATCGCCTCTGTAGATCCTGCTCTTACCCTAAGAGGAATTAATGTAGATCCTACTCCTGTCTGTACATTCATCAATGCCCCTGTACCATTAGAACTAGCATCACTTGTTAAAGAAAACAAATCATTTGTACCTGTCCCTGTAGCCCAATTAAACAAAGTTGTATATGTAGAATGTTGTAAAGACAAATTTTCTGTAGGACTCTTTAAACCGGACCAAGACATCTCAGTAGCTCCCGTTGCAGTATCTGCATACTTTGCCCTAATAGCATACCCACTAGCCTCCAAAGGCATCCTACTAAACACCTCCGTGTAAGTACTTAAACCAGAAGGGTCAAAACCAACCTCAACATAAACATCACTCTCACCCTGAATTAAACCAGAAAGAGAAGTATAAACCCCAGCTACAGGAGCAGGATCTGACCCCAAAGAAACATTAAACACCCCTACATACTGACCAATTTCAACATTAGAAAATTGTTCGGTTAAAAGAAGATTACCTGCTGTAGCTGCATCATAATACCTAACCCTAAAATCACAAGTATCATTACCATCTCCCGAAACAACACACGCAGGAGATCCTGCAGAAATATTTAAACCCTCGTACCCTACATCATTCCTAACAATCTTCCCTTGAAGATTAATTGTATCTGAACTTGCAGAATAAATAGGACCTTGTAAAACACCAAAGAAAATGAAACTTGGTATGAAAAACCCAAGGAAAATGATTACAATTTTTGCTAGATTTTGGTGGGTTTTCTCTTGCATGCTTTCGGGACAGTAGAAAACGCTGTTTTAACAATAAAATTTTAACTCCCCAACCTTAAGATAATAATAGAGTAAAACCCCAAAAGTGTCAAGACTTTTGAACAACGATTTACAACACTGAAAATACTTACACCACTATGTTTACAATCCTACCGGGGACGTAAATTAGACGCTTAATATTACCGCTATCTAAATATTCAGAGAAAGCCTTTTCAGATAAGACTTTTTCTCTTATTTCATCTTCAGAAATATCTACATTTACCTTCAATCTACCTCTAACTTTTCCGTTTATCTGTACAGGAATCTCCACCTCTTCCTCTTTAAGATGCTCTTTGTCAATTTGGGGCCAGCTCTGCATATGTACACTGTAATCATGACCTGTTTTTTCCCAAATTTCCTCACTTAAGTGTGGGAAAATCGGAGCAGAGATTATAACAAGTTTTTCCAGATCCTCTTTAGAGAAAATTTCTTTATGAAATTCGTTATAAAATTCCATAAGTGCAGATATTGTCGTGTTGAATTTAAAGTTTAGAATACCCTCCTCAACCTTATTAGCTAATTTAAGAACAGCTTTGGTAACTTTGGGAGAACTTTTATCTTTTCTCTCCCAAGCTGATAACAAAAACCCGTAGTATTTAGAAACGAACCTTTTTAGACCGTTTATAGTTTCCGTACTCCAAAGAACATCCCCCTCGTAAGGACCCATAAACATCATATAGCCTCGAACTACATCTGCACCGTATTTTTCAATAATTTCATCCGGGTTGATTACATTTCCTAAAGACTTAGACATTTTCTGTCCATCCTCGCCTAATACATTTCCATGGATTGTTCTTTTCTTATAAGGCTCTTTTGTTGGTACAACGCCGATATCATAGAGGAATTTATGCCAGAATCTGGAATAAAGAAGGTGCAAAGTTACATGTTCCGCACCACCTTCATAGTGATCCACAGGTAACCAGTATTCCATTTTCTTTGCATCTCCAAGCTTGTCCGAATTCTTAGGATCTGTATATCTAAGGAAATACCAGCTAGAACCGGCCCAATTAGGCATTGTATCTGTTTCTCTTTTGGCAGGACCTCCACATTTCGGACATTTGGTATTTACCCACTGTGTAATATTTGCCAACGGGGATTCACCTGTATCCGTCGGTTCATAACTCTCTACTTTTGGTAATTCTAATGGTAATTCTTCCTCCGGCAGAGGAACTGTCCCACATTTATCACAGTGAACTACCGGAATAGGCTCACCCCAGTATCTCTGTCTTGAAAATACCCAATCTCTAAGGTGGTATCTTACAACAACATCTCCTATGCCCTTTTCTTTAATATATTCCCCTACTTTTACTCTAGCATCTTGAGTGCTAAGTCCATCTAAAAACTCTGAATTAAAGACAGTTCCCTCTCCTTCACAGACCTTCTCTACACTGTTTATTTCTTCTCTATTTCCATCTTCACCTTCAATTACTCTTATGATCGGTAATTTATATTTTTGAGCGAATTCGAAATCCCTTTTGTCATGTGCAGGGACTCCTACCACCATTCCCGTCCCAACCGTTGTTAGAACAAAGTCTGCGATATATATTGGCAGGGTTTTGTTGGTTATGCTATTTTTACAGAATAAGCCCGTATTAACACCACTTTTCTCTTTTAACTGGCTTATACGATCTAACTCTGACTTTTTCTTACTTTCTTCTTGATATCTCTCTACTTCTTCTAGTATTTCCGGACTCATATATTTCTTTAACTTTTCAACAATCTCATGCTCTGGTGCAATTACTACAAAAGTAGAGCCAAATTGAGTATCCGGTCTTGTTGTAGAAACAAGGATCTTTTCGTCTGTTCCTTCTATTTTATATTCTATGTCATACCATGTTTTCTTTCCTATCCACTCTCTTTGCCTTGTCTTTACGCTTTCCCAATAGTCAGTCAGGTCTAGGTCCTTGTCTAGTTTATCTGCATACTCTGTTATTTTAAGCATCCACTGGTTAATATTCCTTTTTTCTACTAATGTCCCACATCTTTCGTGCCTTCCGTCTATTACCTCTTCATTCGCACATCCTACTTTACATTTCGGACACCAGTTAATGGGTTGCTCTGCTTTGTATGCTAAGCCCTTTTCTAAAAGCTTAAGGAATATCCACTGGGTCCATTTGTAGTACTTGGGATCTGAGGTATCTATCTCTCTACTCCAGTCAAAAGAAAGACCTAAACTGTGTAACTGTCTCCTAAATGTATCTATATTCTCCTTAGTAATCTCTTGGGGAGGTCTTCCTACCTTTATAGCGTAGTTTTCCGTAGGTAGTCCAAAGGCATCCCAACCTATTGGGAAAAGGACGTTTTGGTCTTTCATTCTTCTTAACCTTGCTACGGTATCCATCATACAGTAGTTTCTAGTATGTCCCATGTGCATACTATCTCCGGAAGGGTAAGGGAATTCTACTAAAAGGTAGTATTTTTCTTTTCCTTTAGCAAAATCTTTGCTTTCATAGAAAAGATCTTTAAACCATCTTTCCTGCCATTTGGCTTCAAATTCTTTTGGGTTATATTCCACTGACATAGTTAAGTATATATTAATAGGGGATATTTTACATTAAGAGAGAAAATATTGGAAGAAAGGGAAGTTTAGGTCTGTGGCTACAGAGGTATGAAACATATAAAGAAATGTACACAATATTTTATAATCTACTTAGATGTAACAAATTCTAGATAGTTCTCCCTCAATTTAGTCAAATTGCAGGAATACAACTCCCTCAATTAAGCAAAATTACGGGAAATACATACCTTTGGTTACATACAAGAATCCAGAGGAACACTATAAGCTGGCGGGATGGACCTGAGGGGGTTTGAACCCCTGACCTCATCGCTGCCAGCGATGCGCTCTAGCCAACTGAGCTACAGGCCCACTACTCTATAAGTTAGCGGGATGGACTCAGCTGGAATCGAACCAGCCACCTTCGCAATGCGAATGCGATGTTCTACCTTCTGAACTATGAGCCCAGTGAAGTTATTATAACACTTTACATAGACAATTGGATAACACTACTACCCTATTTTTACCCATTATTATACCGAAACAATCACTATAAGCTAGCGGGATAAATACCCCAAAGGATTTACCTGTGTACCAAACGCTACCCCCCTCCTTAACTCAAAGTGCACATGAGGCCCAGTAGACCTACCAGTCGAACCCATTTGACCAATAGCTTCCCCTCTTGCTACAGACTGACCTGACCTTACATATATATTCTTAAGGTGAGCATACCAAGTAGTATAACCATTACCATGATCTATCTGTATAGACCAAGCATAACCAGAACCACCATACGTTGAACCCAAAGGAGGACAGTAACCACTACATCCTGCAAAGATTACAGTACCGTCAGCCGCAGCCACTATGTTAGGAAGTGCACTTGAGGCAATATCTATAGCCCTATGCCAAGGTTTATAATATTGAGATATTACCCCAACACCCCCTGCAACAGGCCAAGAGATAAATTTTCCAACATTAGGATCTCCCGTAGCGGCAGATGCCGATGCCGAAGTATACTGATTTGAAACATAAAATGAAGGTGTTGCAGCATAAACGGGCTTCGGAGGTGCAGGCATCTTACCATCCGGAATAAACAATGTTTGCCCCTCAACCAGTTCAAACGGATAATCCAACCAGTTAAAATCTGCAATAGCCTGCTCATTTGCATTATATTTCTTTGCCAACCCCGCAAGAGTATCCCCACTTGATACCTCAATAATAACCCCATCACTAGGAGGTATCTCAAGCTTTTGACCGGGTTTTATATAGTCACTTGAACCCATATTATTAGCCCATAATATAGACTCAGTACTTATCCCATAATATTCAGCAATCGTACTCAAAGTGTCCCCTCCCTTTACAATATACTCCTCAACAGACCTCCTAGATCTATCTTTAGGAATAAGAGTATTCAAAGAAGCATTCATAACCATAATATCCGTTTCAGCCACCCCTATCCTATCCAGATGACCCTCACTTGCCACTATAACAACAGGCTTTCTGTAAAGATAAGAGATTGCAACAATGAACATAACAACTAAAACAACAACCTGCAAAGCAGATCCTAAGAAGTTTCCTCTCCCCCAGAACATTCTCTTAGTAAGATTGTTTTTAATGTTCTCGAAAATATTGAAAAATATACTAGACATTACAGAAAACAAAACAAGAAAAACCCTAATCCTTGCATAAAGATAATTCAAAAAAGAAAGAAGAAAGGAAAGAAAACCTCTTCTATCTTTCTTTACTCCATCTATGTATATTCTATAGAAAAATTTCTTTACCTTTCTAGTAAATTTGCTTGCACTAATATCATCATCTACATAAAGAAAACTTTCCAAATCACTTCTTGCGTACATAGACCTGTTCTGCTGTGCTAGGATTTCCCTAAAGCTTAAACCGGAGATGTTTTTATTTTTGAAGATATTATCAGTATCCAAAATAATAGATAATTAAAGTAATAATGAATATTATACCAATTATCTATGCTTCATGGAGGGTAGCAAGAAACTCGTCATTTGTCTTTGTCTTTTTAAGCTGACTTACCAAAACCTCTGTAGGATTCTCGTTAGAATCTAAAACTTCTAACATCCTTCTAATTCTCCAAGATTGGTTCAATACTTCCTTACTAAGCAGTAACTCTTCATTCCTAGTACCGGAGGCAACTACATCTATTGCAGGATAGATCCTCCTGTTTGCAAGCTTTCTATCCAAGTGAAGCTCCATATTGCCCGTTCCTTTAAATTCCTCATAGACCAAGTCATCCATTCTACTGCCTGTTTCTACCAAAGCTGTTGCTATAATAGTAAGACTACCTTGCTCCTCAAAGTTTCTAGCCGCTCCGAAGAATCTCTTTGGAGGGTATAGTGCTACAGGATCAAAACCGCCGGAGAGAGTCTTTCCAGATGTCGGCATTGTAATGTTGTACGCCCTAGCTAATCTGGTAATACTATCCATTAGAATAATGACATCCTCTCCCCACTCTACCATTCTCATAGCTTTCTGCAAAGCCATCTCTGCTACTTTACAGTTGTGCTCAGGTAATTCGTCAAAGTTAGAGGCATATACATCTCCCTTAACAAACCTCTTCATATCCGTAACCTCCTCAGGCCTCTCTCCTACTAACACGACTATTAATTTTGCCTTAGGATGATTCTTTGCTATACCGTCCGCAATATCTTTAAGTAACCATGTTTTTCCTGCCTTAGGAGGAGAAACAATCATGGACCTCTGACCAAAACCTATTGGAGCTAAAAGATCTATCATTCTGGTAGATATAGTTTCAGGATTCGTTTCTAATTTAATTTGCTTATTAGGAAATATAGGTGTCAATTTCCTAAATGCAGGTCTTTTAACAGCTTCCGTTGCAGGCTTACCATACACAGTATCTACCCTCAAAAGGCTTAAAAATCTCTCCTTGTCTTTGGGAAGCCTTGCTCTACCCTCTATTTCATCACCTGTTCTTAGGCTGAATTTTTTAATCTGAGAACCGGAAATATACACATCGTTTTCTCCCTGCAAAAGCCCTTCTGTCCTTATAAGCCCATGAGAACCGTCTTTCATTACTTCAAGAATACCGTCAATAAAAACAGACCCTTCATCTTTTGTAGATTTTTTTAGTATCTCTATTATTAACTCTCTTTTAGGAAGTTCCATAAAGTTCTCAAGCTTTAAATCTTGAGCAACAGACCTTAGATCTGCGAGGTTCATCTCCTCGTAATCTTTAATAGTTTTATCTTTTTTAACCATTTGAATTATTTGGGAATTTAAAACACGAGGCTAAATAATTAACCATGTGATATCTGAGTATAATTGAAATTCTACTATAAAGTCAACTACACAGATAAACAC
>DHFX01000015.1 GCA_002402455.1 Candidatus Dojkabacteria bacterium UBA4813
CTCTGACCAACTGAGCTACTTCGGCTTTTGCAGTTGCAAGTTTAATATATGTAGGATATATAGTCAATATAACGATAATAGAGAGGGGAGAGAATGCTCTAGAGGATATGGAGTCATAGAGCTCTTAAAAACCAAGTGGGTTCTCGCAACCTATTCCCACAGGAAACAGGCTATGATAGAGATCCCTAAGCTCTTTTGTATGGAGCTATGAAACCATAGTATTCCTACTAGAGCAATATATTCTACCTTGAAAAGGTGTCATACACAAATATATTTTATCCTATAACGGCTATTCTAGAGGAAACCTAGTATATCCAAGGTTTTTGTAATAACAACGGACATATATGTTCCTGCTATCGATCCTGAAGGAAGAATTGGGAAGATTAGTAATAATATTAATAATATAGAGAACTTCTCTAATCTCTCCCATTGGTATCTAGCTTTTTGTGGGAGAATTGCTCTTACTATCTTATGTCCGTCGAGTGGAGGAATAGGAAGAACATTGAAAAAAGCAAGTGCCAAGTTAATTACCGTAAAGGTTAGTAAAAAGTTTCCTAGAATAGAACTAAGATCCGGTTGAAATATTAAATTTATAATCGCAAGTAAACAGGCAAGCAAGAGATTTGAGACAGGTCCTGCTAGGGCTGTTAGTGCTGTTCCCAACTCCCTATTATCAAAATTGTTTTCGTTTATAGGTACAGGCTTACTCCACCCGAATCTAAAAATTATCATGGAAAGAGCCCCCAAAGGATCGATATGTGGCAGAGGGTTTAAGGTCAATCTCCCTTCTGCTTTCGCGGTAGGATCGCCCAATTTGAAAGCAACTAAACCGTGAGCATACTCATGCACTGTTGATGCTATTAATATTGAAGGAACGGCAAAAATAATCCAATAAAGTGTATCATTTGTAAACATAATTAAAATTATAACACGAAAGACTAGAAAGAGATGCTTATCTCTGCTATAATCTCCCCGTTATGTCTAAAGTTTGTGAAATTTGCGGAAAATCTACAGTTGCTGGAAATAGAATTCAGCACAAGCACTCTGTCGGTTGGAGATATAAAGCTCCTAAAACCAAAAGAGAGTTCAAACCTAATCTCAGAAAGATAGAGGTTCTGGTTAATGGATCCGATACCCCCGTTAAAATGACTGTTTGCATGAAGTGTTATAAGAAGTTAAAGGGAGAGCAAGAGGAAAACTAAGTTATCTTTCTCTCTTTTTTCACTCGTCATATCTTCTTTTTAATGATAAAATCGTTGTAACAGTTTTAAGACATAATTAATAATGGCGATGAAATTATTTGATTCTCTACTTGAGTTAGTTACCTATGATTTGGGTATAGACCTTGGTACTGCAAATACCATGGTGTATATGAGAAATCATGGAATTGTTGTTTCCGAACCTTCGGTTGTTGCTGTTGAAAAGAGAAGTAAGACAGTTCTTGCTGTAGGGAAAGATGCTCGGCAGATGATAGGTAGAACTCCTGCGAATATTGTTGCTATAAGGCCTTTAAGAGATGGTGTTATATCGGACTTTGATACTACTCAGGCGATGATTCATCATTTCATTCATAGGGCACACAATTATTTTGGTAAAAGTTTCAAAATTCCGAGACCTAGGGTAATTATTGGAGTTCCTTCTTCTGTTACTGAGGTAGAAAGGCAGGCGGTTATAGATGCCGCGAAAACGGCGGGGGCAAGAGAAGTTTACATAATAAAAGAAACCATGGCTGCTGCAATAGGAGCTGGACTTCCTATAGAAGACGCTTCCGGTAGCATGATAATAGATGTAGGTGGCGGAACGACCGACATTGCAGTATTTTCACTTGGAGATATAGTTGTAGATAAAACAATGAAAGTTGCGGGAGACGAAATGGATGAAGATGTCGTTAACTATGTTAAGGGTAAATATAATGTATTAATAGGAGAGAGATCCGCTGAAGATATAAAAATTTCAATGGGTTCTGCTATTCCTATGAAGAAAGAAAAAAAGATGAGTGTTCAGGGAAGAGATCTTTTAACCGGGCTTCCCAAGACTGTTGAGCTAAGCAGTATTGAAGTAAGAGAGGGAATTATGAATACGATCTCCCAGATTACGGAAGCCGTAAAAGATGCAATAGAGGAAACCCCTCCGGAACTTTTGAAGGATCTTTTAATAGGTGGTGTTAGCTTAACTGGAGGTGGTGCATTAATTCGTGGCTTAGATACTTACTGGAGTAAAGAATTGAATGTTCCTGTTAAGATAGTGGAAGATCCGTTATCTACAGTAGCTAGAGGTACTGCACAGATGTTAGATCATATAGAACTGCTAGAGCGTGTTCAGAAGTCTTGGGAAGAGTTGGTTTAACTTTGAATTCTAGGTTATGAAGAAAGACTCTAAAAAAATATCAGTAGAGTATTTGGCTTTAGTTGGGGCAATTATATTTGGCGTTGGACTGCTTATCCTAGATTCTCTTGGGGCACTATCCTTTCTAAGAACAGGAATCTCGTTTGTTATGGATCCTATCGCTTACCATGGTAGCTACGGCGGTAGTGAGATTAGGAATTATTTTGAAACCTTCGGTCGTCTTAATGAATTTCGTAGAGAGTACTCTGAACTAAGTATGAAAGTTTATGAACAGGAGGTAGATTCTGCTTTTTGTTCTACTCTTAAAGAAGAAAATGAAGCTCTTAAAAAGCAAATAGCGTTGGGTAATGTAGAACAAAAATATGTATTGGCCAAAGTTTTAGCTCCTCTGGAAAAGAATCTCCTTAGGATCAATAAAGGAAAGGATGAGGGGGTAGCTATCGGGGACATTGTTGTTTTAGGAAATATGTATATTGGTTTGGTAGTAGAAGTGGACGAAAAGGGTTCTCTTGTGAGGTTACCATCTAATACGGGGAGCAGTTTGGAAGTAATAGTGGTTGAAGGAGATATAGAGAGTGCAAGGAACATGGAAAATATTTCTGTTTTGACAAAAGGGGTTGTAAAAGGTGCACCGGATGGGATAAAGATAGAAAATATGTCTATGAACGCACCATTAAAAAATGGTGATACGGTAATAATTAACGACACAAGGGTAGGGGAATATCTTGTTTTAGGTAGTCTTGTTGGTCTTTCCGAAAACCCGGCAGTAACATCCAGAAGCGGCTATGTCTCGCCCATGTTTGATTATGACAGGCTAATGACTGTATTTGTAATTATAGGATCTTAAAATGTTAATACTAAATATATTCTTAACAATTTTAGGTTTGTTTGCTTTAGTATATTTCGAAAGTCTCCTTTTTGTCCTCATTGGGATTAAACTTTCCTTAATAATCTTCTTTTTTCTCTTTCGTAAGGTAGACTCCAAGATTCTTTTTTTTATATCTTTCCTAGCATTTTTAATTTTTGATGTTATTTACAAATTCCCTCTAGGCAGTAATATTCTTGTCCTTGCTATCCCTTTGCTTATGTATATGCTAATTTCCATGTTTATCTCTCTGGATTTTGGCTTAGTGGCATTTTTGGTTAAGACCGTAATATTCTGGGTCTACTACATAATTCTTGCTACGCTTCCAAACCTTTTTGTCGTAGGGAAATTAGGTGCATTAACATGGGATGAAGTCCTGAGAGCTTTTTTAAGAGGCTTTTTGACGGCTATTGGTGTTTTTATACTCGATTATATACTCACAGGTTTTAGAAAAAGAGGAAAAAGTTCTCAGATTCGGTTAAAATAGAGTGTGAATCTAAGAATTTCTAAAAGGTTACAACAAGACAGGGATTGTAGAAGAAAGAGACTCTCTATAAAAAGAAGTTCTCCTAATATCAATGGGGTCGCTAAAGATATTAAAAAGACTCTATTAGAACCGACATTAGAGAGTGGAGATATGCGCTGGAACTACGTTTTGGTTTTCCTTTTATTTCTCTTTTTGTTCGGAGTTCTCGTATTTAACCTTTCTTCCTTACAAATAGTTCAAGGGGAAGAGATGCTTGCAAAATCAGAGAATAATCAAATTAGAATAAGAACAATTCCCGCATACAGAGGTGTTATTTTTGATCGTAATGGCAAACAGTTGGCGATTAACGAAGCGGCTATGAATGTATATCTGGCGATGGAGCATTATCTTGACCAAGAAGGATTGATAAACACGGAATTAGTCGAGAAGACATCAAATACCCTCGGGGGTATATTGGGGGACAACTGGGAGAATACTACCCAAGAGGGTAATGAGCAGTTCAACACTATTTCCGAGAAGGTATATTCTGTCCATAGTCAAAGTTCTTATTTTTCTGAAATCCTTATTGCCAGAGATATAGATGATGAAACGGCGATTAAAATAAAAGCAATGAGTGAAGAGCTTCTCGGAGTTTATATAGATAACGGAAGTAAGAGGTTCTATCCAGAGAATGAAGTCCTTTCTCACGTGTTGGGGTATACTGGAACTGTTTCAGTAGAGGACCTTTCTGAATTGGATTACGTTTCTTCAACCGATGTAATAGGGCGTACCGGATTAGAGAGGGAGTACGATAAAGATCTCTTGGGTCAGGCAGGGGAGATTGCTTGGGAAGTAGACGCACTTGGCAGAACCATTTCCGAAGAAGGGTATGTCATTAAGGAACCGGTACCCGGTAAGAATCTTTATTTAACTATAGATCTTGAAGTTCAGAAGCAGCTGTATGAGGTTATAAAGGAGGGTGTTAAGGAATATGACGCTCAGGGGGGAGCAGGCATAATACAAAACCCGCAGACAGGAGAGATAGTAGCAATTGTTTCGTATCCTAGTTATGACAACAATCTCTTCGTTGGGGGAATATCTTCTTCTGAGTACTCTAAATTAATAAATGATCCAAGAAATCCGTTATTGAACAGAGCAATAGCGGCACAAGTACCTCCCGGCTCCACTTTCAAAACCTTAGTTGCGATAGCAGCCTTAGATGCCGGAGCAATAACAAAGGACACGGTATATGTCAGCAGGAGAGGTTACACATTCTCTAGTGGTGCACCGTTTCAAGATTACAGGAATATGGCATACGGACCATTGAACCTAATTGATGCAATTTCCGTTTCCTCTAATATCTATTTCTGTGAATTAATAAGAAATTGGGATATGAATGAATTAGTTCCATACTTAGAGGCCTTTGGGATAGGTAGGTACACAGGTATAGATATCCCAGGAGAAGCTCCTGGGAGAGTCCCGTCTCCTGAGAATAAAATAGCCCTAGCTAATACAACAAGTCCTTGGTTAGACCCTGTTTGGTATCCTGAGGGGGATTCCTGCAACTCTGTCATCGGGCAAGGTATTACTTTAGTAACACCTCTGCAGATGGTTAATTGGACCTCGGGTATAGCAAACGAAGGAACGCTACATACCCCTCGTGTCGGAGATTACTTTTTAAATGAAGATGGGGAGAGAGAAACAGTGGGGTCTGACCCCAGGGAGGTGCCTTTCGGAGATTCTATAAAGATAGTAAAAGAGGGGATGTGGTCCGCAGTTAACGGTCCAAGGGCAACGATTCGTACCCTAAGTGGTATGGCAGTGGAAGTAGCTGCCAAAACAGGAACTGCAGAGTTCGGAGCATTAAATAAGGACGGAACATACGAAAACACGCATGCATGGACAACAAGTTTCTTTCCCTATGATGATCCTAAATATACAATGACAATATTTCTGGAAGATGGTGGTGAGAGTATAAATGCAGTAAGAGTTTCTAGGCAGATGATAGAGTGGATGATTAAAGAAGATTTAATCTAGATTTAATCTCTCCTTGTAATCATTTTCTATGCATATGCAGACATTATGCGCAAAGGAGATTCCTCCTTTGTTAAAAGAGGCCGTTCCAAACCTGAATACTTTATATTTTGTGGGCAACAAAGATTTGTTGAAAACAGTCTGTATAACCTTTGTCGGCACCAGAGATATTACAAAATACGGGGAATTTGTTATAAAAGAGCTCTTAAACAAAGAATTAGCTAACTGTAATATTGCCATAGTTAGCGGTTTAGCCAGGGGGGTAGATGCTTATGTACATAAAACATGCCTTGAAATGGGAATTAAGACAATAGCAATAGTTCCCGGATCTATAACTAGTGCTATTCCCAAATCCAACAGGGAAATATTTCAGGAGATTAAAAAGGAAGGTCTTATTCTTGCAGAATATCCGGAAGGAACTACATTAAGAAAGGAAATGTTTGTTCTGAGAAATAGGCTTTTAGCCGGGATATCTCCTTTAACAATAGTAATTCAGGCGGGAGAAAAGAGTGGTTCCTTAATAACTGCAAATATGGCGATTAATTACAACAGAGAGCTTTGTGTTGTTCCCGGGGATATAAATAGAGAAGTTTCTAAGGGCTGTAATTTCCTTGCGAAGCAGGGAGCCGGTATAATCACAAGTTTCGTTGATCTCAAAAACCTACTTGGAATTATTAACGACCAATTAACAATAAAGTGCGAACACCTTGTGCAAGGAAAATGAACAAATTTGACAACTTAAGTATAATTAATGTATTTTGAACCCATGGCAAATAAAACCTATAAAAATTTGTTAATCGTTGAGTCTCCCTCCAAAGCGAAGACAATAAACAAGTATTTGGGCAGTGACTTTAAGGTCATGGCCACAGTTGGTCACATAATAGATCTTCCAAAAAGTAATTTAGGTGTGGATGTCGAAAATAATTACGAACCACAACTAGATACTATTTATGGTAAAGGAAAAGTTGTTAAAGAACTTAAAAAGGCTATTCCTAAGGAAGGAGATGTGTATTTAGCAATGGACCCGGATAGAGAAGGAGAGGCAATTGCCTATCATACTTCTGTAGAATTAAGTCTTAAGAAACCAAAAAGAGTAACATTCCACGAAATAACGGAAGAAGCAGTCAAAAAAGCGGTAGCAAACCCAGGGGAGATAAACATGAATTTGGTTGAAGCTCAGAAAGCCAGAAGGGTCTTAGACAGACTGGTGGGATACAAACTCTCCGAACTTATCTGGAAAAAGATTTGGTACGGTCTCTCTGCAGGGAGAGTTCAATCAGTTGCATTAAGACTAGTCGTTGAAAAGGAGGAAGAGAGAGAAGCGTTTAAAAAGGAAGAGTATTGGGAAGTATCTGTAAAATTAAAAGACTCTGACAAAAACATAGTAATAGCTAAACTTTCCACCAAAGAGGGTAAGAAATATATTCCTAAAAATGAAAATGAAGTTAAAGATATCCTAGAGGGTATAGGAGATAGTAAGTTTTTAGTTAAAGAGGTTACAGTAAAAAAGAAAAGTAAGCATGCGTATCCACCATTTACTACATCAACTCTTCAGCAAAGTGCAAATACAATTTTAGGATATACTTCTAAGCGAACTATGAGTATTGCACAGGCTCTGTACCAGTCAGGTTACATCACATATATGCGTACAGACTCTGTTTACTTAGCAAAAAAGGCTATAGATCAGATTAAAAAGCTTGTTGAGGATAAATACGGGAAAGAATATATTCCACAAAAGCCCAACTACTACAAGAATAAGGTAAAAAATGCTCAAGAAGCACACGAGGCCATAAGACCTACAGATTTTTCTTTAGATCTTTCTCAAATTGAAAAAGAACACGGCAAAGCTGCAGTTATGCTTTATGAATTGATCTGGAAACGTGCTGTATCTAGCCAGATGAGTAATAAAGAAGTTGAAGTTTTGAAAGTATCTTTGAAACCAAAAGATTTAGATAAACCTGAATATATTTTTACTTTAGGCGGAGAGAGAACACTCTTTGACGGTTTTAGGAGAGTCTTAGGTAACAAGAAAGACGCAGATGATCTACAGGAAATTTCTAAATTAAGGAGAGGGGACGAATTGGAAAAGGTAGAGTTTGTGAATGAACAAAAATTTACTCAACCTCCTGCCAGATATACAGAGGCTTCCTTAATTAAAAAGCTTGAGGAACTAGGAATAGGTAGACCTTCTACATATTCCTCAATAATATCTACAATCAGAGGCAGAGGTTATGTTGAATTCGAAGCAAAAGCAATATTTCCTACAGATATCGGTAGAGTAGTAACTAACTTTTTAAGAGGAAACTTTAAGAGATTGGTAGATTACAAATATACCGCGAAAGTTGAGGATGACTTGGACGACATTGCATTGGGTAAAAAGGAGTATGTTCCTGTCATAGACAAGGAATATAAATCCCTTATGGAAAATATTAAAAAGGCAGATAAAGAAGTTAACAAAGAAGATGTCGTTATACTAGGTAAATCAGATGAGAAATGTCCGGAATGCGGAGGGGAAATGGTTGTAAGAATAGGTAGGTATGGAAAATTCTTAAGCTGTGCGAGATTCCCGGAGTGTAAAGGGATGAGGGATCTTAACGGGCAAGAAGATAGTTTGGACTATGGTAAATATTTTAAACCCGAAAAATGTCCGAAGTGTGGTGCTAAGATGGTTTTAAAGAACGGTAAATACGGTAAATTTTGGGCTTGTGAGAAATATCCAGAATGTAAGGGAATAGTGCCTCTTTTGTTGAATGAAAAATGCCCAAAGTGTGGAAATCACTTAGTGGAAAGAAAAAGTAAGTGGGGCAAGACATTTATAGGGTGCAGTAACTATCCAAATTGCACCTACATCAAGGGGAGTAAGAATAACGAGCAAACCTAAAAAGAGGAGAAAGATCTAAAAAGAAAAGTAGTTAACTATCTTTTTAACAACTCATCTATTAAGATGGTTATATGCTTCCTAGAGAGAAATATATAGAAAAAGGGTATAGATAATCTCAGTGATCAGGATCTAATCGCAATAATAGTTGGGACTGGTACAAAGGGTAAAAACTTTATGAGTGTCTCAAGAAGTGTTGTTGTTAGAATGAGAAGACTGGTTGAAGAGCGGAAAAGATGTTAATATCCAAGATATCACAGAGGTGGAACGGAGTGGGGGTAGTTACGGCAATGAGGATTCTCGCCGGTATAGAATTGGGCAAAAGGTTATATGGCCTTGAAACTAATGAGAAGAAGTGTAGTAAGGAATTCTCAGGAAGCATACTCGGCTCTAAGAGATATCGGTAGTAGGAAGCAGGAGCATGTTATTGCTCTTTTTCTTAACTCTCGTTTTGAAGTTTTAGAAAGAAGAGTAATTTGCATAGGTAGCCTAGACGGTGTTAATGTTCTTCCCAGGGACATAATAATCCCTGGCATTGGAACTTAATGCAAGTAGCGTGGTAATAGCACACAACCACCCCTCAGGAGATCCCACTCCCAGTGACGAAGATATCCTTATTACAAAAAGGATTCAAGAAGGTCTAGAGCTGGTAGGCTTAAATCTTTTAGATCATATCATAGTTGCTAATGACTCTTGGAGGAGAATAGAGATATAAAAGTTGTAAAAGCTTTTTTAACCTTGTATAATCCAGTTGTTTAATTAATATATCTCATATATCTTTGTTCCAATCCTGGACATAGTCCAACAAAGATATTAATAAAAGGAAAGGAAATAAAAATGGCGGAAGTCAAAAAAGAAGTCTTAAAGAAAGCTGAGACTAAAAACAAAAGTTTTCAATTACCGGAGATCATAGATTTTCTCAAGGCGGGAGTTCACTTTGGTCACAAGAAGAGTGCTTGGAACCCTAGAATGGAGAAATATATCTATGAGGTTAGAAATGGTATTCACATCATAGATCTTGTTCAAACAAGAGAAATCTTGGGAGATGTTTTAGAGCAGTTAGAAAAGTATTCTAACAACGGAAATATTCTTATTGTTGGAACCAAGGGTCAAGCAGCTTCCGTAGTAGAAAAGATTGCAGAGGAAAGTGGTATGTTTTACATCAACAGAAGATGGATGGGTGGACTATTTACCAATTTTGATGTTATTAAGAAAAGTATCCATTCTCTAATTAAAATGGAAGAACAATTAGCTCAAGGTTCTGAGGATTTAGTAAAAAAGGAGAAACTTCTTATGGAGAAAGATATCTTTAGATTGAATAGAATCTATAAGGGTATTAAATTCATGGAAAAACTTCCTGAAGTTGTTATTGTTATAGATAGTCAGGTTGAAAAGAATGCTATTAAAGAAGCAAGAAAGATGGGAATCCCAATAATTGCCTTAATAGATACGAATTGTAACCCGGATATAATAGATTATCCTATCCCAGCAAATGATGACTCTATAAAAAGTATTTCTCTGTTTGTAAAACTCTTTGGAGAAGTTGTAGGCAAATCTAAGAAATCTCTAGGGATAATAGGACTAAGAAGGGATCATGAGGCAAAACTAGCTAGGATGAAGAAGCAATACGAAGAAGAGAAAGAAAGAAGGGAGAGGATGGAAGAGCAGGAAAGAGAAAGGATGAAAGCGTTAAGAGAAGGAAAGGTAGATGCTAAGAAAATTGGTTCTGTAGTTAGGGTTGTGAAGAGGGAGAAGAACATAGAAGATGAGGTAGCAGAGGCAGAGAAAGTAAAAAAGAGTGCAGACTCCAAATCCATTAAAGAATTAGGGCTTTCTGCAAGAACAGAAAAAGCCCTTGTGGGTGCAAAGATCAAGACAGTGGGACAGCTTAAGAAGTTTTCTGAAGAGGAGATGAAAAACATTAAAGGGATAGGGGAGAAATCTATAGAGGAGATTGGAAAAGCAATAAAGTAGTTAACATTAGTTTTAGGAGATTTAAAATGGCATACAGAGTAAAAGTGGAAGACATTAAGTCTTTAAGAGCAAAGACCTCTGCAGGAATGGCTCTATGTAAGGAGGCCTTGACTAAGTCCGATGGTGATATGGAAAAAGCTGTTGAATATATAAACAAAAGAAGTGATGTTATAAGTCGTCTTAGGAATTTAACGGGAGCAAAAATTGGTTTATGTAAATTAGCATTGGAAGAAGCAGGAAAGGATTTTGAAAAAGCGGTAGAGATTATCAAAGAGAGAGGTTGGAATGAGCCTATAGGGGAAGATCTGGGAGAGAAGATTGAAGGAGTTATTGAATCATATGTTCATGGTAGAGAGCAGAAACTAGCAGCTCTTGTTGAAGTTAGATGTAAAACAGATTTTGTCGCAAGAAACGATGATTTTAGAGAGTTCGCTCACGAAGTGGTTCTTCAGGTCGCGGCAATGAAGCCACAATATATATCTAAAGAAGATGTACCGGAAAATGTTTTAAAGGAATTAAAAGATCTTTTCACGAAAGAGGCTAAGATAGAAGGAAAGACAGAGAATATAATAGAAAAAATTGTAGAGGGCAAGATGGAAAAGTTCTACTCAGAAAAGTGTCTTTTACAGCAGAAATGGTTTAAGGACGAAGGGAAAACAGTTGGAGATCTCTTAAGCAACGCCGTGCAGAAAATGGGGGAGCCTATAGAGATAGCAAGATTTATCCTCTGGGAAGTAGGCAAGTAACTTTTCAATTTCCAAGAATTCTTAATTCCGAGGGACTTCTTCTCTTGTTAAAGTTTCTTTATTGATATACAATTATTCAATAATATTTTAGAAAAATATTGTATGGACATAGAGTTATTTAAGAAGGATATTGAAAAGTGTATAGACCACTTAAAAGGAGATCTCTCTCAAATAAGAACCGGACGTGCAAATCCCGAATTAGTAGAAGAGGTTACGGTGGATGCCTATGGTGTTGCAACTCCCATTAAAAATATTGCCACAATAAGTATTGTTGACGCAAAGACGATTAATATCCAACCTTGGGATAAGTCAATTGTAGATAATCTCGCACATGGGTTGGAAAATGCTAATTTAGGGTTTTCAATAATTTCCGAAGGGGATAGGGTTCTTGTCAAACTTCCGGATCTTACGGAGGAGAGACGAAAAGAGTATGTAAAGATTATGAAGGAGAGAGTGGAGGATGGAAGAATAGCGGTAAGACAAGTTCGTCAGAAATATATGAAGGAGATAGATGAAGCCCAGAAAGAAGGATTTTCCGAGGATCAGGCAGATAGGCTAAGAGATGAAATAGAAAAAATTGTAAAAGAAACAAATGAGAAGATAGAAGAGCTAAGAGAAGAGAAAGAAAACGAGCTTGTGACAATTTAAATTTTGTTCCTAAAACATGTTATCAGCAATTATTAGCGTAATACTTTTTATATTCGTAATTGGTTTTTTAACTTTTATTCATGAATCGGGTCATTTTCTTGCAGCCAAGGCAGTTGGTGCGAGAGTTTATGAATTTTCCTTAGGTTTCGGTCCTAAACTTATTACGAAGAAATATAGAGAGACTCTTTACTGTGTAAGGGCTGTTCCTCTTGGAGGTTTTGTGAAAATATTGGGGGATGGAGACCCTAGTGAATATGAAAGGGAAGGAGAGGATCTGAGTAAAAGCAAATTTAATCTGAATAATAAATCTAAGATAGCTCAGATTTTTGTAATGTTAGCAGGGGTATTTATGAATATCCTTTTTGCAATATTTTTCTACTACATAATTCTTGGTTTTAATGGTTGGAAGACAAGCCCGGTATATGTAGATCTTTCAGATATAAGCATTGTCGGAGCTGATGTAGAGCAAATGTTGGGATATAGTGTTTTGGAAGATGGAAATGCTATAAAATCCGGTATCCCGGAGTATGGGGTGATTAAAGAAATTAACGGAATTAAAGTTTGGGATAAAGATGCTTTAACAGCACAGATAAAAGGATCAGAAGAAGTTACTCTTTTGGTCTGTGATGAAACGGGAAAAGAGTGTGGGGAATATCCCATAGCTGTTAACGAAGAGGGAAAGATAGGAATATTTCTCTCTTACGGTTACATTTTGGATTATTCAGATCATAAACTCTCTGCAGGACCTCTTTATTTGACAAATAATCTTAAGATAATTGGTAGAGTTCTATCCTCAATGCTTGGAACAGCTAAAGAAACAGGGGACTATTCACCACTATCTAATACCGTTTCCGGTCCTATTGGGATATTTCTTCTTATAGATAATCTTAAGACGAGAGGATTTTTAGTGTTTCTTTCTTTAGTAGCGGATCTTTCTATTTCTTTGGCAATTATGAATCTTCTTCCTGTTCCTGCTTTGGATGGTGGTAGGGTACTTATTGTTGCTCTTGAGGGGGTATTTAGGAAAGATTTTGACGAGAAGTTAAAAGCTGCCGTTATAAATGGTAGTATGATTCTTTTAATGATTTTAGTAGTATTGATTATGGTAAAGGATATAGTTAATATAGATACTATGAAGGAGATGCTTGGGTAATGGAAGTAAGATTGCCTAATAAAAACAAGAAGAATGTAATAATACTTTCAGTATTAACTTTTGTTTTTCTTGCTTCAGGGAGTTTTCTTTTATGGAGGGTTAATCAGGAGAAGACTGTAGCTCCGGAGGAGGGGGAGGCAACTTGTGTTTGTCCAGATGGTTATACCTATTTTGCTATGGATAAAGATGAAGGTGGAAGACTATACTGTGTTAATAATTCGTGGAAGGAAACTATGCCAGCGGCCTGTTATAAGTCTGTAACCAATTGTACTCCACCAGGATCTAGTGGTGGAAGGGGTTGGGTCAGTACAGATTGTGTCTCATCTACCTCTCCTTCTCAACCATCTATTCCTGATTATTGTGTTGCTGAATATCCTCCTTATAATGCTTTGCCATATACTACGCCTGTAGCTTCTCAGAAGTCGGAACTTATTATATATTATCGCGCAATTCCCTCATACACAGCATTGGCCCAGTTTGTTATTACGGATCCGGATGGGCATGACCATAGTATTACAGCATCTTCAGCCCAAGAAAGAATCCCGACCGGTATAATACTCGAAGCAGGAGAAAAAGTTGTAGTCAAAGCTGTCTATGAAACCGCAGGAGGGAAGGCTGCAACAGGTTGGCAGGCGGTCAATTCTGGGAATACATG
This sequence comes from Candidatus Dojkabacteria bacterium UBA4813, assembly GCA_002402455.1. GTDB lineage: Bacteria > Patescibacteriota > Dojkabacteria > SC72 > SC72 > UBA2177. Next base: position 13,766 of record DHFX01000015.1, read on the forward strand.
TGGTTCTGGAGCAATGGGACCTCCACAAGGCGGTACATGTGAGCGATATCCGAAGGTGGATGTTTCCAGTTATATTTCTTGGGCTGAGGGTTTTAATAATAATCAAAGTTTGATATCTAGACAATGTTGGGCAGATGCAAAGGAATGGGAGGGGGATTATGACTTTAATGACTTCTTTATACAATTTTATTATCTTCCTATAAACACATGCGATGCAAAGGATGCTAAATGGGTGACCAAGCCGGCATCATCAATACTATATGGGAGATCAATTCCTTTTGAATATGTAACCGGAGACACAGATGGAGTAGAAAGTTCGGATATTACTGTTAAGCTGGATGGGACATCTGTTCCGGTAACGAAAGTTCCAGCTACAGGTAATGCTGTTAATATTACTGTTAAGGGGACTCTTAATACAAATGGGAGTTTAGCTCCCGGATCCCACAAATTAGAAATATCTTGGGAGGATGTAAAAGGAGCAGGAGGTGCCCCTTGTTATGCATCTACAACTTTTACGGTGGGTTCAGCACCTATAAACACATGCGATGCAAAGGATGCTGAGTGGATAATTAAACCAGTATCCAGAATAGAGTTTGGTAAACCATTGTCTTTTGAATACATGACCGGAGACACAGATGGAGTAGAAAGTTCGGATATTACTGTTAAGCTGGATGGGACATCTGTTCCGGTAACGAAAGTTCCAGCTACAGATAATGCTGTTAATATTACTGTTAAGGGGACTCTTAACACAAATGGGAGTTTAGCTCCCGGATCCCACAAATTAGAAATATCTTGGGAGGATGTAAAAGGAGCAGGAGGTGCCCCTTGCTATGTATATAGTATGATAACGATACTACCTGAAAATCCGGAGTGGGATATTGAAAAGCAAGTGATAGCAAGATGCACAAATGACTGGACAGCTAATCCTCTTTCAAACCTGCTTTACACAATTACCATTACAAATACCAACACGGGTTCTGGGTTTGGGAAGATAGATGTAATTGAAGATACTTTAGATCCTAAAGTAGATCTTACTAAAGTAACAGATATTTCTAATGGTGGGGTAGTAGAAAATGGGAAAATTACTTGGAATCTAACTTCTCCACTATCTGATTTTGATCCTGGAGAATCTAAATCCTTTACATATTCTATTAGTGTAGGCAAAGAATTTTTTGGAATGTATGAGAATACGGTTATTGCTACTCCTGGAGTAGCTGAAGGATATTCTCCTACGGATTTGGAAGTATCGGTTAGTATAGAAGCAAAATGTAATATTGCAGAAGAACCCGAAATACCTGCAGAAGAGTATGTGACACCACCACAAGAGCCTCTCCCAGGGACAGGAATCTTTGATAATAGCCAAAATTCTCTTCTAGTCGGTTTGGGATTACTAATATTAGGTTTTACTTGGAGAATCTTAGGTAGAGGAATATATATCTCCGTAGAATTATTAGGTAAAGTTCCTAAAAAGATCTCTGTACAGATGAAAGATATAAAGGAAGATGTAAGGGCAAAGAAAAGAATAAAAGAAATGAAGATTGCAGATAAAAGAAAAAAGAATTTTGAAAGAAAAGTAGTAAAAGATTAAAAACTTATGTTATAATCACCACGCAATATTATTTAATAAAAACACCATGGCTGTAATAGTACATTCTAATGAAAATATAGACAGTGCCCTTAAAAGACTGCACAGAGAAGTTCTAAGAGAAAAAACCTTGGATACTTACAGAGAGAAACAATACAGAGCTAAAAAGTCTGATGAGAAAATCCAGAAAAGAAGAGAATGGGCAAAGATGAAAAGAAGAAGAAGAGCCGCTAGCAGAAGAGCTAAGTAAATTGTCACTAATTATACCCTATGTCTCTAACAGATACCCTCAGAAAGGACATGTTTGGCGCAATTAAAAATGGTTTAAAGGATGAATCTGAAATTCTAAAAATGGCTTTAGCCTCAATAAAAAATGCTCAAGTAGCATCAGATAAAGAATTAACAGATAAAGATGTCCAGAAAATATTAAGAGATCAGGTAAAAAAGATAAAAGACGCTATAGAACAATTTGAAAAAATGCAAAGAGATGACCTAATTGCCAAAGAAGCCCTTCAACTGGAAGTTTTACAAAATTATCTTCCGCAACCAATGAGTGAAGATGAAGTAAGAAAAGTGGTTCAGACAAAAATTAAAGAACTAAATGTAGAAAGTATGAGGGATATAGGTAAAGTAATGGGTGCAGTAATGAAAGAACTAGAAGGAAAAACAGATGGCAATACCGTTAAGAACATAGTCCAAGATATCCTTAGTTAGGAATCTACTTATGACCCTAAACATTTATAATTGGACAAAATTACAAAAATATTTTCCTAATATTGAAGTAACAAAAGAACAGCTTAAAGAGATTCTCTTAAAAACCCTTCTTAATTACAGCAAAGATATGGGTGTTGGAAATGTAATTTCAGAAATAGACACCATAAACATAATCTTTACATCCTCTAGAGAGATAAAAAGATTAAACAAAGAATTTAGGAAAAAAGATTCTGTAACAGATGTCCTCTCGTTTACAATAGAACAAGATCCTTTAATTGGAGAAATATACATCTGTCCGAAGTACATATCTAAGAAATATTCTTTCGAAGAAATCCTAAGAGACATTCTCCATGGCTTTTTACATCTTTTAGGGTATGAACATAAAGGTTCTTTTTCTGAAGCTTCAAAAGATAATGAAGAGATGTTTGTAAAACAAGAAGATATGTTGCAAAATGTATTAGATGAAATTAATAACAGGGTTAGGTAACCCGGGGGAAAAATATTCAAATACCAGACACAATGTAGGCTTTCTCTTTCTGGATGTGTTGAGAGAAATGTTTCTCTACCAAAAGGATATCTCTGCGACAGAGTGGGAGCAAGAGAAGATCTTCTCCTCACAATTGGCTCTCCTAAAGGAAGGAAGTAGGGTAATAGCTATTATGCAAAAACCCTTGACATATATGAATAGATCCGGGGATGCCGTTAGTAAACTTATTAAAAAGTATGAGATAGTAGATTTGGCAGACAACTTTATTTTAGTTCACGACGATCTGGATATCCCCTTGGGTAAATTTAAAATACAGAGAGGGAAATCTCCCCTAGGACACAACGGAGTAAAGAGTGTTGAAGATAAAATTGGAATGGCCGACTTTAAGAGGGTAAGAATAGGGATTGAAGCAAGAGAAAACAAAAATATCCCCGGAGAAGATTATGTTTTAACAAAATTTACAAAAGACGAGCAAATAATAATTGATGAGGTTATACAGGAGGCTATAAAGGGAATTCTTGCAGATATTTTAATTTAGCAACTTACCCTTTATTAATACCCCTTTGGTTACTTTTTGATATAGAGAACAGACTCTTTACTATAAATCTTACTAACTTCTTCATATGTGTGTTCTGTTAAATACTCATCTTCCTCTAAAACTATTGCCAAAGAATTTTCTTTTAGAGTTATTCCAAGATTTAGAATTTTCTCTTCATTGTTATCGCTTTGTTTAACTAAGAAAAATACCTTCCCGGGTGTCAGTAAGGTATCCTCTGTCATTTCAACCCCCTGCAACATTTCCTTTTCCTGAAGGTATTCAAATAGGAGGGAGGGGTATTCGTAATCAGAGAAGAAGTAAGATTTAAAACCATACTTTTTAATATGGTAGTCTCTTAAAACAGGTTCAATAGGAAGTCTCAAGTTATAATGAGCTTGTGAAATTATTCTGTAGGAACTAAATCCTCCGAATGCATTCTTTACCTTTTCTATGGATGCATTAGGGTGTTGGTTTGTCCATTTTCCTGAAGACACAATCTCTTCTGCCTGCTTAAGTAGTTTTTCTGAATCAACCTTTTCAAGATTATCTTCTTTGGTATTTCCCACATCCGGATCCTGCCCATCTGCAATTGTGTCGTAATCTGAGTCAAGAATGGGGGTCTGACCCCTCCAAACAGGTACCCACATTGTAAACGGAATGTATAAAGCAGTAATTAAAATTAAAGCCTTGAGAGATATATCTACAACCTTGTTCCTTTTAATGAACTTTTTGTAAAGAGCATATATGAATATCACTATAAAGAATATCTCAATAGAACCCATTACAGAAAATGGGAAACTGGCGAACAAATTTGGTTCAAATATGTACTTTAATAGGTAGAACTTATGTTCTGTTAGTGGATAAGCCAACATAATACTATCTACAAGAAAATCTGCAAGAAGATGAAAGAGTGTACTAATTAAGAAGGTATTGGCTAAAATATGTAATAAATTGCTGTTTAATGTCTTGTTAGTTTTTTCATTAAGAAACTTCTCCTTAATATAAAAGAGTCCCTCTAGAACAATCCAAATTGTGATGTAAAAAATCGGTGTATGAGTTATTACCTCATGATGTATAAATCTTGGGACGTTAAGCATAGAGAGGAGGAAAATATCAAAGTCAGGGAGGATTCCAAAGAAAAGAGCACATAATGCTACCAATATCTGTTCACTTGTTTTGAGTTGTTTGATTTTTTTATTCTGTATAGCCTCGTTTGCTAAATAGGATATTGGCCCGTGTGCTATATACATAGGGTTTTGTTATTAAATTAGTATTGAATTAAGACATTATACATATTCTTCCACTATTGATAAAATACCCCTGTGAAAGAAGAAAAAATTAGAAATAATCTGATAGAAGCTCTTTCTAAGAGTTATATTTCCGTTAAGGAGGATATTTTAGCCTACAAAAAAGTTTCCGGTGTGGACTGGGATTACTATGAACTTGCCTGTGAACTTTTAGGAGTTCTTCTGGATAGGGTAGTTTGGTTATCCGTCTCGAAAGAAGAGGACCTTTCTAAGGGTAGCAATGCGATTAAGTTGCATAAGGGGGAAGAATTTAATTTAAACTCTTTACTAGATCTTGGTTATGAAAGGGTTGAAAGGGTGTGGAATGAGGGAGAGGTGTCTGTTTTAGGAGATGTTATCATTATTTGGCCCTTTAGTATGAACAATTTAGTTAGATTAAGTCTTTTAGGAAAGGAGATTGAGGAAATTTCCATAGTGGGAGCAGAGAGTAGGAAGAAAATAAGGGAAGTTAATGAAAGAATTCTTCTAAGTAAAAACAGTGAGTTGTTAGTAGGAAATGAAGAATCCGGAGGGAGTATAAATATTAAACTGATAAACAATCTGGAAGAGGAGGAGGGAGGGGTGGATCTTGGGATTAGAAGTATCCCCGGAATAGAGGCTTACAGCACAAGATCTGCTTTGTTGGAAATATCTAAAAACTACAGAAACAGAGGGTATAAGATTTGGTATTTAACCAACAGCCCAGAAAAATATGATTTAGAGGTAGCAAAAGAGGTAAGGGAGATAGTAGATAACATTTTCTCGGCAAAGAATATTACCGGGAGGGGTATTAAGAAAGGCTTTGTGTCTTCCGTTGGAAAGGTTTTGGTCTTAACAGATTTAGAAGTTCTTGGAGAGTTAGACCTTTCTTCTTACCAAAGAAGAAATATTAATATGGATCCAGGAAGTGTCGAGATACTTAAAAAGATTGTTCCCGGAGATTATGTTGTACATGAGGATCACGGGATAGGTAAGTTTGTTAAAGTTGCAAAAAAGGACAAAGGTCCATACATAGAGATTGCGTATAAGGGTAGCGATAAACTTTTTGTGCCTCTTACAGCTTCAGACAAGCTAACAAAATATATTGGAACAGGGAGAAAGAAACCTGTTTTAACAGGACTAAATAGTGGAATATGGAGGAGAATCTCTAAGAAAGCTAAGGAAAGGACAGAAGACATTGCAAGGGAATTGCTTCAGTTGTATGCACTTCGTGAGAGTACAGAAGGGGTTCCTATAATTAATTCAGAGGACTCTCTAAAAGAATTGGAATTTTTTATAGATCAATTTGAATTCAAAGATACGGATGACCAACTTATTGCAACTAAAAATATAGTTGACGATCTACGAAAAAACAAGCCAATGGATAGGCTTCTGGTAGGAGATGTGGGGTATGGTAAAACCGAAATAGCTGCCAGAGCGGCGTTTGCAGTTGTAAATTCAGGTTACCAAGTAGCTATTCTTGCTCCGACAACGATTCTAGTTAAACAGCATCTAGCTGTTTTTAAGGAAAGATTTAAGGGGTATCCGATAAACATAGTTTCTTTATCAAGATTTTCTTTCGGAAAGGAAAAAGAGAAAGTCCTTGGAGATCTCTCCAAAGGCTTAGTGGACATTGTAATTGGAACCCATGCTCTGCTTGGGAAGGAAGTCATTTTTAAGAAACTTGGTTTGTTGGTAATAGATGAAGAGCAGAAATTTGGTGTTAAACAGAAAGAGGAAATAAAGAAAAAGAGAGTTGATACAAATGTCCTGTCTCTGACGGCAACTCCAATCCCCAGAACTTTAAATATGGCACTTGCAGGGATAAGAGATATCTCTGTTTTGGCAATCCCTCCCGAAGGTCGAAAAGAGATTATAAATCACTTTGAAAGGTTTAATTGGGATAGTGTTAAAGATGCTATAGAGATCGAGTTAAAACGCAATGGTCAAGTATATTTCTTACATAATAGAGTGAGTACAATAGAGTTTGTTTACAGCAGATTGACTAAAATGTTTCCTCACAAGGTAATAGGAGTTGTTCATGGTCAGATGGGTGTTCAAAAATTGTCTAAAACTATGGATGCTTTTATTAACGGAAACATAGATATTTTAGTATGTACGACAATAATAGAAAATGGTCTAGATATCCCTACTGTTAACACATTAATTATACAAGATGCTACCATGTTGGGGCTCTCTCAGATGTACCAGATTAGGGGTAGAATAGGGAGATCTACTACTCAGGCACATGCCTATTTTTATTTTGACAATCTTAAGGGGGATGCCAAATTAAGGCTTGAAGCGATAAAGGAGTCCCAAGAACTGGGTTCAGGTTTTTTGCTCTCAAACAAGGATCTGGAGATAAGAGGGGCAGGGGATATTCTCGGGAGAAACCAGTCTGGGACTATAAATTCCGTAGGTTATGGTCTCTATTCTCAGATGCTTGCTGGGGCAGTAACAAGGATCAAAAATCTGGGTAAATAATTTTCACTTGGCAAGGGGCTAACTTTGCTCTAGTATGTAAGCATGTCTTCAGTCCTCTATCAAAAATACAGATCCAACAATTTTGATGAAATCAAGGGTCAGGATCATGTTATAAAGCTTTTAAAGAACGCTGTAAAAACCAACCAAATTGCTCAAGCATACCTTTTTGTCGGCTCAAGAGGAACCGGGAAGACCTCTACTGCAAGAATATTAGCTAAGGCTGTTAATTGTCAGAATCTTAAAAAGGACGGGAATCCCTGTGGAGAGTGTGAATATTGCCGAAGTATTGCTGAAGGAAGGTTTTTAGACTTAATAGAGATAGATGCGGCATCAAATAGGGGGATAGATCAAATTAGGCAACTGAAGGAAAAGATTGAATTTTCTCCTTCTCAAGGGAAGTACAAGGTATATATAATAGATGAGGTTCATATGTTAACTACCGAGGCTTTTAATGCTCTTCTAAAGACTCTTGAGGAACCCCCTGCACATGTAATTTTCATTCTGGCTACTACAGACGCTCATAAGTTGCCTCCTACAATTCTTTCCAGATGTCAGAGGTATGATTTCAGACTTGGAACGGATATAGAAATAAAAGGTCTTATAAAGGAGATTGTTAAAAAAGAAGAAATAATCATTGAGGAAGAAGCTTTAGATGTAATTGTGAATAATGCAAAGGGAAGTTACAGAGATGCTTTGTCAATTTTGGATGTCATATATACGGGTCAAGAAGAGAAGAAAAAAGAGATAACACTTGAGGAAACTAGGAAAATATTAGGTCTTCCTGACTTTGACAATGTTGTTCTTCTTCTTAAGAATCTTTTAGAGGGAAATGGAAGTAAGTCTTTGGTAGTAATAGAAGAACTTGAGGAGAAGGGAGTTAATTTACAACAATTTACCGGTTATGTGTTAGATATTTTAAGAAGGATTCTCACCGGAAAGATAAAAGGGAAGTTAGAAAAGGATTTTGATTTTGCTAAGGATGTAGATATTAAAGTTCTTCACAAGCTCATAAATCTCTTTTTAGAAGTGGAGAATAAGATTAGATATGCTAATAACCAAGCACTTGTTTTGGAGATGATTATCCCCGAAATGATGAAAAGTGGAGTAGGACAAGATGTAGAGATAGTGAACCGAGATGTTAAAAAGAGAATTCCTAAAGATGGAGAGTTAGAAAAGCAGGAAAAAAAGAGCGATGAAGTGAAAATTGAAAGAGAAGATCTTACTGTCAAGGAGATACAGGATAGGTGGGATGAATTTGTTAATGCAATAAAACCTTTTAATGGACATCTATACGCCTTTTTAGGTGGTGCCAATGTCATTAATTTTGACAAAGGTACATTGTTTATAGAAGTTCCTTTCCAATTCCATATGGAGAGAATCATAGTCCCAAAGAGTAGGAATGCAATCTCTGAAACCTTTGAGAAAATTTACGGAACTAATTGTAAAATATCCTGTTCTGTGAATGGAAACATTAAGCCTAAGAGAAAAGAGGATGCAAATTTCGTTTTAAGGAATCTTCCTGTAATTAAAAAAAAGAAACAAGAGGAACTGGAGGCGAAGAAAGTGAAAGAGAGAGTGGTTGAAAGCATTGAGGCAATATTTGAGGGTATGTAAGGATTTTCATTTTGGGCTTCGTTTAAGTTATAATAGGTTTGTTATCTAAGTTTTTTATTGTAATTATTATGTTAAATCCAGTAGAGGTATTAAAGATGCAAAATGAGGCTAAAAAGCTTCAGAAGAAACTGCGAGAAAGAAAAGTTAAAGGAGAATCCAAAAATGGGATGATTGTAATATATATGAATGCAGCTCAGGAGTTGGAAGATGTGCATATAGATGATGAATATCTCTCCCCGGATATGTCTGAAGCCTTAAAGAAGGGTTTTAAAGAAGCATTTAAGGACTACCAGAAGAAGCTTCAGAAGGATATGGTTCAGGATATGGATATGGATCAATTAAGAAATATGTTTAGTAAATAGTATGTCGGTTTTACCCAAGAGTGTAGAAAAAGTAATAGAGGAATTTGGTAAGCTGCCGGGTGTGGGACCTAAATCTGCTGCACGTATGGCATACCACTACATTAGATCTTCCAACAAAGATGCTTCTAAATTAGCTTCTGCTCTCAGTGACATGGAAGAAAATGTCAGGTATTGTAAGAAGTGTTTTAATGTTACAGACAAAGAGGTTTGTGACATTTGTTCGTCTCCTTTAAGGAAGAAGAATAAGATATGTGTTGTTGAAGAACCTTTGGATGTAGTGGCTTTTGAAAATAGTGGTGTTTATGACGGTCTTTATTTTGTTTTAGGTGGTGTAATTTCTCCTGCAGACGGGATAGGTGAGGAGGAATTGAGGTTTAAAGAATTAGAAAAGAGAGTTAATGAACTTTTAGAGGAAGTTAAGGGGAATAAGTGTATTGAGATTATTATAGCTACCAATCCTAGTTTGGAAGGGGAAGCTACTGCAAGTTACATAATTGACCTTTTTGCTAAGTTAGCTAAAGAGAAGAAGGTTAATATTACAAGATTAGCCATGGGGCTTCCTACTGGGGCAGATTTAGAATATGCTGATAGACTGACTTTGAAGAGAGCTCTGGAGGGTAGGAGGGGGATTTAGTTGCACTCTCTATTTAGTAAGGTTGATGTTTATTTACCTGTTTGGTGTAATGATCTAACTTCTTTTTTGTATTTTTAATCCTTTTACTTGCTTCAACAGCATTAAATAAGAACACTTTGAGGGGGCCGTTAGTGGGATTGTAGGGTTCGATATCTTGTCCTCTGTACATTCTGGTAAATTGTTCAAAATCATGACCATATTGAGGGCCATTTTTCATGTACACACTAAATTCTGCAAAGAGGGGATCTTTTGCTTTATTTAGTCCCATAAAGATGCCCACATGTGTAAATGTGTCATAACCATGATGTCCTATTCTTTCCGGAAGATATATAACAGTCCCTGGAGGCATCTTTTCCCAGATGGTTTTGTCAGACAAGAGTTTTTTTAGCTCTATTTCTGTTGCTAAATCCTCTCCAAAATGCTGGGATAACATTTTAAGATAGGGAACTTGTTTGACTGTAGTCCCACTGGGCATGGGATCTCCTAGTTTAGGAGAGTATTCAGAAACAGGGGTCTCTACCCGTGCAACTTCAAATCCTAAGTGTATAAAGTATCGTGCAACATACCCGCCACAATCGTAATTCTCTCCGGTATTCCAAGTGTACGGGATTCCGGCAAAATCTTCTGCAGCTGCTCTCACTGCATTGTATGCAATTATCTGGTTCTCACTGTTCTCGTAGAAATCAATTTCGGGATTATCATTCGTAGGAGTTAAATTTTCTAAATTCCCTAAAATGTCTGGAATTTTAGAAAAGGCTAGAGCAGTAAAAGCGGAGCGTTTGAGAAATTCTCTTCTGGAAATTGTTTCAGACCCTTTTTCAGGATTATCTACTTCCATGGTTTTTGCTTAGTATTTTAGTATTAAAGATTATATCTGATTAAGAATATCTGTTACAAGGGTTTTACATATATGTTGCAGATTGTTTTTATTGTAATCCTATAGTATAATATGCACCTTGTATGGATATTTATCCTACATTTTTATCTGCTCTTTAAAAAGGTTCTACTATATCCTCTAATATTTCTTGGTGAACCCAATTTGGTTTTTATTAACAGAATAGAAAACAGATTGGGTTTTACTAAGAATAAGAAAAGGAGATTAAAATGATTACAGAAAATTTCTATTCCATATTTTATATCGGAGCCATGATTGTGGCTGCGGTAGCAAACGGAATCCAATTTGGAGGAGCAAAAGGGTTTAGCTTTCGTAGAGGGGCTAACATCTTTCAGATGTTAATTTTTATTGCTGTCCCCATTGCTTTTGTAATAGAGGGACAGACCTCGGCATTCTATTTCTGGTCAATAGTGGGATTTTTTCTATGCTCGATGATCGATGTCATAGAGATGGCTCTCTTGGCCAGTGGGAAGGTTGTCGAGAAGGAAGATTCCGTTATAAGTCAGCAGGCACTATACGTGATTTTTTCGTTTCTTCTCACAACCGGGATATTTCTTGTTTCCCTCATGCTTGTCACCGGTTATCTATTTGTTTAATCATTATTTCTTAGTAGAACCCAACAGGGAGGAGAGATCAATCGTTTTAGACTTAATTGTCTACTTCGCAATCTCTTCTCCTTGTAAAACCCCTCAAAATGGAAATTCCCATAAATACAGTGTAAAATGATTCAGTATGAAGTTATACAGTACCCTAGATAGAAAAGTTACTGAAATAGTACCTATTAAAAAAGGTCAAATCTCCATGTACAGCTGTGGTCCCACAGTTTATTCCAGAATGCAAATAGGAAACATTAGAGCATATGTCAATTGGGATATCCTACACAGGGCATTTTTGTATTTAGGATACAATGTAAAAAGAATTATGAACATAACAGATGTCGGTCATATGACATCAGATGATGACTTCGGTAGTGATTTCGGTGAAGACAAAATGGACAGACAAGCCCAAAAAGAAGGCTTACAACCCATAGATATTGCAAATAAATATATAGATACAGTCTTAGATGACTTTAGAGATCTTAATATCCTTTCTCCAAGTGGAGAAACTATTCCTGAAGATTTAAATTACGAAGAGGTTGGAGAGTACGGTTTTACCAGAGCAACGGAGTATATAGAGGAGATGATAGATATGATCAAAAAGATTGAGAAGAATGGTTATACCTATGAGACTAAACAAGCTCTTTACTTTGATGTCACAAAAATAAAAGATTACACAATATTTACAGGACAGAATCTAGATGAAAAGAATGTAGGAGTTAGAGAAGAAGTAGACGTAGATCCTCAGAAGAGGAATCCTGCAGATTTTGTTCTTTGGATGAAGAGATATGGTAAGTATAAAAACCATATTATGAACTGGGAATCTCCATGGGGAAACGGTTTCCCCGGTTGGCATATAGAATGTTCCGCTATGTCAACATCCTTATTGGGAGAGTACTTTGATATACACACGGGTGGTGTGGACCATATCCCTGTTCACCATACCAATGAAAGAGCTCAAAATATTGGAGCTTTTAACCACCCTTCAGTTAAGTATTGGGTACATAATGAATGGGTAGTAAATAAGGACGAAAGTAAGATATCCAAAAGTAAAGGAAACGTTACATACCTCCCAACTCTTGTGGAATTGGGCTTCGACCCTATGGATATCAGATATTTTTTGCTGTCCATAAACTACAGAACCAGAATTCAGTTCTCCATTGAAGCTTTAGAGGGTGCTAAGAACGCCAGGGAAGCTCTTGTAAGAAGACTTAGAGAACTGGGAGATACCAAAGGGGACGTAATCCCAGAGTATACAGGTCGTTTTAAAAAGGAACTAGAAAACAATCTGAATATGTCAGGAGTATTAGCACTCATAAACGAATTGTTAAAAGAAGATCTTCCTCAAAAAGATATTCTCGCAACAATTTTAGATTTTGACAAAGTCCTAGCTTTAAACTTAGAAGAATGTATTACAAAGAAAGAACCTATGGACATCCCGTCTGAAATTAATGCTCTTTTAGAAAAGAGAATGCTTGTAAAAGAGGAAAAGAATTACGAGGAGGCAGACAGGATAAGAAACCAGATAGAGAATATGGGATACAGGGTATTAGATACTCCAAAAGGTCAAAAATTAGAAAAAATCTAGTATGAGTCAACAAACAATTTCACTAAAATTAACACAGGAAGAAGCAAATTCTCTAAGATATGTGTTAGAGAAGAAAGATTGGAAGGAGGAAAGTATAAAGAATGAATATGTAGCTTTGCGGATGAAGAATGACAATGGCTCCGTATGTACTCTTTACACCAGTATGAAAGTGGTGTTTCAGGGAAAGGAAGATTTTCAAATGTTAATAAAACTACTAAAGGATAAAGCCAAAAGTAGTAATAAAACAAATGTTTCTGTAGAAGTAATCCCGCATATAGGTGTGGATGAAGTAGGAAAGGGAGACTATTTTGGTCCATTAGTGGTAGTTGCCTGTTTTGTAAATGATAAATTCCTTCAAGATACGGAATTTTTAGGAATAGGGGACTCTAAAAAGATCTCAGATAACAGAATAAGAGATATCTACAAGGAGATTAAAGATTACCCATACTACTATGTATCCATAGTAAATCCAAAGGAATATAACACACAAATAAAGAAACTAAAGAATGTCTCCGTACTTTTAGCAAAACAACATTCCAAGGTTATCGAAATGGGTCTTAGGGATCTTGCAGAAAAAGGTATAGAGTGTAAAGAGGTTGTAATAGACCAGTTTTCTTCGAAGAAAAGTAGGGTAATAGATGAACTTGGGCCATTGGGTAAGAAAATAAAGTTTGTTCAATTCCACAAGGGAGAATCAGATATTGCTGTAGCCTGTTCTTCTGTGATAGCAAGAGCAATATTCCTGACGGAATTAGATAAAATGGAGAAAAAATATTATTTTACTTTCCCTAAGGGAGCTTCTGAAGTTATTGGAGCAGGTAGGGAGTTTGTTAAAAAGCATGGGGTAGGGGAATTAGAAAAGGTTGCTAAAATAAGCTTTAAAACAACTAAAAAGGTTATTCAGGATTCTTTTTAGAACTTTTTTTCTTTTTATCCAGTACTACCTTCATAAGTGCAACTATTGCTACTACTAAAATAGCTAAAGCTACAAATAATTCAAAATTTGGTTGTATAACAACTTCTTTTACAATTAGATTCTCATCTATACCATTATAGAAACGACCTAATACTACCCTTTGGGTAAATAAGTTAGAAATATGGTCCTTTTCGATTTTAAACTCCTCTTCTAGAATCCCCCCGGGGTATAATTTTTGTTGGTCCTTATTTATTTTTATATACTCCGGTGTAAATCTTCCCTTTGTACTGTAAAGTTGTATTTCACCCATGGGGTTAAGCACATAGTTACTAATGTTTTTATAAGTGTACTTAATCACGGTTGGGGATATGAAGGGTATGCCTTTATCTATAATCTCTATTTGCACGTCGGCAAATTCCGAGGTTATTCCTTTTACATCTTCGTTGGGATCTGCGATATGCAGCACTACTAGGTGAGCTAAGTTTTCTACTGCCCCAACAGGGTTTGTTTCTGCTATAAAGACCTTTTCTACCTCTTCTTCTAATATTATTAGGTTAAAATATGTTCCAGGGCGCATATCTCTGGTAGGAACTATCTCATATGGAAGTTTAAAGACCTCTTTTGGTCTTACAGGGAATATTTCTTTGTCAGCTCTTGTGAAAATAAAGCCGTTTTCTTTACTCATCTGTAGAGTTTGTGGATCGTAGGAATATATGACTGGAGAGAGGAAGATCTCCTTTCTAGTATCATTTTTGAAAGTTACAGTACTTTCTCTTCGCTCTTGGGTCGTAAGTAGATATTCGCTTATTGGAGGGGTTATTGAGTTTGCATAAATCTTCTTTGGAGTTGCTAATCCGAGAAGTATGGTACAAAGAAACAAGTAAATTGTCTTTCTAAGGGCATTTTTAATGTCCATTTGTGAATTATTTAGGTAATTGTTGAGGTTGATTCTCTTTCTTTTTCTTCCTCATCTTTAATACTACCACAGTTGTTATTACTGCGAGTAGGAGTAGTAAGATATATTTCCAAGGAATAATCCAGAAGGATGTTGTGGCCGTAAGGGGAGCGAACCCGGGTTGGAAGTTTCTGTACATGACTATTAAGTCTGCATTTATGGGGCCTAGGATAAGCTTATTATCTTTACTTAAGAAGGATCCATAGTCCCAAAGGATTTCGTAGCTTGCAGAATTATCTCTTAAAATGCTCTGTGCACTTTCATTAAAAACTATTTTTCCAACTTCCTGATCAAAGATGTTTGTAAGTACTATCTCTCCAATGGGGGTGATATGGGTATCTCCTAAGTTATTTATTCTAGTAAGAAATTTTACATTCGGTTGTTCATACCAATCTTTGTCTGTTTCAAACTGTAGTAATTCTGCGTTTTCCGCAAAATCCTCTCCTACCTTTATTAAAATCGGAGTCCCTGAAGAGAGTGAAGTAAATGTGGCTGTACTTCTTAACTGTTGTTGAACATCTTCGGATATGAAGGCAATTATGACTGTGTATTCACCCTTTGTTGCATCATTAGGAACATTAATTTCGTAGAATATCTTCTCGTTTCTATTGGGTACAAGATCTACCTTCTGTTTACTTACTGTTACCCAAGAAGCGGCTGAGTAGAGGGCTCTCTGTTCTTCTTCTTCCGTAAACATTATTGCAGTTCCGGGTTGGTCTTCTATCTGTCTAAAACCTCTTACAAAGATATTGTAAGTTGTGGTTATTTCAGAGAGGTTCCATACAACTATCTCTCCTTCGTATTTTTCTCCCGGTTGTAAGGTTAGTTTCTCCGAAGCAGGAGCTGTTCCTATGGTTAAGCTTGTTTGTGCTAAAAGATTTTGCTTAGGAAATAGAAAGAATAGGACAGTAAAAACTGCCGGAAGAAGTAAAATTATTTTCTTGTTTAACCATGGGGCAGAGAATCTTTTTAAATTTTTCATCATAATTAGTAGTAACCACCACAAACATATGTGAGGTATTCAGTATAGGTACCAGAGGGAGCCGATGATCCTGCTCTTGCACCGTAATAAACACTTGAACTTTGAGCAGGAGAGGTCTCTGTGGCTTTATAAAGGATTAATCTGGCACCAGTACTGTTTGCTCCCAAGGAACCGTATACACCAGGAGTTCCTGTTAGAAAATCTGTTGGTACCGTAGCACCTGTCGGCTGAGTTAGTGTAATTCCGAATCCCTCGGAACCACCTGCACTAATATTTACAGTCCCTGTACCTGTTCCTGATTGGATAAGATATGTACCACTATATAAACCTGCATTTGTTCCATTTCCTTTCCCATATGCTGCCCAGTAGTAGCCACTACTTGTGGAACTTGTAGTTATCTGGTTGGTAGATAGCACTTCAATAAGACCACCACCCGGATACAGGGTTCCCAAAGAAACGGTTACGGGGCTAAGTGTGCATGTGACCGTAGGAGCAGCTGCAACCGTGGCAGTTACTTCTACAGTATCGTCTGCTATTAGATAAACTCCAAAAGATTTGGAGTCTAGGTTGTTATTATCTGAGACTTGTACGGCGACTGTTCTGGAACCGGAGGTAGCAGAAGTTCCTAAAACTCCTGCTAGAGATCCATTACTTACCTTTACTCCATATGTTGAAGTGTTTACCAGATCTCCAACACCGGTAATGCTTATGGTATCTACTGTTGTTGTTCCATTTCCCTGAGAGCAGGTTGCAGTAAGAGTTCCAGGGAGTGCCGCGGTTATGTCATGTCCTCCCGTAACATCTGGGGGAGCACTTGTAACTCCTGCTACTGTCAGAGATCCTGCTGTTCTACACCATTGAGCATTGTCGGCCATTGGAAAGAAAATATCTACTCTAGCAGCATCTGCAAGATAGAAAGATTGACTTGGTGTAAAAGCAAGGATTATTTCAACCTCTTGTCCCGTAGTCCCAGCTAGATTTGATTGTATCCTGCTAAGATACAAATATGTGTTTCCCAAGGTCCCAGCTTGTGATTTAAACACAGGGGACAACACGAAAAAGAATAGTGCTGTAACAAGTATAGTAACTAAAGTCGGAATTGCTTTGTTATGTTTTCTCATATTGATAGGGCAGCAAGCACTTAATTAATGGTTAATCTAGCTAAAAGATACGATACTTTAGGAGTAGTGTCAAGTGATTTTAACACAAATTAAAAGGTTGTTAATTTATGTTAAATTTTTAATATCTTCCGACAGAAACAAATGTTATAAATTCAGAGTAATCGGTAGCGGGACTACGGTCCACTGCGGCTCTTGCTTTTAGATATAGCCCCATCCTCCCAGAATTAATAGGTCCGCTTGCATCGTAAACTTTTCTAGGGTCTGTTAGAACTTCCCCGACAACATTTCCTGATCCTGAGTAATTAGTAGTTGCTGTTATGGTTCCTAAATAAGTGGAAGAAGAGTAGTCTATATAATAATTTTGAAGTCCGAAACCTTCAGCAAGAGATCCGTCCAGATCCAAATTACTTGAAATTATAGTTTCTGTTGTAGTGGGACTGTACAAGCCACCGTTTTCACCCTCATTTATAATTGCAACTCCGCCTTCCGCATTGGTTAACAGATCAAGCCAAACTAAATTTGGTGCTGTTACCGCACCTGCTCCCGGAATTAACTTATCATCCCCACTAAATGATACTGAATAGGGAGGGGCACTTTCTACTGTGTAACCAGAGCTGGTAGCTATATCTATATCAAACTCCACAAAACCTAAACTTGTAGTTGCAGAAGCTGTGCTACTATAATCAGATTGTGTAAAGTCCCCATGTAAGGCAGATATTCTAATATAGTACTGTGTACTGCTATCTAAACCTTTTATGTTAAAGACTTCATTTTCCCAATATTCCTTAGTTCTAAAATCATTGATATCACAATTAGACAGAGAAGTTGGCATAAAAGTCGAACCACTGATACATTTTACATCCGAGGCAAAGTTATCTTCTGAAATTTGAACAGTATAGAGTGTATCACTTGGATTAGTATATTCTTGTATTTCAAATCTTGCTTTGTTGTAGCAGCCTGTAGCACCACAGATAGCGACCATTCCTCCGGTAAGAAGTTCTGTAGGTCCTGAAGTACAGTTTGTTGTACCATTGGTTGTAGTTTCAAAACATTTTACAGTTGGTTGTGCTGCAACAAATGCTTCTGAAGGTCCTTGGTTTATTCTGTAGCTAGTAGAGTAATTTCTAGGGTCTGCAGATATTTGTCCTGTGTTTGAAATGAGGCTGTAATTTGTAGATTCAAAGATTCCTCCGAGTCCGGAGGTGGTAACTCCGGTTAATTTGTAATTTGTGGAATTAGCTTCGTAGCTTAAAGCTGTTGCGGGGAAGAGTAGTATGAAAGAGTAAGAAAAGATGAATGAATATAATAAGAGAGAGAAAAGGTAGGATATTTTTTTAATGGCAGATTTCATAGGTAAATCATATTGTAAAATATATTAGTTAGTCAAATTTTGGTATAATTCTAAAGCTTTTGGAGAGGTGCCAGAGTGGTCGAATGGGACGGTCTTGAAAACCGTTGTATGGGTAAAACTGTACCGTGGGTTCGAATCCCACCCTCTCCGTTTGAAGGAAGAGCAAATGGAAATTTTCATATACTTGGAATAGAATATTCACAAAACAATGGCTAAAGAGAAAAAACAAAATATTCAGAAAAGGTACAAACCAAAAGATAGAGAAGGAGGATTTCCTGCAGATATGCCTTATTGGAAAAGAAGATTCTTTGAAATTCTCCCCGGATTATTTGTATGGATACTCCTTTTACTTCCGGTTATCTTTGCATTATTAAGGTGGAATGTAGCTATGGTTGTATATATGTCTATTTTAGTAGCGTACTGGTTCTTTAGAACTGTAAAGTTTATTGTAGGCTTATATATCGGTGTGAAAAGAATGGAAGAGGAGAAAGCAACAGATTGGGTCGGAAAGATAAAGGAATTAAATTCTTTGGAATTTGAGAATTTAAGATATATATATCTTTGTCCTGTCTATGCGGAAACATTTGACATCTTAGAACCCTCTTTTGAAGCATGGGCAAAAAGTGATATTGGTGCCAAGAGAATAGATGTAGTTATGGCAATAGAAGAGAAGAAAAAGGATCTTCAACTTGAAAACTTTAAGAAACTTAAAGAAAAATATGGGAAGAAATTTGGGAATATGAGATATTACATCCATCCTGCCAATATCCCAGGGGAAGTAGCGGGGGTAAAGGGTGCAAATATTAACTGGGCTGCAAGGCACTTGGTTAAAGATTTGAGAAAGGAAGGGAAAGATCCTTCTAATTATTTATTAATAACCTGTGACTCTGACCTTAGACCCCATCCTAAATATCTTTCTGCGGTCACTTACAGGTATCTTACGGTAGAAGATCCCAAACATACTTTCTTTGCTTCTGCAGTTCACACCTTCAACAACAACATATGGGATGTTCCCCCTATGATTAGAACACAATCTAATATGTTAACCACAGTTATTTTACATCTGTGGGTTTTTGACAAATCCATGAAGATTCCTTTTTCTAATGACAGGGTTTACACAAGGGACACATTCTCTTCATATATAGTTAATCTCGCGACTTTAGAAGAAATAGAATTTTGGGATCCGGAGATACCTAATGACGATACTGCCTTTTACTGGAATTCTATTATTAGAAGTAGAGGTAAATTTAAGAGTCAGGAAGTATATGTCCCGACATACAACGATGCAGTAGAGAACAAAAACTTTATTAAATCTCATGTTTCTTTCTACAAACAACAGTATAGATGGGGATGGGGGATTATTACTTTCCCCATTGCTCTTGCAGTAATGTCCACAGATAAAAAGAATTTTCCTAATAATAAAAAGCTAGTTATGATGAAAATGATGGTCGAATACCTATGGGTGCTAACAGTGGTCTTTGTTCTTACATTCGGACTTAACATTACCAGCTGGTTAAATCCTACCTACCAGTATAGTGTGTTTGCTTTTAACCTTCCGAGGATCATGAGTTATGTTTTTACCCTCGTAGTTCTGTCCAATATTCCTCTCGTTCTTTTGCGAAGAAAAATCACTCCTGTTCCTAAAGATTGGAAGTGGTGGAGGCATATATTGGATTTTCTGGAAACAGCCTTAATTGCTGTTAATATGTTAACTTTTGCATTTATCCCTTACATCCAAGCTCTTACGGAGATGATGCTAGGGAAGACTCAGTTTAAGAGAAATTTCTATGTTACGGAGAAAGTAAGAATGAAGGGAAAAGAGAATAGGGCTGGTTAATCCGGATTTCATTTTAAACAGATAAGATCTTCCTATTAAATTAAAAAGCTGTTCATATGCTTCTCCTTTTCTTTATGTTCCTACTTCTAAGTTCTCCTGTTAGTGCAGATGGTTTTGACCAAATATATAATAGTAGTTTTAACAGATACAAGCAGACAATGGGAATAAGTTATTCATACCTTCCGGTATCTAAGAATCCTTCCGAACTTGGAATGTCTTACGACACCTCGCTGGTAGAGGGTGTTGCTACGGAGAATGTTTGGGGCAATTATACATTAGAGTATTTGACGGAAAATGATTATTGGCAGAGAAAAAGTAAACTTTTGTCCGAGGTTAGCGGACCTCCGGGGATGCAGATAGATCTTCTCTATTATTACCTAAATGATACAGGTCATAACATAGAGGTAAGCAGTATCCTTCTGCCTTTTAGCAGGGGAGATTCTTCATTGGGTAATTGGATGAATATTGCTATGGGTATTACAGGAGTCTCTTACAGAGATATCCCCATTTCTTGGGAACAGTTAGTTTTATCTAGAAAAGGCCTTATGAAAGGATATGTAGGACCGGGTCAAATGGAAAACGGAGTAGGGGGTTCTTTCATAATAGATAGTTTTGTTATAAAGGACCCTATTAATATAGAAAAGATTGAAGTTTTTGCCGAAGGACAAGAGATAAAAGGAAAAATTATTCTGAGAAATTTTAAAAATGTGGATTTGGAAAATATTAATGTTACCCACGGAAGTTTTAGTTCTACCTATACAATTCCGGCAATGGATACCATAGAGATAGAGTATTCTTTGGAAAGTGATGAGTGGGAAGATATATTAACAATATCTAATCCCAATTTTGCTAAAGAGTGCATTTTGTATGGCAATTCTCTGTCAGATTGGACTACAACAGACGCAATTACTTCTCTGGCTTTTCGCGAAGATGGCGGTTGGGTAAACGGCTCCTATTTAAAACCCGAAGGGGAGGATTTCTGTATTACCCAGATTCCTTATTCTGTAAACATTCCTCTTAGAAAACCACAAATTGAAGAAGATGATGAAGATATAGATGAAGTAGAAGAGGGAGACGATGAGCCTGTTAGTCCAACAGATTCTCCTGATTCTAATTTAGACGATCTTGCTCAAGAAGATCCTGATGAAGAAGGGGAAGTTTTGGGTGTTCAGGTAAGTCCTAATGAAGAACATATTAGTAATGAAGGTAGTAGCAATGATTCTATTGTAGATAATATTAAAGATGATAACTTTGTATTACCTAAAACAGCCGTGGTAATATATTAGAATGAAAGTAGAAATGGTAATACCCGAGTATGTACAAAAGGTAGGGAGAATCCTTACAAAAGAAGGCTATGAAGCATACATTGTCGGTGGTGCATTAAGGGATATTGTTTTGGGTAAAACACCACATGATTATGACCTAGCAACTAATGCCTTGCCTGATGAAATGTTAAATATGTTTCCTAAGGCAGTCTCTACCGGTGCTAAATTTGGAACTGTCATAGCTCTAATCCAAGATAAACATGGAGAAACACATGAAGTAGAGGTCACAACCTTTAGAAGTGAATCTGACTATGTAGACGGAAGATGGCCTAGTAATGTTAGTTTCGTAGAAGATATTGACAAAGATTTAGGAAGAAGAGATTTCACTTTTAATGCAATGGCTCTGGATCTTTCGCAACTCAAACTAGATGGAAGGGAGGAGTCTTTCCAAGTAGAGATATATGATCCCTATGGGGGTATTGAGGATATTAAAAAGAAAGTTATTAGAGCCGTTGGAACACCTCTTGAAAGATTTAAGGAAGACGGTCTGCGTGCATTTAAGGCTTGTAGAATGGCTGCTCAATTAGATTTTGACATTGAAGAAGAGACATTTCAGGCAATAAAGGAATCTATACCTGTTGCGGAACAAGTTTCTATGGAAAGAATAAGAGATGAATTTATGAAAATGCTTCTTAATTCTCCTAAACCATCCGTAGGAATAGAGCTAATGAGAAAATCTGGCCTTATTAATCTTTTTATACCCGAATTACTAGAAGGAGTTGGTGTAGAGCAGAAATTATTCCATGCACATGATGTATATACTCATTCTCTTAAAACCTGTGACGTTGCCCACGACAGTATTAAATTAGCAGCCCTTCTACATGACATTGCTAAGCCCAGAACAGATATGGGGGATGGACATTTCTACGGACATGACAAAATGGGTGCAGATATGGCTGAAGAGATAATGAAGAGAATGAAATTTCCACAGTCTGAGATAAACAGAGTGAAAATTCTAATAGAAAACCACATGTTCTACTACCCCCATGTTCAAGAAGATATGACAGATGAAGAAAGAGAGAATATTGAAAAACATCAATGGACAGATTCTGCAGTAAGGAGATTTATACAGAGAGTAGGGGAAGAGAATATAGATGACCTATTTAAACTTAGATTGGCAGACGCACAAGCCAACCCTGCTACTGCATTTAAACCGGAAGAGATAACAATTCTACAAAGAAGGATATCTGAGGTTAGAAAGCAAGATATGGCTCTTAAAGTTACAGATTTAAAAGTCTCAGGAGAAGATTTAATGAATATCGGAATAGAAAAGGGACCTGAGATGGGAGTAATACTAAACGAACTTCTAGATATGGTGATAGAAGATCCTTCTCTAAATAGAAAGGATGTTCTCCTTAAAAAAGCTGCAGATCTAAAGAAAAGTTAGTACACTTGTCATTTCTTCTCCCAATCCTTTATTATATATACAGAATTACATATAGATTATTTTAAAAGTACTGCCTAATGAAAATACAATTCCTAGGTGCTGCTAAAACTGTTACCGGATCCTGCTTTTACGTAGAGATGTCTAACCTTAAATTTCTAGTAGACTGCGGAGCCTTCCAAGGACCCAGCGAAATTGAGGAAAGGAACTACGAGCCATTCCCGTTTAATCCTGCAGATATAGATATTGTATTCCTTACTCATGCCCACTTTGACCACTGTGGTAGATTGCCCTTACTTGTTAAGCAGGGTTTTAGGGGCAGAATAATTAGTACACAGCCAACGAGAGATTTAACAAAAATAATCCTTTTAGATTCGGCAGAACTGCAGAAAGAAGAGTACGAAAGATGGCTAGCAAGACCCAAGAATCAGCAAAATTTTGAAGAGGAGAAATTTAAAAAACCTCTCTATACTTCGGAAGACATAGAAGAGACAATGAGATTCTTTGAAGTCTATCCGTACGGTAATTCCGTAAATATTGCAAAGGGTTGTGAATTTCGTATGAGAGACGCGGGACACATACTTGGTTCTGCGATATTTGAACTCTGGTTGGAAAACGAAGCAGGAAGAAAGAGAAAACTTGTCTTCTCCGGAGATTTAGGTCAACCGGGAGCAAGGATTGTTAAAGATCCCGACCTAATAAGAGAGGCTGATTATGTTATCTGCGAATCAACATACGGTAACAGACTGCATAAAAATAGAGATGAAACCGTATTAGAATTCCTTACAGCTGTTCAGGGTGCTCAGAAGGCAGGAGGGAATTTACTAATTCCGTCTTTTGCAATAGAAAGAACCCAAGAAATTCTTTACGAGTTAAACCTCTTTATAGAAAACAAAATAATTCCGAGCATCTCCGTATACCTAGACAGCCCGATGGCCTCAAAGGCAACCGAGGTTTTTAGGCAGTATCCTAATTTCTATGACGAGGATGCAAAAAGACTCCTTCAAAAAGGAGATGATCCTTTTAATTTCCCCGGACTTGTTAAAACAGATTCGGTAGATGACTCAAAGAGACTTGCGACTAAGAAGGGAGTAATAATAATTGCAGGAAGTGGTATGAGTACAGGTGGGAGAATCCTACATCATCTTAAGAATAATATTGAAGATCCTACAACGCACATTGCTATTGTGGGTTATCAGGTCAAAGGAACTCTGGGACGAAGACTTGTGGAAAAGGAAAAAACAGTTAGAATATTTGGTGAAGAATACCAGAACAATGCAAAACTGTTTTCCTTAGGAGGCTTTTCCGGTCATGGAGACCAAAGAGATCTAAGATACTGGTTGAGAAGCTTTGGGCATACTCCTAAAAAGATTTTCTTAGTCCATGGTGACGAAGACATTATTTACACTTTTAGAAATAATCTTCAGAATGAATTAAATGCAAATACGGAAATTTATGTTCCCGACCACAGAGAAGAGGTTAAACTTGATTAGTTAGATTAGTTAACATTTTGTGTACACAAGAAATGGATAAATATCCGGAAATAGAAAAAATATATAAAGACATAAAAGATTTGAACATTCAAGGAGCAACCAATGTCGCTATCGCGACCTTTGAAGGGATGAAGTTATATGGAGAGATAAGTTCAATCCAAGACAAGGAACTGTTTTACAAAGAGTTCTTTGAAGTAGCAAACAATCTCTCTCATGCAAGAGAGAATGAACCCCTAGCAACAAATGGGGTTAAGTATGTGAAATATTTTTTTAATAAAAAATTTTCTGTTTTACCAGAGTTAGCTACCATGAAACGGGAGCTAGTATCTCTGACAGATGACTTCTTAGATATTATCGGACAATCTAAGAGAGACCTAATAGAAAAAAATAAAGAATTCTTTTCAAATTACAACAAAATTTTTACTCATTGCCACTCTTCTACAGTCGTATCATTAATTAAATCAATCAGGGAGGGTAAGGAGAATTTCGAAGTAGTCTGTACAGAGACTAGACCTAGATTCCAGGGACGAATAACAGCTAAAAGCCTCCTTGAAGCGAGAATTAAAACAACTTTAATTGCAGATAGTTCTGCAGAGTCTTTTATAATAAACAGAGGTAGTGTTCCAGTAGAAATAGGTTTTATAGGTTGTGATGAAATGACACAATTAGGTCATGTTATTAATAAAATTGGAAGCTGGGGTATCGCAATGGCTTTTCACTATGCAGATAAGCCTTTCTATGTTGTTACCCCGTTTCTTAAACTGGATGTGGAATCCCATCATAACAATATAGAGATCGAGGTCAGAGAGAGTAAAGAACTTTGGGAAGATGCTCCCAAAGGTTTACATATGTACAACCCCGCGTTTGAGGTTGTAGATAGTGGACTAATAACCGGTTATGTTACCGAACTGGGTATACTTAAACCCACGGATATTAAAAAAGCAGCACAAGAAAATTATCCTTGGCTATTTTCTAGTTAAATTTTTCTACACAACAATTATGGCTTTCTATTTAAGAAGTAAAAATCTAGATTTAGGTGAAGATGATGAGCTTAATATTGTGCTAAATACTAAGGATGCTGAGAGACTAGGTGTTAGGGAAGGAGAGATTGCTCTTATCGGTATAGGGGAAGTTGAACTTCATGCAAATGTTATGGAGACAGATTCCAAGGTTGCGGAGGGGGAGATAGGGTTGTTTGAAGAGATATGGAAAGATTACAGAGTGGACAGTGGAGCCTCCATATTTATAGATATTCCTCATCCCAGTAAATCTTTGGAAGCGATAAGTAAAAAGTTATTAGGACACAATCTTAAGGAGGAAGACCTTAAGCTTATTATGAATGATATAGGTTCACGCAAATTGAGGGAGACAGAAATAGCTTTCTTTGTATCTACATTCTTTAATCCGGGCTTTAATGACGATGAAATCTACTGGATGACAAAAGGTATGGCACAGTCCGGAGATATTCTTAATTTTAAAGATATTAACGGCAATGGCCATCTGGTTGCAGACAAACATTCTATTGGTGGTGTAGCAGGTAAAGCAATAACTCCGACCTTGGTTCCGATATTAGTAGCCGGAGGACTAATAGTTCCTAATACATCTACAAGAGCAATTACGTCTCCTGCAGGGACTTCGGATATTCTGGAAGTTGTTATGCCAATAGCCCTTTCTAAGGAGAAAGTGATGGAGGTGGTAAAGAAGACGGGAGGTTGTATGATATGGGGAGGTTCTTTGGACATCTCTCCTGCAGATGATGTCATTATTAATGTCGAGAGATCTCTGCGTATACAGGAATTTCAGAAGATTCTGGTAAGTATTGCTGCAAAAAAGATTTCTATGGGGATTACACATATCCTTATAGACTTACCATACGGTAAGGGTTCTAAGATAGAAAGACCGGATGATGTTCAAATGCTAGATAGAGAATTTAAGAAACTATTTAAAAAATTCAACATCTATTGTGAAACGATTAAGAGGCCAATAAACGGTCCAGATGGTAGAAGCATAGGTCCTAACATGGAGATAAGAGAAGCTCTTAGAATTCTTGAAAGAGACAAAGAGTACTGTCCCGAAATAGAGGGTGTCGTGATAGAGATGGCCACTAAACTTTTTGAAGGAACTAAGACTGTAAGAAGAGGGGAGGGGAAGAAATTTGCACGACAGATCTTGGATTCCGGAAAGGCCCTAGATAAATTTTGGGAGATTGCTTTTGCTCAGGGGGCTACCAAGAGGATTAAATCTACGGATATAAAGATAGCACATCTGCAGTACGATCTTTTATCCGACAGAGATGGCACAGTTAAGACTTTAAATAACCAAGAGCTTATTCGTATAGCGAAAGCTTTGGGCAATCCTAAAATTAAAGAGGCTGGAATACAGATGCATAAGGTCCCAGGGGATAAAGTCTTAAGAGGAGAACCTCTCATAACCCTCTATGCGACTACAGAGTCAAGAATGGGAGGGGCAAAGGAATTGCTTGATATAGACAGATTATACACTTTCAAACAATAACTAAAATATTAGGTGCTAGATTTTAAATGGGGATTGTAGCATTTCCTCTTTCTCTGTTTTTCCCTCTTTTCTTTCTTTTTTGCTTTTTTATTAACGATGAAACGAGGGAAATTACAGCTATTAGGGCAATCAGGATTAGGAAAACAGGCAGGGTAATAAGTATAGCTTTTCCTAAAGTAGTTGTTTTCAACACGGTTCCAACAAGGGAACTGATATTCGGATCTTGAGACTCCCTAATCTCTCCGGAAGGAGTGTAATCGGAATAGATTTTCAAACTTTCCAAATCTATTTTATCTGCCATTCCATATATATTAACTACAAAACCTTCTGTTGTTAGGTCAACAATATCATTAGCAGAGTAAATCTTTATGTTTGATAAGGAGTCATTATTAAAAACCTCCCATAGGATTCTATCTACCATTTGACCAATCTTAATATTCTCGCTTTCAAAAGTAGGATCTACAGAAAGCCAACCGTAATCAGGAACCCATATCTGTACCCATTGATGTCTTACCTGATTATCCGGTGCAATCTCCCTTAGATTCGCGTAACCTAGTGCTGCTCTTGAGGGAATACCCTGTGCTCTTAGAAGAGAAATCATTACATCCGCATACTCCATACATACTGAAGGTCCACCTAGAAGTGCTGCTTTTGCACCAATTCTTGTGTTTTCGGAAGTGGTTTTATTTTGGTCATACTCCAACTTGTCGTTAATATATTTGTAATCTGTTTTTATGACATCAAGAAGAGTTCCGTGGTCTTTAATTAAAGTTTCTGCCTCCTGCTTTATATATTCATCATTAGTCTCCCAATATTTAGTTGCAGAAAGATACCTTCCAATATAGTCACTATCTTTAATCTTATTAAAGTACTCCTCAAGAGGCATGTCAAAAGTTTTAGATTGCTCTTCGATACTGTCTTGCTCAACAGAGATATATCCTATCACCTCAATCTTGCTTTCCTTGTTGGCCGGAACTTCAAAAAGAGCCAAGATATTACCTTCCTCATCTTTATATATATCCTTGGGAGTAGGAGAAATACTTTCGAGATAGACCCTTTGGTTTGTTTCTTCAAATTCTCTTGGTAAAGATATTTCATAGACATTTGTTGACAGAGCATTAAAGAAACTTGAATATTTCTCAGGCACGAAATTATCTGTTTGAGGGGTAGTATACTGCAGAGTAAATTTGTAAAGAACGGAAGTTCCAAATTCCAAGGAAGGGGAATTTTCTATTCTATCTGTCTGGTTAAATTTAAAATACTGTTTCCCGTTCTCTTCTGTTTTTGCGTATTTAGGGTAAGCCTTAGAAAGAGGAGGGATATTTTCGTCAACAGCTATTGTAAAGTTGTAATTGAAAACAGTTAAGGTCCCGGTTTCTTCATCGCTACTTTCAAATACTGTGTCCTTTGGGAGAGACGGTCCGATTATATTAACGAAATCTCCAATTTTAAGAATATAATCATGAGTTTTGTACTCAAGGATTATATGGTACGGAGAGCTAGATGTGGTTGTTTTGTAGTTTGGTACTGTAATGTATATCCCTTCTCCTATCTCATTTTCTTCTATGGAATAGTCGATATCTTTTCCTCTGGAATCCTTAACGGTTAAGCTTTCTAATTTATATTTTCTCTCAGCCCTAATTTCATCTTCCGAAGTGTCTGGAATGTCCGGAATGTGAAAGATCTTCTCTCCTGTTGCAGGAAAGTAGTATTCACTATTCTTAACATTTCTTATGTAATCTGTGGTTACGGTAGCGAAATTATCTCCGGTTGAATAATTAACTACTGTGTTTGTGTCAATAATAAAATCCTCTTCTTGGGCGTTAACAGTAGATGTTAAAGAGAAAAAAGAGGAGAGCAATATTACAAAAAAGAATATATTTTTTAGTCTTTTTTCCATATACATAATATATATCATATCACTGATAATTATTATATAATCCCCCTATGTCAATTAAACAATCACACTCATTTTCTCTGGGTATAGTAGGATTACCAAATGTTGGGAAGTCAACAATATTTAATGCCCTAACTAAGATGTCTGTTCCTGCGGAGAATTTTCCCTTCTGCACAATAGATAAGAATATTGGGGTCGTACAAGTGCCGGATGTTAGGTTAGAGAAATTAGCAAAACATTTTAATGCACAAAAGGTAGTCCCTTCTATGATGAAATTTGTAGACATTGCAGGTCTGGTTAAGGGTGCTTCAAAAGGGGAAGGGTTAGGAAACCAATTTCTTTCACACATTAGGGAGGTAGATGTAATAATGTATGTTTTAAGAGGTTTTGAAAGTGAAAAGGTGGTACATGTTTATGACAGAATAGATCCCTTGGCAGATTATGAAATTGTTCAATCAGAATTAATTCTGAAAGATATAGAAAGTGTTGAAAAGAGAATGGCAAGTTGTGAAAAGATGAAGAGAATAGGGGATGAGAGAGCCGGTATTGAAGTGGAATTGTTAAATAAGGTCTTAGGGGAACTAGATAAAGGGATTCCTGTGATAGATATGAAGTTAAACCTTGATGAAAAAGAAATTTTGTCAGAGTTATCTCTACTTACTAATAAAAAGAGGTTGTTTATATTAAACACCAGAGCAGATATAGATAGTGGTAAGGTAAAAAATTGGGAAGAAAAATTGGAGGAAGAAACAGGGGATAAAGTTCTTGTCGTGGACATTAAACTTCTTTCAGAAATAGCAGATATGCGGGAAGAGGAAGTTAAGGAATATATGGAGATGTTTGATGAAAAGCCAAATGGGGTAGAGGAGATAATAAGAGGTGCTTTTGAGGTTTTAGACCTTATTACTTTCTATACCGGTTCTGAAAAAGAGTGTAATGCTTGGAGTATAGTAAAGGGTAGTACTGTAAAAGAAGCTGCAGGGG
The DNA here is from genome assembly GCA_002402455.1 of Candidatus Dojkabacteria bacterium UBA4813. Lineage (GTDB taxonomy): Bacteria > Patescibacteriota > Dojkabacteria > SC72 > SC72 > UBA2177. The sequence goes on from DHFX01000015.1 coordinate 43,287, forward strand.
TTATACATACGGACTTAGAAAAAGGCTTTATAACAG
>DHFX01000023.1 GCA_002402455.1 Candidatus Dojkabacteria bacterium UBA4813
ATATCTCTGTCATGACTTATTACCAAAACAGTAGTCCCTGACTTATTAATATTTTTAAGTATGTCAAGTATTTGGAACGCACTATCCGGATCTAGATTTCCTGTTGGTTCGTCTGCGACTAAAAGATCTGGAGCGTTGGCTAAAGCTCTGGCTATTGCTGCTCTTTGCTGTTCTCCTCCGGATAATTGCCTTGGAAAGAGATGTCTTCTGTCTTGTAATTTAACAAGTTCAAGAAGGTAGTCTGTTGTTTCTTCAATCTCTTTATTTGCTTTTCCGAGAATTTCTAATGCAAAAGAGATATTTTCATCTAAGGTTTTAGTAGGGAGTAACTTTATATCTTGAAAAACTACACCTAATCTCTGCCTGTATTGAGGAAGAAGTTTTCTGGGTAATTTAGGAACCTCTATCTCCTCAAAGAGAATGTTTCCGGAAGTTGGAAGCTCTTCCCTTATTAGTAACCTTACCAGAGTTGTTTTACCGGCTCCTGATGGACCGACTAAGAAAGTAAACTCTCCCTTATCTACCTGAAAGTAAACATCTTCCAAAGCTATTATGTCTTTATCGTATTTTTTGCTAACCTTGTCAAAAAGTAGCATAGGCAGTTGCCATAAGTTTATGTACTCATATATATTACTGCAATCTTACCTGAGCTTCAAGAAATTTTTCAATATCTCCATCCAGAACATCTTCCGGACTTTGAGACTCCACTCCCGTTCTTAAATCTTTAACTAATTTGTATGGGTGTAGTACGTAATTTCTTATCTGGTTTCCCCATGCTGCTTCTTTCTGTTCGCCGGTAATTTCAGAGATTTTTTCTACTTTCTTTTCCTCCTTAATCCTCCATAACTTTGCTTTTAATATTTTCATAGCTTCTTTCCGGTTTTGAGCTTGGCTTCTGTGTTTTGAAGAGCGAACAGTAATTCCTGTCGGAATGTGTGTAATCTGGACTGCAGAAGATGTTTTGTTAACATTCTGTCCCCCCGGTCCGGAAGAGTGAACTGCTTTAAAGGAGATATCTTTCTGTGGAATTTCTAAATCTTCCTTTTCTTCTTGGGAATCTTTTAGGATTGGTAAAACTTCTACTCCTGCAAATGTGGTTTGTCTAAGACCTTGTGCATTGTAAGGAGAAATTCTTACTAAACGGTGTACTCCGTGTTCCTTCTTTAACATTCCAAAAGCGTATGGCTCTTCTATCTGGATAGAGACGGATGAAAGTCCTGCTTCGTTCCCTTTTGTTATTTCGTAAGTAGTATATTCCCATCCCTGTTTGTCAAAAAACATAGTGTACATTCTATACAGCATTTCTACCCAGTCATTGGATTCTGTTCCGCCCTGACCTGCGTTTATGGAGAGGATCGCTCCAAGGGAGTCATATTCTTCGGAAAGGAATTTCCTTAAAGAGAATTTATCCAGTTTTGCTTGAATAGTAAGATACTCTTCTATGAGGGTGTTTTGTTCTGTTTCTTTCTTTATTGAATTAAAAAGTTCCTCTAGTGATTGTATGTCATCTTGTAATTGTTTTGCTGTGTCAATTTCATCTTGAATTACAGAAATTTTAGACATTATCTCCTTAGCTTTCTCTTGGTCCTTCCAGAAATGTTCATCCAAAGTTTCACTTTCTAGTAGTTTTAGATCTTTCTCTTTTTCTTCAAGCTTAAGGCTCTTAATTGTTTCTCCAATATCTTTTTTTAATTTCAAGATATCTTTTTTGCGTAAATCATTCATAGGTTATATTATATGTTATATGTTCACTTAATTACCAATATATATATGATGAGTTTTTTTAAGAAAGAAAAGAATCAGGAACAATCTTCTCACAAAAACCTTTTGGATGTGAGGAATTTTGTTACCTTAATAATAATGGATGGGTTGGGTGTTCATCCGGATCCGGAGGGAAATGCCGTACTTGCTGCAAGAACGCCTTTTTTAGATACTGCTTGGAGTTATGGGAGATCCACCTTGATACACGCTTCTGGAACGTATGTTGGTCTTCCTGCAGAGGAACCGGGGAACTCTGAGGTTGGACATCTTAATTTGGGAGCAGGTCAAGTTGTCTACCAGTCTTTGCCAAGAATAAATGATGCTATTGGAGCCAGTGAATTGAAGAATAATAATGTTATTAAGGAAATGTTTGCACTGCTTAGGAAAAGGAATACCAGGCTTCATCTTGTTGGTGTTCTTAGTCCTGCAGGTGTTCATGGTCACATTGCGCATCTTTTTTCAATATTGGATTTGTGTAAGGTAAATAAGATAGATCCGTATATTCATGTTATCTTAGATGGTAGGGACACTACTCCTAAAGAGGGTCATATCCATGTACGGAAGTTGGAAGAGAAGCTTGAACAGTTGGGAATAGGAAAGATAGCGTCAATACAGGGAAGGTTTTATGGTATGGATAGAGATAACCGTTGGGAGAGGACGCAACTTGCTTATGATGTTATGGTCGGAATTTCAGAAGAATCTTTTACTAATCCTGTGGAGGCAGTAAATATGGCTTATCAGAAAGGAGAAGATGACCAATATTTCAAACCGAGAGTTAGGGTAGATGAGAATAATAGACCTGTGGGTCCGGTCAAAGATGGAGATGCCATTCTCTTCTGGAATTTTAGGGAGGATAGGGCAAGACAATTAACGAAGGCTTTTGTAGTAAGGGATTTTAGGGAATTTAATAGAAAGAATTATCCCAAAGATATATATTTCGCAACAATGACAGGTTACGAGGAAGGTTTGCCCGCTAATCCAATATTTCCACCTCTGCCAATTAAAAAACCTTTGGCAGAATATTTGGGTGAGAATAACAAAACTCAATTCCATATCTCTGAAACAGAGAAATTTATGCATATTACTTATTTCTTTAATGGTGCTACGGAGCAGCCACATGCTGGGGAGGTTTTCTTTAAAATTCCTTCTCCTAGAGTTGCTAATTATGCAGAAGTTCCCCAGATGAGTGCTTATCCTATTAAAGATGAGACTGTAAGGAGAATTAGAAATATTGATAATAGCCACTTCGATTTTATACTTCTCAACTTTGCCAATCCGGATATGCTAGGACATACGGGAGATTTTAAAGCAACTGTGAGAGCAAATGAGGTTGTAGACGAATGTGTTGCTGAAATATCCAAAGAAACATTGGCAAAGGGTGGGGCGGTAATAATAACAGCAGATCATGGTAACTGTGAGACCATGATAAACAGAGTTACAAAGGAGGTAGATATTGCACACACAAATAATCCTGTTCCTTTAATTGTCCTGACCAGTATTGACGAAATTAGACCCAAAGTAGGTGTTCCTCTTATGAAAATAGGTACTGGGCCGAAAGCAAGGGAGACAGGCTTATTAGCAGATGTTGCTCCCACGGTCTTGGGATTGATGGGTATGGATGTACCTGCAAATATGACGGGGGTGGATCTAAGAGGAGTACTTTAAAATACTTTTGTAATTTGTTATTCTGAGGTATATCCGATTTAAAAAGTTATAAGGACACAATTGTGGTGATGAGCAACAATAAAAAAAAGATATCCTTTTTAACAATATGTTCTTATGTCCTCTTTCTCATTGTTATGTTCCCGTTATTCTCAAGCTCTTTTGGGAAAGTTAATGCTCAGGAACAACCAGAACCAACTTTCAAACTTTATCCCCCCGGAGGAAAAGTCCTTAACAAAGATCAGGGTTTTGTTGTAGATGTGCTAATAAATACTGCTGAACAGGAAATTGTATCTGCAAATTTCTCCCTTCTCTTTGACCCAAAGATTTTACAGGTGAAAAAGGCAGAGAGGAATAATTCCCTTTTTTCTCAATTTCCCGATGACCAGACAAGTATAGATAATAAAAACGGAGTTGTATATCTTACGGGGTTTACTCAATCAGGAACGGGAACTCTTTACAAAACGCAGGGAGATCCGGATGTCTTTGCAAGGATAACTTTCCAGGTATTAGAAGTGGGAGAAACTACTTTGGATTGGGAATATGGAGATAATGCTGATTTTGGAACAGGAATTTATGTTGATGGTAGTCCTCCACAGAATATCCTTAGATCTAAACCACTTCCTGCGACTTTTACAATAGGAGATGAGGTGTTAAGTCCTTCGAATTTGAACACAGGTTTCAGTGTGGACGAATACATAATTGCTACGGGGGCAGTCCTTCTTCTCTTTGGTGGGTTTATGGTCTTTAGTAAACCTAGAAACTTTAAAAAGAAATCCGGAACTGTAGTAATCTATGATGAGGAATAATCCCGTTAAAGTTGCTTTAGTGACAGAATCTCTCTGGAAGATGGCAGGCTCTAACCGTGTTTTAGATGTTCTTGCACAGATTTACCCTCAGGCAGATATCTTCGCATTGTTTGGACAAAAGGAAAAACTTTCCGGCAATCTTAAAGAGAGGAAGATAGGGTTTACATTTTTAAATAGAATTCCGTTTATAAAAAAGATTTATAGATATACTTTCTTTCTTTGGCCAATTGCAATAGAAAACATAGATTTATCAAGTTATGATTTAATAATCTCCGTAAGTAGTTCCGTAGCCCATGGGGTTATAACACCCCTTGGATCTATGCATATGGTGTATCTTAATACCCCCATGAGATATGCTTGGGATCTAACCTTTCTTTATAAGAATGTTGTAGGTTTTGGTTTTTTCAAAAGGGTTGTAAAAGATTTTTTTCTTACGGTAAATAGAGCTTGGGACGTTGTAGCTGCGCGAAGACCGGATGTATTAATTGCTAATTCTAAATTTGTTTCAAGAAGAGCAAAAAAGTATTGGGGTAGGGAAGTAGATGCCGTTACATACCCTCCCTCAGAGAGATTTTCAGGAGAAATAGTCAAGGAGAGAGAAAACTACTTTGTAGCGGGAGCACCATTCGAACCGAATAAAAAGGGAGACTTTCTTTTAGAATGTGCAAAGAAATTGGGTTTTAATCTAAAGATAATGGGTGATGGTTCCATGAAAAGGAAATTGAAGAGGAAATATGGAAAGTACGCGAATATAGAATTTTTAGATTGGGTGACAGAGGAGGAGAAATGGAAGACTCTGTCCAATGCAAAGGGTTTTCTTGTCGGTGGAATAGAAGACTATGGAATTTTTAGTTGTGAAGCAATTAGTTGTGGGACTCCAGTCTTGGCTTACAAAGGAGGAGGAAGTGTAGAAATAATCAAAGAGGGAAAGAGCGGTCTTTTCTTTAGCAAATGGGAAGTTAGGGAGTTTGACAAGGTGATGAAAAAGTTTAATAAAACTAAGTGGAACTACGATGAAATTGCTAGGTCTTTGGAAAATGCAAATACACTTAACAGTTTTAAAAAGAAAATAATCTCTTTAGTAGTTGAATAGAGAAAGTATTTTTGATATCATTTTTCTGCCCTTTAATGTGCCAAGATAGCTCAGTTGGTAGAGCATCTGTCTGAAGAACAGGGGGTCCCCAGTTCGAATCTGGGTCTTGGCATATTCCTACAACAGTAGTAAAAGCGATATTCCTAGAATAATCCTATAAATACCAAATACTGTTAACCAATTTTTCTTTTTAAATCTTTTTAAAAGAATTACGGATAAATATCCAACGATAGCAGCAGTTACTATCCCAAGTATTTCTTCTATTCCGAATGTGTTTACATTTGCCTCTTTTATTAATTCATATCCTGATGCTCCTATCAGTACCGGCAATCCGAGCAGGAAGGAATATTCTAAAGCTGTAAATTTGTTTAATCCAACCAACATTCCGGCAATGGTAGTTATTCCGGATCTGGATGTCCCGGGAATTAGAGCTAATGTCTGTGCAATTCCCATAATAACAGACTGTTTAAATGTGACCTCTTCAACTATTGTTTCTTTTATATCTTTTTTACTTCTCTCAAGTATAATCATTACTATTCCCCAAAGGATTAGAGATGTTGAAAGAAAGATATTTGCTCTCAAAGTTTCCTCGATAAAAGATTGAAAGAGAAGCCCGGTTATTCCGGCGGGAATGCTAGATATGAGGATTTTAAGGTAGAGGGACATCTTAGTTTTAGTGAAAATATCTTTGAAAAGAACTTTAGAAAAATAAAATACTAGTGCAATGGTAGTTCCCAGATGGAGAGTGGTGAGAAAGTATGTTGTAGCATCAAAATTAAGGAGTTCGGAAACAACAATAAGATGTGCACTGCTTGAAATTGGAAGTAATTCTGTGATTCCTTGTATGAAAGCTAGTATTATGTGTTTTGAAATATCCATATTGACAATATTATATCAGAGTGAGATTGTGCCTGTATATTGAAAAATATTAGATAGATTGTTATCATGTTTAAGCCTAGCTTACATAATATGCGAGAGTAGTTCAGTTGGCTAGAACGACACATTGCCAATGTGTAGGTCGCGGGTTCGAACCCCGTCTCTCGCTTTTTGATACTGATGATTTTTTATTTTTCTTTGTCTTTTTTGAATTCTTCCTTAATCTTTTTTACTAAACCCTCATTAAATAGTTTTTCCCTATTTAGATATATATATAGGAGAATACCTAAAAAGATTATTCCTAGTGAGGTATTATTGAAGGTATCTGTGATTTTCTTTATCTGATCCCAATTGAAACCGATCTCTGCACCGAGTAGTGCAAACACATAACCGTAAGCTATTGTTCCTCCGAATACGGCTAATGAAAACAGTGGTATGTTTAGTTTTACATAACCACTAACTAAAGTTGCAACCACCCTTAACCAAGGTACGAAGCGAGAAATTAAGACATAGAAGACACCTGTCTTTTGAACGGAATCATATCCGTCATTATAGGATTTTTCATTAACGCCTAAGATTTTACCATTTCCTTTTGTAAGAAACCCTAGAAAGTCTTTGTTGTTAAAATAATAACCTACAAAGTAGGTTAAATATGCCCCGGCAACTTCTCCTAATGCTACAACAACAGCAATTTCTAAAATGTGTTGGGGCATTATAGCTCCGGCCATTGCTATTACAATCTCTGCAGGAAATATGCCCATACAGGCCAAGAAGATGCCCCAATAGCCTAAATCGATAAACCAGTATGTTATCTCTTTTAATATCTCACTAACCACAATGCTATTATCTTAGCAGATTATATTTGAAAAAGTATAGATTGTTTAAATTACAGGGCTTGGATGTTAATATCTATACATGAGTGAAGTCGTAGGTACGAGTATAAAAAAGAAGAAGAGATCTTTTTTAAAAGACAGGATAATGAGGTTTAAAGTAGTTGCTTTCATTAAGAAAAATCTTTTCTTATCTGTTTTTCTTCTTCTTTTAATACTTTCCTTCCCAGTAGGTTTTTGGGATGTAAAAAAATATGAGTTTTACGATTTAAACGGAGATATAATTTCCGAAACGATATCTTCTTCGGTAAGCAATTATTTAAAAGAAAATGTTACAGGAGAGAATTATTTTCTTCTATCTCCCTTAACTCTTGAGAAAGGCTTATATATGGCGATTCCAAAGTTAAAAACTGCGAAGATTGAGAAAGTTGCTCCTAATAAATTAATTCTTTTTCTAGAGGTTTTTGATGAAAAGTATACTGCTTATCTTAGAGATCAGAAATGCTATATTCTTTCTTATGAAGGAATTGTCCTAGATTCCGTATGTGAAAAAGAAAAAACTCAATGCTGTCAGCAATATGCTTTGGATAACTCTTTAATATATTTTTTCTCTCAAGAGGTAGAGCCGTCAATTTCTGAGGGTGAGAAAGATAAGCTTTTAATAATGGAAGAGGTTGGTAAGATCGTTAAGATTGTAGAGAAGTTTAATTATAAAATAGAAAGAATTGTTTTAAATAAAGAGATAGTTGAATTGTATGATGATAGTGATAGGGTTTTTAGATTTACGATTTCTGCCGATATTGACACACAGTTAAAGAGATTTATAATCGTTGCAGGTAAAATCAATTCCGACGAAATGGATTTTTCGTCTTTAGATTTGAGGTTTGAAAGACCCGTAATGAGAGAGTAAAGGGTTCTTGCTAAAATAGTAAATATTGATTATATTATTATATAGAGCTTGTTTAATTGTAATTTTTGTATATAATAAATTTAAAGTAAAATTACTGCCTCTTAACAAATATGGCACGCAAAATAATAACAGCAATAGACGTAGGTTCCTCTAAGATTACCACAGTTATAACCTCAGTAGAGGACAACCAGCAGCCCACAGTTATAGGTGTTTGTTCTCATCCAAGTAAAGGAATAAAGAAAGGTGTAGTTGTTAATATAGATGACGCTACCGCATCAATATCCGAAAGTGTTACGGCGGCGGAGAGAATGGCAGGAGTAACAGTTTCTGATGTTTATGTATCTATAAACGGAGAACAGGTAACAAGCTTAAATAATAAAGGAGTTGTTGCCGTGGCCGGTTCGGAGATAACGATAGACGACACATACAGAGCAATAGAGAATGCTAGGACATTATCCCTACCGGATAATCTAAATCCTATTCATATTATCCCAAGAGAATTTGTTGTAGATAACCAAGGCGGAATAAAGTACCCAATAGGGATGAGTGGTGGTAGGCTTGAAGTAGAGACGCACATAATCACGGCACCTAATTCTTATTGGCAGAATATAAAGAAATGTGTAGATCAGATAGGTTCCAATGTATATGATGTTATCTTTACCGGTTGGGCTTCTTCCCTTTCTGTTTTGACTGAAACGGAAAAGGAATTAGGAGTCACTCTTTTAGATATTGGTTCGGGTACAACGAGTATCTGTATATTCCAAGAGGGGGCAATTATATATAGTGGTTGTATTCCTCTGGGTGGGAATAGTATTACCAGTGATATTGCAATCGGGTTGCAGGTTTCTCTTGAAGAAGCGGAGAAAATTAAGATAAATATGTCAGATCTTTTGGACAATAAATATTCCGAATCAAAAGGAAGGGATTTGGATTCTACTCCGGCGCTACTTAGGAAAGAAGACGAGCCGAAGAAGAAGAGTAAAGGTCCGGAAATAGACCTAAACGTAATAGGGGTGGACAAGAAAGTTTCCAAGGAAATGTTACAGAAGATAGTTGAAGCAAGATGTGAAGAAATATTTGAAATGGTAAAGGAAAATGTCACAAAAGCGGGATATGAAGTTGCAATGCCAGCAGGTATTGTTCTTACAGGTGGTAGTAGTTTACTAAAAGATCTTACTAAGCTAACACAGAATATTTTTGGTGTAGCTACAAGAGTCGGATATCCATCCGGGCTTACAGGTTTGGTAGAAGAGATATCTGATCCCTCCTATGCTACTGTTCAGGGATTAATAAAGCACGCTCTTGATGATGACGTAGAAATTTCCTCCTCTGGAGATAAGGGTTCTGCTAATATAGGAGGATTTTTAAATAAAATAGCAGAATGGTTTAAGTCTTTACTGCCCTAAGAAATAATTTAATTTAACAGTAAAGTAGAATGTTAGTTACAACGAATGTAGATCCAGTCGCCAAAATTAAGGTTGTAGGAGTTGGCGGTGGGGGATGTAATGCAATAAATACAATGATCTCCGACTATGATATTAATGGTGTTGAGTTTATGGCATTCAATACAGATGCCCAGACATTAAAAATGTCTCAAGCACCAATAACGCTACAGTTAGGAGAGGAATTGACTCATGGTTTAGGTGTCGGTGGTAATTATGAATTAGGTGCACAGGCAGCAGAAGAAAGCTTAGACCAGATACAAGAGCTTCTTGAGGGTGCTAATATGGTATTTATTACGGCAGGAATGGGAGGAGGAACAGGAACAGGTGCTGCTCCTATCATTGCCGGAGTTGCTAAGAACATGGGAGCACTGACAGTGGCTGTTGTTACAAGGCCGTTTGATTTTGAGGGAACCAAAAGAAAAGAGATAGCTGAAGAAGGGATAAATGCACTTAGAGATAAGGTGGACACCCTCATTATTGTTCCAAATCAGAGACTTCTTGAAATAGTAGACGACAGTGAAAGATTGTCCTTTATAGATGCAATGAAGAAAGTAGATTCTGTGTTGGCAGAGGGTGTAAATAGTATTTCCGGTTTAATTAGTCAGACAGGATATATTAATGCAGATTTTAATGATGCTAAATCCGTAATGGAAAACGCCGGAACAGCATTAATGGGTATAGGAAGAGCAAGTGGAGAAAACAGAGCAGAAAAAGCTGCAAGAGAAGCTACAACAAGTCCTTTGTTAGATATGTCTATTGAGGGTGCAACGGGAGTTCTTTACAATGTTGTAGGTTCAGATTTAACACTCCAGGAGATTAGTCTTGTATCCGAACTCATAAAGGAGGCAGTAGATCCTGCAGCAAATATTAAATTTGGTGCACAGATAGATCCGGAAATGGGAGAGGAGATTTCCATAACCATTGTAGCTACAGGTTTTGATGAAAAGAAACAAATCTTTACAAGAAAACAACAGGAGTATACAGCCCCTACCTCTGTTAGGACATTCGGGTTTGATTCAGATGAAGATGAAATAACCGAGGACGAAGAAGAAGACAGTACACAACCGTTCACAACGCAAACCTCACAAGAAGACCTTCCTTCTTTTGAAGAAGATGAGAGTAAAGAAGAGACTCCAGAGATAAAGGAAGTAAAGAGAGGAAACATTCCGGAAGACATAGGCGAGGATCCCTTAGATGTTCCTGCTTTTATGAGAAAGAAGGGTAGTAAATAGCTTTCCGTAATGCTATAAATCTAATATGAATTCACTAAGTTTAAACACCAAAAGAGGTTCTTCTTTTGGAATAAGTATAATCCTTCCCTTGCTAATTCTTTGTGCAATAGGAATATTAACATTGCTCTCAACCACGATTCTTCCTGAGGGTGGTTTTGGAGATTTGGAAATCGTTTATAAGCAGATACTCTTTGTTTTATCTGGTTTTATTCTTTTCTTTTTAGTTTCTAAAGTGGATCTTTCTTATCTTAAACATTGGCAAAGCCTCCTTATAATATACCTACCAACCTTAGTTCTTTTGATCGTAACTCTACTTTTTGCTCCGACAATAAGCAATGTAAGAAGGTGGCTTGTTATTGGAGGTGTACAGATACAACCTGCCGAAATTGCAAAGTTAGTGGTGATTATATATACCGCAGTATTAATGTCAAAAAAGGAAAGCCTTAATGAATGGTTCCTTTTTGGGATATCTTTTCTTTTAACCATTCCTTATGTTGTTTTAATATACCTTCAACCAAATGCAAGTATGTCCTTATTGACGCTTTTAATCTGGTTTTTTGTTGCCTTCATGGGCTTGACCAACCCTCTTAGAAACAGTGCAGTTTTGCTTGTTCTAGGCTTTGTCTTAGGAGGTTTTCTTCTAGGAACAATAACAGGAAGCTTAGGCTGGTATTTACTGATAATTCCTGGGGTAATATTAACCATCTTTATATTCTATTCTCAAAACTCTTGGAGAAAGGCTGTAGTTATATCTCTAATCTTTGGGATCTTTTTGGGCTTGTTCTCTTCTGTGGCATGGCAGGGCATACTTCAGGATTACCAAAAGGACAGAATAATAGCGTTCCTTAACCCATCAGAAACAGAATCAGACATCGGTTTTAATGTAAACCAAGCTAGAATTGCAATCGGGTCGGGGCAATTGGTGGGAAAGGGTTTTGGTAATGGGACACAGAGTAAAAGGGATTTTCTTCCTGAGCATCAAACTGACTTCATATTTGCATCTTTTGCAGAAGAATTTGGACTTATAGGAAGCCTTTTGTTAATAGCTCTGTATGGTTATTTAATAGTTTACTGTTTATTAATAGCTATGGATACTTCTAAGGAACAATTTTTTTCTCTTCTTGTATTGGGCGTCGGTATAAAGCTTCTCTTTGAGGTCTTTATTAACTTGGGAACCAATATGGGGGCTATTCCTGCGACTGGTATTCCTTTGCCTCTTATGAGTGCAGGTGGGAGTATCACAGTTATGACCCTCCTAGCTTTGGGGCTTGTACAGAATGTTAAGAAAGAAAGTGACAAAACGAAGGGGGATGTGATGTTGCAGGAGGAATTTATTGATTCCTAACGAATTCCTTTTTTATGTAAAGTTGACTTTTCATAAATATTAAATTAAAATCCCTCATGATGTCAGACACAGGAAAAACAACCACAAAACCAAAGAAAGAGACCACAGAGAAGAACTCAAAATTCGCAGTTATTAAACTAGCCGGTTCACAACTAAAAGTTTTTGAGGGCAAAGAGTATGAGGTTGGTAAATTACCGGGAAAGAAAGGAGATAAAATAGAAATTAAGGATGTTTTACTTATTTGGGACGGAAAAGACACCAAGATAGGTAAGCCACTCGTTGAAGATGCTAAAGTAGCTTTAGAAATTACTTCCCAGAAAAAGGGTGAGAAGATAGATGGTCTTACATATAAAGCAAAATCCAGATCCAGAAGAAGATACGGTTTTAGACCCCAGATAACAAGAGTACTTGTTAAAAAGATATCGTAATGTCTAAGCAATATTTTTTCCAAGCGGGGAGTTTTCCTACACTCTCATACGTAGAGCTAGTATCTGTGTTTCAGTTATATGGTTTAAGCAAAGATAACATACACCTTTTTACGGGGAATATATTCTTAATTAAAAGTGACGATGTTACTGAAGAGACCTTAAGCAAGGTATTTAATAGACTAGGGGGATTTGTAAGATATGGGGAAATTATAGAAAATACAGAGACTTTTTTAAAAAAGTTTGAAGAGAGTGAAGATAGAGTTGTGTTTGGTATAAGCCTACTGGGAGAACTAGACAGGTCGGACGCAAGAAAAGACAATACCTTCATTAAGAAGCTTGCAAACCAGATTAAGAAAGGTTTAAGAGAGAGTGGGGTAACCACGAGATTCTTAATTCCAAAAGGCTCAGGTTTTGAACTTAATGCAGCACAGGTTATCAACAATAACATCCTTGAAAAAGGTTTTGAATTGTCAATAATAAAAAATCACCAAAGAGGAAAAGAGATATATGGGAACACTATTGCTATACAGGATTTAGAAGGTTATGTGGAGAGAGATATGAACAGGCCTTATTCTGACATTAAGATGGGAGTACTACCACCAAAACTTGCCAGAATGATGGTTAACTTTGCCGGATTAAAGGAAGGTACGATATGGGATCCGTTCTGTGGTTCAGGAACAATCCTGATGGAAGCAGCTGTATTAGGTTACAATTTTCTAGGCTCCGACACGGATGAAAATGCTCTTTACTATACGGAGGAAAATATTAAATGGTTAAATAAACAGGGTTACTTAGGAGATATAATTTACGAGCTTTTTAAATTGGATGTTACAAATCCTGATAAAGAAGTTATTAAAGAATTAAAGAACACAAAAATAGATGCAGTAGTTTGCGAACCGTTTATGGGTCCCCCACAGAAAAATGTTGTATCTAAAGAGAAAGATGAACAACTACTTAATTTAGTAAAAGGATTATATCTATCTCTTTTTAAGATGTTAGATGATGAAGTTGGAGTTAGGGGTAGTAAAATGGTCTTAATAATCCCTTCTTACAAAACAGATGACGGTTGGAAAACCTTTAGTATCTATGATGTAATTAGCAACAGATGGAAACTCCTAAATTCAGAACTTTCTCCCAACAAGGACTTGAAGTGGGGTCGTAAAAATAGTATTATCACAAGGAACATTTACATACTACAAAGAACGTAGTATTTAGAATAAATTGAAATTACATAAGCAATGTCACATGTAGCAGCGGCAGCAACATCAACGAACTTCGGTAATGTTGCCGGAAAAAGATTAGGACTTAAAAAATACGCAGGGGAATCCGTCAAATCCGGTAATATAATTGTTAAACAGAACGGTTCTGTTTTTCATCCCGGTAAAAATACATATATGTCTAAAACCTACTCAATTCACGCTAAAACAGACGGTGTAGTCCAGTTTAGAAGGATGACCGGTTTTAAGAGAGGGCAATTTTATATAGATGTGGTAGAATCAGAGTAACATTATGCCTAAGTCTCAATTTATACAGATAGAGAGCAAAAATGCTCTTTTAGAGTTGTTGAAGGAGGGTCGAGACTTTGAAAAGATCTTTGCTGTTGGTAATGCTTTTAAAGATCCTAAGAGTAAAGAGATATTTGAATTAGCAGGAAAGAAAAATATTCCGGTTGTTAAAGTTTCCAGAAGGGTTATAAACAGAAAGCTAAGGAGTTCTTCATCCGAGAGCATTATCGGTTATATGTATTCCCAAAATGATTGGAAATTAACAGAACTTCTGGATAAGATTTATCAAGAGGGGAAACAGCCGTTTTTCTTAATCTTAGACAATCTCAAATACACACAAAATGTTGCAGCAATAACGAGGACGGCCTTTGGTGTCGGTGTTAATGGTGTTATTGTTAATCCTCAGAAAAAAAGTTTGGTATCCGATGAAACTATTAGAATATCTATGGGAGCAGCGGAGAGAGTACCCCTTGTAGAAATGAATCTTTTCAATGCTGTTAAAACCCTAAAGGAAAACGATATTAAAGTTTATGCCGTAGACATGGAAGGTCAACCTTACTTTGAAAAAGACCTGAGAGGTCCAATTGCATTTGTACTGGGAGCCGAAGATGTAGGTATTTCTGCCGGGATTATGGAAAGGGTAGATGGTAAGATATCTATCCCAATGCGAGAAGGTATCGGATCCCTAAATGTAAGCGTGAGTGCAGGAATATTAACTTACGAGAAGTTAAGACAAGAGGTTACCAATTCCAAGTAATTCTACTGGTTTAGAAGTTTTTCCATTAAGTCTTTCAATTCTTCTTTTGTGTTATATCTAATTACAACTTTCCCACCTTTTGTCATTTTCGTAATATTTGCAGTAAACCCAAGTTTTCTACTTAACATTTCGGAATATTTTTCTGTTTCTCTGTCACTTTTTCTCCAATGTTTCGTAGTAGATCCTTTACCGTAATTTATCTTTCTAACTAAAGCTTCCGTTTCCCTAACACTCATACCTCTTTTAACAACGAGATCCGCAGCCGCTATTAATGAGGTGTCGTCTTTTAAACCAAGTAATGCCCTCGCATGACCCTCCGATAGTTTCCCGTTTAAAACATCCTCTTTTACTTCCTCTGGGATAGTTAGAAGACGAATTTTATTTGTAACTGTAACCCTGCTTAAACCAACTTTCTGGGCAATTTCATCTTGAGAAATACCAAATTCTTCTACCATTTGCTGAAAGGCGTAAGCCTCTTCTAGTGGGTTAAGATCTTGCCTTTGAATATTCTCAATGAGAGCGAGTTCAAGCATCTCTAATGGGGAACTCTCTTTTAATACAATGGGGACTGTTTTAAGTCCTGCCAGTTGAGCAGCTTTTAATCTTCGCTCTCCCGCTATAAGGAAATAGTTATCAGAATCCTTGTCTTTGGTAATAATCAAGGGCTGTATGACCCCTTTTTCTCTGACGGAATCTGCGATCTCTATTAATTCCTCTGGGTCTATTTGCATTCTTGGTTGGTAAGGATTAGGTTGGATCTTTGTAATATCAAAGTTGGGATTATAAGCACTATTGGAGTTCTCTATTTCTTTAGAATCTATTAACGCTGCTAATCCCTTTCCTAACCTTGGTGTGTTAGTCATACTGATTGAATTTAAAATTTAAACTTTAAACCTTTTTATAAATTCTCCAGCAAGCTTTTTATATGCCAAAGCTCCTGTAGATTTCTCGTCATATTGAAATATTGTTTGACCATAAGATGGTGCTTCTGACAATCTTACATTTCTAGGCACAACGGTATTAAAGGCAGTCTCCTTGAAAAATTCTTTAACATCACTAACTACGTTCTCTGACAATTTTGTTCTGCTGTCATACA